>JAEWJS010000174.1 GCA_023386495.1 Bacillota bacterium | reverse complement strand
GTCGAATCGTTAACAAATGACAGTCGTGTTCGCATATTAGCAGCCGTCGATTTATGTTAGAATGATAGAAACTAGAAGGCGCTGGACGATCGTGCAGCGCCTTGACGGATGGGGTTATTCGAACGATGCGGATCGAGCATGTGCACCAATATACCGAACATCACCGCTACTATGCCTATCGCGATTTCTCGTTGAGCGCGCTGGACCTGAAAACGATTCAGTTCATCTATCAGCCGATGATCGGTGCCGTCGCGGCATCGCTCTACCAATTGCTCTATCACCATGTGCAGGAAGGCAAGGTCGGTTATTCCGGCTTGGAGCCGCAGCGCAGGCTCTTCCTGGGACTCGGCCTCGAGATGAACGATGCCGGTCGCAGGGGACTGGCGGATGAGGCTTCGCGCCTTGAAGCGGTCGGCTTGCTGCAGACGTCGCGGATCGTGCTGCACAGCGGCGACGATATCGTGTATGAATACGCGCTGCAAGCGCCGATGTCGCCGGCAGACTTCTTCCGGACGAACCATCTGGTCATGCTGCTGCGAGACAAGATCGGCAAGTACGCGGTCGTCGCGCTCGGCGAGCAATTCTATGTCGGGGAGCCGGACGAGCTCGCAGAGGCCCGTCCGGTCAAGGAATCGATCTCGGTGCCGTTCTACGAGCTATTCCGCTTGAACACGCATGCGGCGGACGAGGAACTGGAGCAAGCGCTGGCCGAGGTTGCGCCTGCGCGTGCTCGCATCATGCCCGAGGCTGCCGCAGCGGCAATGGAGTCGGCCGGCATCACGTACGGCGAATTGATTCTGCGCTTCCCGCGGAATGCGGCGAATCGCGCCGCCGTGGAGCAGCTTCGCACGGACGAGGAAGGCATGGCGATCGTCAATTACGTCGCGTATAAGTACGAGCTTACCGCGGCCGACATGTGCCGGCTGCTAGACGAAGACGGCATCTTCACGTCGGAAGGCGAGCTGCTGCTCGAGGATCTGCAGCGCAAGGCGAGCCAGTTGTACCGCCAGGATCGCAAGCGCAGCGAAGCGCGCAATCGGGCAGCCGCGCGGGCCGGCTACACGCCGGGTTCGCAGCCGGCGGACCAGCCGGAAGCGGAGATGCCGGACGAGGTCGAGGTGCAGGCTCAGCATTACCTCGACGTGCCGAAGCAGCTGGCCGGCCGCTGCGATGCTGCGCAGTATAACATGCTGATGCGCAATGAGCCGTATACGCGCTTCTTGAAGAAGTTCTTCCCCGGCGCCGTGCCGGAATGGATCGACCGCGAATTCGAGCGAATCGACTTGAACTATAAGCTGCCGGAAGGCGCGATTAACGTCCTGATCCATTACGTGCTCGGCATGAACGATTCGCAGCGGCTGACGAAGGGCTATATCGAATCGGTCGTCTCGAACATGCTGATCCGTACCGTCGACTCGTACGAGAAGGCCGTGGCCTACGTGCAGGATCAGCTGAAGATCGAGGAGCGCAAGCGGGAAGCTGCCGCGCAAGCAGGGGCAGGCGGCAGCGGCGGACAGCGCCGCTATAACGGCGGCAGAGGCGGCAATCGAAGCGCCGGCAGCGCGTCGCGCAAGCCCGCCATTCCGATCGTGGAGCAGTCGCATGACGCGGAGGAAGTCACGCCGGAAGAGCTCGAAAGGCTCATGAACTTGGCGAGGAAGCTAAATACCGATAAGCGCGGGGAGGCATAGGAAGATGGAATCGCTAAGCGATGCATTGAAGTCTTGGTCAGGCGGCAGGGAGATGGCCGGCAATGCCGATCGGTTAATGCGCGAAGTGATGGCCGACCCCGGCTTGCGGCATTTCTGGTCGGAGCATCCCGAGCTGGACAACGAAGCGATCAAGCTGAATTTGAACAAGCTGTATCAGTACGTGAAGGAGCAGAAGAACTGCGCGGCCTGTCCGGGACTCGACGCATGCCCGAACGACTTTCAGGGTCACTACACCAAGCTGTCATGCGAGACGGTTAACGGCATGGTGCAGGTATTCGATGCCAAGGTTCCCTGCGGCAAACAGATCGCTTACCAGAGCTCCGCGCAAGTGCGCAGCCGCATTCGCAGCTTCTACGTGGATGATTCGGCAATGCGCGCAGGCTATGATTTGGAAGAAATGATGAAGCTGGACCTCAAGCGTGCTGGAGCCTTAGGGCAAGTGATGGAGTATATCGCGCTGACGAAGGAGTCGGGGCTGCAGCCGAAGGGATTGTATCTGTACGGCCATTTTGGCATCGGCAAGACGTACCTGATGGGCTATATGCTGAATGAATTGGCCAAGGCGGGCCATTCCGGCGTCATCGTCTACATGCCGGAATTCGTCGAGGATCTGAAATCGATGCTGGACCAGCCGGGTAGGGTGCGTGAGACGGTCGAGCTCATGAAGGAGACGGACCTGCTCGTGTTCGACGATATCGGCGCGGAGAATCTGAATCCTTGGGTGCGGGATCATGTGATGGGGACGATTCTGAACTATCGGATGAACCGCAAACCGACGTTCTACACGTCCAATCATGACTTGGATGCGCTGGAGCGGCACTTCAGCTTCACGAACAAGGACGGCGAGGAAGCGCATAAGGGGCAGCGGCTCATGGACCGCGTCCGCCCGTTCGTGGATCGGGTGCGGGTCAACGGCGACAATAAGCGAGGCAGGACGTAAGCAACGCGACGAACTCATCCATTATCCTACGAAAAGAGCCCCGCACCAGCGACTGAAGCGCTGATGCGGGGCTTGTCTGTTGTGACGAAAGTGCGCGGCTTAGGAAATGAAGTATTTCACGATGACGGCTGCAGCGAACACGACCACCATGAAAATAAACATGCCCCCGAAGCCGAAGGCTACGTCGAGAAAGTCGTTGCTCGGTTCCTCGTTGATATGTTCGCGCGGATCTCGTACGTTCTCCATGATTGAATCCTCCTGTCAGGACACTTACCAGTATTATTCGCTCCAACCATTATAACCATCCCTATAATCAATTGTAAAGCAGTGGGATTGTGACAATAATGAGACAAATCCGAGGTAGAGCTACAAGGGGAACGGATGTGCTACAATGGAGGCATGGGGAGGGGATGCAAAGCATATGGCACCAGATAATGAAATTGGGCTGTCTCGGGTCCAAGCTAATATACGCGGCAAGCTGGCATTGCTGCCAGACCAGCCGGGCTGTTATCTGATGAAGAACGGCGAAGGCACGATCATCTACGTCGGCAAGGCGAAGGTGCTCAAGCATCGCGTCCGTTCCTATTTCACGGGCAGCCACACCGCGAAGACGCAGCGACTCGTCTCGGAAATCCGGGATTTCGAATATATCGTGACCTCCAGCAACATGGAGGCGCTCATCTTGGAATGCAATCTGATCAAGCAGTATCATCCGCGGTACAACGTGCTGCTGAAGGACGACAAGTCGTTCCCGTATATCAAGATCACGAGCGAGACGCACCCGAAGCTCGAGGTGACGCGCCGGATCGTGAAGGACCGCGGGAAGTATTTTGGCCCGTACCCGAACGCCTATGCCGCGCAGGAGACGAAGAAGCTGCTCGACCGGCTGTACCCGCTGCGCAAGTGCAAGACGCTGCCGGATAAGGTGTGCTTGTACTACCATCTCGGGCAGTGCGTCGCGCCTTGCGAATTCGACGTGGACAAGGCCGTATACGAGGAGATGGTGCAGGAGATCACGCGATTCCTAAACGGTGGCCATGATGCGGTCAAGGCGCAGCTCCAGCAGAAAATGGAGGCGGCAGCCGAGGCGCTCGAGTTCGAACGGGCCAAGGAGTACCGCGATCAGATCATCAACATCGATGCCGTCATGGAGAAGCAGAAAATCACGCTCGCGGATGCGCTTGATCGCGACGTGTTTGGCTATGCGACGGACAAGGGCTGGATGTGCGTGCAAATTCTGTACATGCGCCAAGGCAAGCTGATCGAACGCCGGGCATCGACATTCCCTTATTACGGCGAAGCCCATGACGACTTCATGACGTTCGTGACGCAATATTACAGCGACAATCCGGCGCTGCCGAAGGAGATTTTCCTGCCGTCCGCCAAGCCGGCTGATGCAGGCGAGGAACTGTCCAGCGCCGCCATCGAGGCTGCTGACGAAGCGGCACCGGTCGATGAGGAGATGCAGCAGTCGCTGCAGAGCTGGCTCAAGGTGAAGGTGCATGTGCCGCAGCGGGGCAAGAAGAAGGAAGTCGTCGCGATGGCGATGAACAACGCGAAGGTGACGCTGGAAGAGAAGTTCCGCTTGATCGAGCGGGATGAGGAGCGGAGCGTGAAGGCGGCGCAGAGCCTTGCCGACCATCTTGGCCTGCCTGCGATTCACCGCATCGAGGCGTTCGATAACTCGAACATTCAAGGCAGCGATCCGGTATCCGCCATGGTCGTCTTCACGGACGGCAAGCCGGATAAGAAGGAATACCGCAAGTATAAGGTCAAGACCGTGCAGGGACCGGACGATTACGAGACGATGCGCGAGGTCATTCGCCGGCGCTATGAGCGCGTGATGAAGGAGGGGCTGCAGCCGCCGGACCTGATCATCGTCGACGGCGGCCGCGGCCAGATTAGCGTGGCGCTCGACGTGCTCGAGAACGAGCTCGGCCTGTACGTGCCGGTATGCGGACTCGTGAAGGATGCGAAGCATAAGACGGCACAGCTCATGACAGGCGATCCGCCGATGATCGTGCCGCTGCCGCGGGACAGTCAGGAGTTCTACCTGCTCCAGCGCATCCAGGAGGAAGTGCACCGTTTCGCGATTACGTTCCATCGCGAGACGCGCGCCAAGTCGATGGTCGCATCCAAGCTCGACGCCATTCCGGGCATCGGAGAGAAGCGGCGCAAGCAATTGCTGAAGCATTTTGGCTCGCTCAAGAAGATTCGCGAAGCCGCCATCGAAGACTTCAAGCCGCTGTCGATCGGCGAGAAGCTCGCCGGCAAGATCCTCGAAGCGCTTCGCGAGCCGGACGAAGCGGAGGGACAGGCGCAAGGGGCGGAGCAGGCGCAGGAATAGCGCCAGCAGGACAGGAACGCGCGTAGCAGCCCAGACGAGAACAGCCTTGCATCCATGGATGCAAGGCTGTTCCTAATGC
>JAEWJS010000010.1 GCA_023386495.1 Bacillota bacterium | reverse complement strand
TCGCTGTCTCTAGGCAATAATGTTGAATAATGTCGAACCTCGAATATTCTGCACGCTCGTCCCCCTAGTCCTTCCAGTCTATTGCGCCGCTTCGCGTGACAATAGTGATGACAGTCCGTAACTTGGCATGGACAACCGTTAGGCGATACGATTACGCCAGAATGATACGCAATGTATTGAACGGAGCCTAAACCAGAGTACGGGAGGAATTGCTGTGTGGCAGCCCTTAGCAGACGGACAATTGCAGCGCGAAGCCTTGCAATGTGCTGTCGGCATTGCCGAGGATCTCGTTGCCAGCCTGCCGCATATGCAAGGTGATACATTAGGTATCGACAGCGCGATGATGGCAGTCTATCTGCATTATCATGCGCGCTCCGTGCCCGGCCATCTGGCAGAGCCTCCGATCCGTAAGCTGCTCGACATCAGCATGACAGCGCTCGAGACGCAGCCGATGCTCCCTTCGCTGCACGGCGGCTTCGTCGGAATCGCATGGGCAGCGGCTCATCTAGCTGAATACTGGATGCAGCCGGGCAGCGAGGACCCTCTGAGTACGATCGATGAAGCGCTGCTCGAAGCGATGACCGCAGCGCGCTGGGACGGGGATTATGACCTGATCAACGGGCTGGCAGGCATCGGCGTGTACGCGTTGGAGCGGCTGCCCGGCAAGGCCGCCGCCGCCCTTGCGGCCGCCATCGTCCGGCAGTTGGAAGACCGCTGCGAAAGCTCGTCTGCTGGAATTTCTTGGTTCACTGCCCCAGCGTTGATGCGCGGCACGGCACAGCAGGAAATGCCGCACGGCGCGTACAACCTCGGCATGGCGCACGGCATGCCCGGCGTCATCGGATTCCTCGGCGGAGCGCTGGCGGCAGGCATTGTGCCCGATCGGACCGCGCGATTGCTGCGCGGCTCCGTGGCCTGGATGCGTGCGCAGCTGCAGCCCGAGCATGCGCCTTCGCGCTACTATCGCGCAATCGGCCCCGGAATCGAGCCGGTCCCCGCGCGTACGGGCTGGTGCTACGGCGATCCTGGCGTTGCGATCGCGCTCGAGAATGCGGCGAAGCTTGCCGGCGTGCCTGCATGGTCTTCCGACGCGCACGCCATTGCAAGGTCGGCAGCCGGGCGTGTGCTCGAGGCAAGCGGCGTCGTGGACGCCAGCCTCTGTCACGGCGCCGCGGGCCTGGTCCAAATCTTCAATCGGCTGCGGCATTCTGCAGGAGACCCAGTGCTCGCGTCGGCGGCTCGCCGCTGGCTTGCCGAACTGGTCGCCATGCGTCGGATCGGCGAACCGCATGGCGGTTTCCCGATGCGAGTCATCGGCGAAGACGGCCGGCCCCGCTGGGAAGCCAGCGCAGACATGCTTGTCGGTGCAGCAGGTGTAGCGCTGACGCTGCTGGCAGCCGCCACCGCGGTTGAGCCGAACTGGGACCGCCTGTTCATGCTGTCCTTGGCGGGCAGCCGCCCCTGAACCGGCACCGCGAAGCAGAGACCCCTTCTATGAGAGGAGGTGATTCGATTGGAGAAGACAACGACGAAGAAGCTGTCCCTGCACAAGGAGACGGTGAAAGTGCTGAGCGACAAGCAGCTGAAAGACGCCGTAGGCGGACGCTACCGCTCGCAGAACATCACTTGCGACACGACGTATTCCACTTGCGCCAAGTCTTGCTGCTAACGCGGTAACCGCATTCATCTGATAGACAGGGCTGCCCACGAAGCCCTGTCTATTCCCACGTGAAGGAGATAGCGATCCATGACGAGCGAATATCAAGCCGGACACACCCGGCATTCCTATATCCCCTCCGGCTTCTTCATGCTGCGCACGCCCCTCCTCCCCTTCGATGCCTACACGGGGTGGGCAGAACGCGCTGCGTCTGCTGCAGCTGCTTCGGGAACCGGACGGCAAGACAGGCTGCCGCCTGAAGCCATATGGGACGAACTCAGGCAGCAGCTTCGCGCCATGATCGAAGAGCCTGTCGTGCAAGAGGCGCTCTATCTCGCTTCTCCCGTTCTATTCGCCCAATTGCCGCACTGGCGGCAGCATCCGGACAGTGAGCGCAGCCGATCCGTCGAGCAGTCGCTGATCCGTTATTTCGCGCGAATGGCCGGCAGAGCAACGCCGTTCGGCCTGTTCGCCGGCTGGACGACGGGGCGAATCGGAGAAGCGACTGACCTGCGTATCGGCGGAACCGCAGCGATTCGGCGGCGCACGAGGCTCGATGCCGGCTACTTAAGCGAACTATGCGAATCCATCGCGATGCTTCCCGATATCCGTCGACATGCGCGCTATTATACCAATTCGAGTCTCTACGAAGCAGCAGGCCGGCTGCGCTATGCCGAAGCGTCGCGCGGCCCGGTCGGCCGCCGGTATAGTCTCGTCCAAGTCGCCCCGGAGCCCTACCTTGTCAATCTGCTCGATTATGCCCGTATCGGCGTCCGCTACGAAGCGCTTCTTGCTCGCTTGTGCGAACTGCTTCCGGACGTCGAACGGGAGGCAGCGGCGAGTTATCTCGACGAATTGATCGACAGCCAACTGCTCCTTTCCGAGCTGTCGCCGATCGTGACGGGCAAGGACCAACTGCAAGAGCTGATTCAACAATACATGGACATCCCGTCGGCTCAGGCATGGGGGCGGAGACTGCGCAGCGTTAGCGAGGCCCTGCAGCAGCTCGATGATCGGGGAATCGGCCAACCGCCAGCGAGCTACCAGGCCGTTATCGATCAACTGACCGCCCTTCCTGCCGAAGTTACCCCCTCCTCCCTCTTTCAGGTCGATATGAGCAAGCCGTCCTCCACCGCCATGCTCGGTGCGGCCGAGATCGCTTCGGTCCTCGCCGGCATCGAAGCGCTGCGGCATCTCGTCCGGCCTGCTCCGAGGACAGCGTTGAGCGAATTCCGGGAGCGTTATGCCGCTCGCTACGGCGATTGCGAGATGCCGCTGGCCGAGGTGCTGGACGAAGAGCTCGGCATCGGCTTCGCGTTCCGTCCAGATCGGCGGCGCGACGCGGAGCATGATCCCTCCCCGCTGCTCGAAGGGCTCGAGGAAGATGCCGCCAGCGAGGAACGGACAGCCGCGTGGACCGAGCTTGACAGATTGCTGCTCCGCAAGCTGATCGCATGCCTGTCCGAGGGGCAGGCTGGCCCGGTCCGGCAGCTCGAGCTGCATGCGGAGAATCTGGCAAGCCTGAAGGCAAGTCCTGCCGTGCTCGCCGACGCATTCGCGGCCATGATCTCCATCTCGGCAGACGATCCCGCATGCACGAACGGCCGCATCTTATTGCACGCCGTCATGGGGCCGTCCGGCGCCAGAATGCTCGGCCGCTTCTGCGATGCCGACCCCGAGCTGGAGCAAGGCGTCCTGGCGCATCTTCGCCAAGAGGAGCGTCTGCGTCCGGACGCGATCTTCGCGGAGATCGTCCATCTGCCGGAGGGCAGGATGGGCAACATTATCGCGCGGCCGCGGCTGCGCGACCATGAGATCGGGTACCTGTGCCGCTCAACGGCAGAAGGGGATAAGCTTATCGCCCTGTCCGATCTGCTCGTCTCGGTCCGCGGCGATCGGATTCGACTGCGTTCCCGCCGGCTGGGGCGCGAGATCATTCCGCGCATGTCCAATGCGCTGACTTATCAAGGCCGCGGACTTGCCGCCTACCGATTCCTCGGCGAGCTTCAAGGACAGGACGTCACGGGCGGGCTGCGATTCGAATGGGGACCGCTGGCCGACCTGCCCGATCTGCCGCGCGTCGTCTACGGCCGGGTCGTGCTGGCGCGTGCCCGATGGAATCTGTCGATGGATGAGATTCAAGCGCTGGACCAACACGGCGGCGAAGCACGCTTCCGTGCCGTCCAAGAGTGGCGCGCGCGTCGCGGCGTTCCGCGATACGTTGTGCTGACCGAGTTCGATCACGAGCTGCCCGTCGACCTGGACAACCGGCTTAGCGTGGATGCCTTCGTCGAGCTGGCATACAAGCGCGCCGGCAATGAAGGTCCTCCCGTGCTGCTCATGGAGCAATTCCCCGATCCTTCCTCTCTGCCCGTCGAAGGACCGGATGGACGCTACATGAATGAGCTGATCATTCCGTTCGCCCAGCAGCCTGCTCCGCCGAAGCAGCCATCGGCGACTCATCCCTTTGCTGCCGCGAACGCTAATGACATCCTGGGCATGGGCCCGGTCTTCCATGCACCCGGTTCGGAATGGCTGTACGCGAAGCTGTATGCTTCTCCCGGGGTACAGAACCAAGCGCTCGCGATGCTGCACAGCACCGTCATCGATCCTGCCGTTCGCAGCGGCGCCGTGGATCGATGGTTCTTCATCCGTTACGGCGATCCCGACCTTCACTTAAGGATCCGGCTGCACGGGGAGCCGCAAGCGCTCATGCAGGAGGTGCTGCCGCTGCTTCATGCAGCGCTGCAGCCATGGATGACGGACCGCCGTCTCGCGAGATGGCAGCTCGACACCTATGAGCCGGAGACGATCCGATACGGCGGTCCGGACGGCCTGCCGCTCGCAGAGCGCCTATTCCACGCGGACAGCGAAGCCGTCGCGGAGATCATGGCGCTGTACGACGGCAGTACCGGTCTTGATACGCATTGGCGGCTTGCTATCGCTGGCGTTCACATGCTGCTGGACAGCCTCGGGCTCGATGGCAGCGCCAAACGGACGTTGATCGCAGCATATCGCGATGCGTATGACGCGGAGTTCCGCAGCGGGCGAGCGTTCCGCAAGTCGGTCAGCAGGCGGTTCCGACAGGAACGTGGCGAGCTGGAGGCGCTGCTCCGAGGCGGGCTGCCGGCCAACCATCCGCTGCAGCCGGGCCTCGCGATTCTTAGGGAGCGGACTTTGCGGCTGAAGCCGATCGCCGATGCGCTGGCAGCACTGGATGCAGACCCTTCTTCCGACGTGTCGATTCGACGGCTTGCGCCGAGCTTCATTCACATGCACGTGAACCGGATGATACGCTCCTCGCAGCGCGAGCACGAGCATGTGTTGTACGACTTGCTGTCCTTGCTCTACGATTCGCTGTATCACAAGGAGCGAACTGCGACATGAAGCATCTGCGTACGCCTATGCGCATTCCCGTCATCCGGCAGATGGAAATGGCCGATTGCGGCGCGGCATGCTTGGCGATGGTGCTCGGCGGCTACGGCAAGCATGTCTCGCTGGATGAAGTGCGCGACATTACGGGAAGCGGCCGCGACGGCGTTGACGCGGCCGCCCTGCTGCAGGCTGCTCAGCACTTCGGCCTTGAAGGCTTCGGCGCGCTGTATGAAGTTGACGACCTGCCGCGCCTATGCAAGGGAATGATTCTGCATTGGAACCACGACCATTTTGTCGTGTTCGAGCATGCTTCGCGCCGCGGGGTATGGATCGTCGATCCTTCATGGGGCAGGCGGCTCATCCCCCATCCGCAATTTGCCGACAGCTTCACGGGCATTGCGTTAGTGCTTGAACCGGGCGATGCGTTCGAGCGTACGAAGCGGCCGCGGCCGAACGACGCATGGCTGCTGCCATTCCTGCGGGGGCGGCAATGGCTGATCGTCCGCATCATGGCCGCCTCGCTGTTCATCCAACTGTTCATGCTCGGCCTGCCGGTGCTGACCGGTCTGTTGGTCGACCGCGTGCTTCCGCATCGCGACGGCGAGCTGCTCCGCATTCTCGGAGCGGGAATGGCCGCGATGGCGGCGTTCCAGTTCATCGCTTCCCTGACTCGCTCCCGCCTCCTGCTCGAACTCAGGAGCAAGCTGGACGAAGCGATGCGCACGGCCGTGCTGGAACGATTAGTCTCCCTGCCATACGCATTCTTCCAAGCCAGAAGCGCCGGCGATCTCTTGAACCGGGTGACGAGCAGCTCGCTCATCTGGTCGCTGCTGTCCGTCGGCGCCGCCTCTGCAATGCTGGACGGAATCTGGGTGATCTTGTACCTGATCATCCTCATGGCGGCCGACACGACATTCGGCATGCTCGCGCTGGCCTTAGGCGTCCTTCAGGCGCTCGTATTCTTGCTATCGCGTAGACGCTATGTAATTGTAACCGGAGAGAGCATCGAGGTGGAGTCGCGCGGTCAGAGCTATCTCGTTCAGATGCTGGCAGGCATCGAGACGCTGAAGGCGACCGGCACAGCTCGGCATGCGGTCGACCATTGGAAAGGCTTGTTCGCCGAAGAGCTGCATATCGGCCTCAAGCGCGGCAAGCTGGAAGCTTTCATTCTCTCTTTGCAGGGCGCCATAGCGGTCGCATCGCCGCTCATGCTGCTATTCGCCGGCGGCATGGCCGTGTTGGCGGACCGCATAAGCCTGGGAAGCATGCTTGCGCTATGCGCGTTGTCCAACAGCTTCCTAGGGCCGTTATCCGCCCTCATGACCAATCTGCTCGAGCTGCAGCAGACGGGCAGCTATCTGGCGCGCATCCGCGACGTGCTGACCCGATCCCCGGAGCAGTCTCCCACCATGGACGCTAGGAACGGCCAAGCAGAATTGGCTGCCAGCAGCATCGAGCCTGTCCGTCTACAGGGCGGACTGCATTTAAGCCATGTGAGCTTCCGCTATAACCCGCGTGCGCCGTTAGTCGTGCAAGACGTATCCGCGCGCGTGGAGCCCGGAGAGTTCATCGCGATCGTCGGACGTTCGGGATCCGGCAAGTCGACAATCGCCAATCTCTTGCTCGGTTTGCATCAGCCGACCGAAGGACGGATCGAGCTGGACGGCCGGGACTTGGCATCGCTTCATCTCGATGCCGTTCGCAGCCAATTCGGCGTCGTCCCGCAGCACCCGTATCTGTTCGCCGGCTCGATTCGCGGCAATATCGCGCTGTCCGATCCCGAGGCGCCGCTCGAGGCCGTCATGCGGGCAGCGCAGGCCGCCCATATTCACGATGAGATCATGGCGATGCCGCTCCGTTACGACACGATACTCGCCGAGGGCGGATCATCGGTCTCCGGCGGCCAACGCCAGCGGATCGCGCTCGCGCGGGCGCTACTGCATCGACCGGCTATTCTGCTGATGGACGAGGCGACCAGCGCGCTCGACACGGTTACGGAGGCGCAAGTTCAGCGCACGCTCGCCGAGCTGCGCTGCACGCGAATCGTGATCGCGCAGCGCATCAGCACCGTTGCGGATGCCGACCTCATCCTCGTGATGGAGCAAGGGCGCATCGTGGAACGCGGTACCCATGCCGAGCTAATGGCCGACCGCGGCCGCTATGCCGAGCTTGTACAAGCGCAGGCGATCTGAGCGCACAGATCGCGAAATGCTTGTTGTCCCGTCGCTTTATGAATCGAGAGCCACTTAGCGGCGGCGTTGGGAGGCGACTATTCCCCCGAAGTTTCTGGCTAGGCAGCTCGCATGCAATAGCGAAGCATCTGCGCAATTAACGTATACGCATGCGCTAATCCAAGGGATTTGCTCCGTATGGATGCCCGATATGGCTTGAATGCGCTAAACAGCGAACATGCGTGCGCTATTTAGCGCATCCTATACGTTAATGGGTTAGAAAGAGCGATAGGGGCTGCAATAGCGCATCACACCTCCCTTAGCAGCGCAATTGCTTCGCTAATCGCTCTTAAACCCTCGCGCGCAACGAGTCGCTGCTCCTATCATCACGCATCACGCAGCCCTCACCCCAGCTCCTCGCGCCTGAACGAACACAAGGGTGTCCCCTATCATCGCAAGATGACTGGGAACACCCGCATTCGCGTACCTTCCAAGCACAGCAACACGCTCACTCATAACCAAACACAACCAATCGCAACCGATCACAACCGATCACAACCGATCCTGGATGACGCGGGATTGCTCGACCTCTTCCGGGATCGCACGGGTCATAGGCGGAACTCGTCTCGCCTGATGCACGAGCGTCTCGGCCGAATAGACGGCGATATACACGCTCCCCCTGCCGGCTCCGGCCCGGATCAGCACCGGCACGTCATAACCGTTCTCGAAGACGAAGTCCGGTCCGTACCAGCTGACGGTGGCATCGCGCCCGGGCTGCACATACGTCACGTTCCGGCTGTGCGAATACCGCTGCACGATCTTGAGGCCCGCGCGATCGACGGCATTGAATAACGTCGAGGACACTTGGCAGATGCCGCCGCCTACGCCCTCCGACAACTCGCCTTTGACGATGACCGGCGCATTCAAGTACCCTTTCTCCTTCGTGCGCTTGCCGACGACGCCGTTGAAGGAGAACGTCTCGCCCGGAAAAATAACGGCATTGTCGATCGCCTCAGCCGCCAACGCGATATTGTGGGATCGATTCTTGTTCCTAACATTGTAGTAGGTCGTGTACTGGCCGATGACCTTCTCCGATAGTTGCTGCAGCAATTCACTGTCCACGCGCGGGTACAGTTCCCTTAACGGCACCTGCAGCTCCGATTGGCCCTGCCCGCCGACCCGCTCATAGAATAACGCCAAGAATCGGGCCTCATCGAGCCCTCTGCCATTCGCCTCCGGCACGATCGCCCGCTGCGCATTCCATGCGGCATTACGCGGCGGCACATAGACGCGCTTCTTCAACCGTTCGGTTAGCGCATGCAGCTTGTCGCTGTCCACCAGCGTTGTCCCCGGCAGCCAATACTCCGTCCGGTTCACCGTCAGCTCTGCATCCGGCAGCCGCAGCGTTAACGCATCCGGTGGCGCAGCATGAGCAAGCAGCGAGCTGAACAGCAGGCCGCCAATCACCAGGGGCTTCAGCATGCCGCATCCCTATCGACCGCTAATGCATCTGAATGCCATCGATCTTCCAAGGCTCCCCGATCCCTTCCCTCATATAGTGGAACGTCATCTTGCGATGATGCTTCGTCCCGGCGCTGCCGAAAATATTAACGCGAATCGCAGCCGTCAGCACGAGCGCATCTTCCGCATCAACGCCCAGCTCCAGGTCGGGCGATACGCGGCGAATGGCACTGATCGCCGGGAAATCCCGCTCGACATGGGGCATGGCTGCGCTTCTGCTCCGGAACAACGCGGCAGCGATCTCGGTGTCCTGCTGGTTAATGGCGCTCAGATACAGGTCAGCCAATGCCATGGGAGACGCGCCTCTATCGCTTATGTACCTGCGCAGTTGTCCGGCGGCCTTATGGAGCATCACCTGATGATCCGGATCGACTTCACCGGAGCCGTGCGTGCGGCTGCCGAGAAAATGAATGCAGAAGTGTCCGCTGAAGCCGTTGCCCGGAATGCCGTCGCCGCCGTGCGGCATGCCGTGCATGGAGGCTGCAAGCGAATGCCCGTCCTTGCGTACCAAGATCGCCCGGCGCTTCCAGGTCCAGCGCCCGCCGTAGATGCGCTTCATGACGGCCGTATCCTGAAGCGTCAGCGGCTGCACGTCGGCATGCGTGCTGCCCGCTCGTCTCTGGGCACGGAATGTCAGTCCCGTCTCCAGGTCGACAACCGTGAAGATTCCTTTCATGCCGATGACTTGCCTTCCCTCTTCCCACGTCACCAACTTCCCGTAATACTGGGAAGACGCTTCTCGAACGGCAGCAGCCAGCTCTCGCCTCGCCTCGTAATCCGGACGAATGAGCTTGTTCGCCTCAGGGTCGTACAGCTGATAGGCATCATCGATCCAGTACGTTCGCCCGCCAGCCGTCAGATAGCGGTCCGTGACGGGGCCGCTTGCAGCTGGAAGCGACGGACTGCTGCCTGGCAAGGCCCTCCAACGTTCGGGCAGCACTACATGAACTTCATGCCGGGCATTCGGCGAAGTCCGAATCGTTACACCGGCTGGTTCAGACGTTGGCGGATCGGCGGCTGCCCCGCTCGGGAGCGCAGCGGCAAGACTGCAGAACAGCATCATTCCCATTCGTAATCTGCTCATCGCTATTCCCCCGCGCATCTTGATCTGTGATAACTAACAGGCTTCCACTTCGCTGGGAAATGTATGCATGGCATCAGCCTGGCAGTCTACTGCGGATTTCTCGCCAGTCCCGCACGGTACTATGACTATCATCATATTGTATGGGGACCCTGCTAGGACGAATAGAGAAGGAGAGATTAGGGATGATTGACGTCATCATTCCGGCGATCGACAAGGATCTGGCGACGCTGCCCTATGTCATCGACAGCATCAGAACCTATGTGAAGCATCGAATCGGACGCATCTATATCGTGTCGCCCGGCAGCAGCCGCATTCGCAGGCTATGCCGGCGTAAGCGCTGCGTCTATGTCAATGAGAAGCGCGTGCTGCCGATCACCAAGCAGCATATTCGCTATCGCTCGAAGCGCTGGGACCGCTCCGGGTGGCTGTATCAACAGCTGCTTAAGCTGAGCGGCGATACGATCAGCAAGCGTGATTTTCTCGTCGTAGACGCCGATACCGTGTTCATCCGTCCGCATGCTTTTCGCGAGAGCGGCTCACGGATCTTCTATTGCCGGGACTGGACGCAGCCGGAATATTACCGAACGTATCGCAAGCTGATGGCCAAGCCGCCTACGGCTCCCCGATCGCTCGTGACGCACTATATGCTGTTCGAGCGCGCCAAGCTGAAGCGGCTGAAGCGATCCATTGAACGCCGGCACGGCCGAAGCTGGTATGCCGCGATTCTGCGCGCGATCGACCGCTCGAAGCAGTTCGGCTTCTCGGAGTTCGAGACCTACGGGAACTACGTGTACGGGCTCGACAAGAGCAGGACGATCCTGCGGCCGGCGCGCAACAAGAGCCTATCGCTCTCGCCTTCCAGGTTGACGGGGGCCAGGAAGCGCAGGCTTGCCAAGGTCTATCGTTCGGTCTCCTATCACAAGCGTCGCATCTACCGCAGGTAAAATAGGACTGCTATACGAGGAGGGAGCGGCTTGCTGCATATCGTGCTCATGTCGGGAGGTACGGGTTCAAGGCTGTGGCCGCTGTCGAGCGGCGTACGGACGAAGGCATTCCTTCAGCTGCTCGCATCGCCCGACGGTCGCAAGGAATCGATGCTTCAACGCGTGTATCGCCAGCTGGATGCCGCTGGTCTGCTGGCGTCGACGCACATCGTCACGCACAGTAGCCTGAGCGCAATCACTCACAGTCAACTAGGCGGAGCAGCGCGCATCATAGAAGAGCCTTACCGCCGGGGAACGCTGCATGCCATTCTGCTGGCAGCGGCGTATTTGAAGGATCGTGTCGGGGCCTCCCTTGACGATGATGTCTGCGTGCTGCCCGTCGATCTGTTCGCCGAAGACGACTTATTCGCTATTGTTCGGGAGCTGCCCGGCATGCTGCATCGCTCGCAATCCGCGCTCGGGCTGATCGGCGCAGCGCCTGACCATCCCTCGGAGCAATTCGGCTACATCTTATCTCGTCCCGATGGCGATAGCCGATACGCCCGAATCGTTCGTTTTGTCGAGAAACCGCCTGCCAAGGAAGCACGGTTGTTGATCGAGCAAGGCGGCATGTGGAATTGCGGCGTGTTCGCCTTCCGGCTTGGCGCCATGCTGGAGAAATTCGCCGAGCTTAAGCTGCCGATCGATTACGACGAGCTGCTGGCAGGCTATGCCGAGCTCGCCGAGGCCAGCTTCGACCGCGAGATCGCGGAGCGCATCGACAGCGCGATCGTCGTTCCCTACCATGGACAGTGGCGAGACCTCGGAACATGGTCGACGCTGACGGAACGACTGGATCGTCCTGTGACCGGCCTCGGATCCATAGACGAGGGATCCGAAGGCACGCATATCGTGAACGAGCTCGACATTCCGATCCATGTCATCGCCTGCCCGAACCTGATCGTAGCGGCTGGTCCGAACGGTATTCTGGTCGCAGACAAGGATGCCAGTCACGCGGTCAAGGCGTTACTCCGGCAGCGGCCATCCGAATAGGATCTTCCTCATATGGTCATAGATAACAATAGAACCTTAAGGAAGAGGAGCTGGGACCATGCTGTGGAGACGACGGAGTATGGCCTCATCGCGGCGCATGTCCATGAAGTCGCGCTCGGAGCCGCATCAGCAGCCCGTTCCGAACAAGCTGGTTGAGCAGTTGGAGCAGCAAGAGCTGTCTGGCAGCATCGCGGATGTGGACACGATCCTGTCGGTGCTCGGACAGAACGACGATCTGACGGTCCGCAGGTTCGAAGTATTCGGGCGCACGCCGGCTGCCATCCTCTATTTCTCGGCGCTGACCGATCAGAAGATGGTCAACGATCAAATTATTCGCGCGTTCATGTCGCCTCCTGCCGAGCTTGACGCATCGCGTATCGATCCTGCGCGGCTCCAGGATGTGCTCATGAACGCGACCGTGTACTTCGGAGACACGGAGCTTGAACCGAAGCTGGGCAAGCTGGTCGATGTGCTCGTGCAAGGCCGCTCGATCGTGATCGTGGACGGTCTTCGCCAAGCGTTCGTGTTCGGCTCCAAGCAGGTCGAGAAACGCTCGATCGAACAGCCTTCGACCGAACAGACGATCCAGGGGCCGCGGGAAGGCTTCGTGGAGCTAATCAATACGAATCTGGGACTGCTGCGCTATAGGCTGCCTACTGCCGACTTCATCGTGAAGATGATGCAGATCGGACGGATCACGAAGTCCAGAGTCGCCGTCTGTTACTTGCAAGGCATCGTCAATCCTGCCCTCGTCGAAGAAGTGCATAATCGGTTGTCTGCCATCGACATTGACGGAATTATGGATTCAGGCTATCTGGAGCAGCTGATTGAGGATAACCATATTTCTCCGTTCCCGCAGATCCAGACGACGGAGAAGCCGGATCGCGCTGTCGCGAATCTGCTCGAAGGCCGGGTCGTCATCCTCGTTGACGGCTCTCCTTTTGCGTTGATCGCGCCGTCTGTATTCGTGCAATTCTATCAAGCGTCGGAGGATTACTCCTCACGCTTCCTGCAAGGCAGCTTCTCCCGGTTGGCTCGCGTGCTTGCCCTCGTCTTCTCGCTGATCACGCCTTCCTTATACGTGTCGATCATCTCGTTCAACCCCGAGCTTATTCCGACGGAATTCGCGGTAGCCGTCGCGGGCGGACGGGCAGGCGTTCCCTTCCCTTCCGTTGTGGAAGTGCTCATCATGGAGATCGCCATGGAGGTGCTCCGAGAAGCGACGATTCGTCTGCCGCAGCAGGTTGGCGGCGCGCTGTCCATTGTCGGCGTACTCGTCATCGGACAAGCTGCCGTCGAAGCGGGCTTCGTCAGCCCGATCACGGTCGTCGTCATTGCGCTTACCACGATCGGATCGTTCGCGACGCCGGCTTACAATGCCGCCTTCGCGCTTCGCATGCTCCGCTTCCCGCTCATCCTGTTGGCCGGCGCCTTCGGCTTATACGGCGTCGTCATCGGGCTCATCATTATCGGCAATCATGCGTTGTCGCTCAAGTCGTTCGGCGTCCCGTATCTCAGCCCTGCCGTACCCGGCAACTGGCAAGGAATGAAGGATTTGCTCATCCGGGCTCCGCTTTGGCTCCAGCGTGATCGCCCTTCGATTCTGCATTCGCCGAACACGAAGCGCGTAGGCGACTCGACAGTAGAAGCCATCAAGCAAGCGCCAAGCAATACATTGGACCCGTTGACGGTCGGCAATCAGAGGTGGAATCCGAATGGAGAGCAACAGACAGATCACGATGATCCAGGCGGCGGCCATTCTCGTTAGCTCCATCATCGGCGTAGGCGTGCTGGCGCTGCCGTTATTCGCGGTCAGAGCCGCGAACTCCGGCGCCACCTTGGTAACGCTCGCCGCGATCATGGCCGCTTATGCCGGTCTCTTCATCGTGACGAAGCTTGGCCTGCGCTTTCCCGAGCAATCATTCGTCCGATACAGCGAAGCGATCATCGGTCGAATTCCCGCCGCGATCGGCACCGGCATGATCATTCTGTTCTTTGCCGTGCTGACAGCGCTCGCAGCCCGCGAATTCGGTGCGGTCGTCGTCACGAGCGTCCTTCGGGAGACGCCAGTGGAGGTGACCGTAATCGTGATGCTGCTGTTAGCGGCCGTATCCACGCGTAACGACATGCGGACGTTCGCCTACATCCATCTGTTCTATACGCCGTTCATTCTGGCGCCGTGCCTCCTCATCGTCACGCTGTCGCTGAAAAATGCCGATACGCTCTATTTGCAGCCGATCTACGGCAATTCGCCGCCGGACATATGGGGCGGCATCCTAACCATCGTCGCATTGTTCCAAGGCACGTTCATCATGACCCTCGTCATTCCCCATATGCGGCATCCGCGGAAGGCGATAGCTGCCGGGATCTGGGGCATGGTCGTCGCTGGCGGACTGTATTTCTTGATCGTAGTGGCGACCGTAACCGTGTTCGGACCCGAGGAAGTGAAAAATTTAATCTGGCCTACACTCGAGCTGGCCAAGACGACGTCATTGCCGGCGAACATTCTCGAGCGGCTGGATGCAGCGTTCTTATCGATCTGGGTTACAGCTGTCTTCACGACGCTCTTCTCCAGCTATTACCTCACGGTACAATATCTAAGCCAGCTGCTTCGCCTTCGGGATCATAAGTTGTTCTCCTGGTTTCTGGCGCCATTCGTCTTCCTGCTCGCTATGCTGCCTTCCAATATTGTCGTCCTCTATGAAATTATCGTGCTAGTGGGCCGAATCGGGCTTATCCTTACGATCGCTTATCCGCTGCTCTTGCTGCTCGTAGCCGCCTTACGCAATGTGAAGGGATGATCGAACCGATGACTACCTGCCTAAGACTCCGGCGCTGCCTCCCGCTTCTCTTGCTGCCGCTGCTGCTCACAGGCTGCTGGGATCGGCGAGAAATCGAGGAACGCGCCGTCATACTGGCGATCTCCGTCGATCTAGCTAAGCCGGGGGATGCCAGTCAAGAGAGTGATGTCACGCACCTTAACAAGGTGTTCCCTACGCCGGAACAACCGCTCATCCGCATCGCGGCCCAGATCGCGGTCCCGGGCCGCATACCGCTCGGTCCAGGCGATGGCGGCGGCGGCGATACGAAGCCGGTATGGGTATTGGAGGCGGTCGGCCATACGATCGACGATGCGGTCATGACGATGCAGCAGCAGGTATCCGATCCGTTGTTCTACGGACACCTGCGAGTCATTGTTGTCTCCGAAGCGGTTGCGAAGAGCGGCATGAACAGCCTGAATGACTATCTGCGCCGGCATCCAGAAGTGCGCAGACTCGCTTGGATGGCTGTCACGAAGGGGAACGCAGCCACGTTCATGAAGACTGCGCCCGAGCTGGAGCGGGTTCCGGCACTCTACCTGCTGTCGATGTTCGACCATGCCGTCGAGATGGGCAAATATCCGAATGAATTCGTCGGCAAGTTCTGGAGCAAGATGTCCAGTCTCGGAAGGGAACCGAATCTCCCCTATCTGAGGGCGCTTAAGGACGGCAATATCGAGATCGCAGGCCTTGCGTACTTCAAGGGGGAACACATGGCAGGCGTAACGAAGCCGCTCGAGATCGGCTCCTACATGGCCATAATGGGCGAATCGAAAGGCGGATATTCCGCGTATGCGCCCTTGTCCGGCACGAATGAGACGATCATGTTCAAGTCGACCTCGCGGCAGACGCGCCGAACGATCGTATTCAAGGAAGGCAAGCCGCTTGCCAAGATCCATATTTCGATCGAAGGAGACATCCATGAGAAATCGCATGTCGACGCCACGCCTCTCGATCGAGGCTATGTCCTGGAGCAGATCCAGAGCGAGCTGCAGGAAGATGCCGCGAGGAGCTACGAACATCTAATTAAAAAGACGCAGGAGGCCGGCTCCGATATTTTCGGCTTCGGCGAATTGATCCGCGCCAAGCATCCCTCTTATTGGAACCGCAGCATCCGGACGAAGGAAGCTTGGCAGGAACAATACCCTGCGCTTGCTACAGAGGTAACGTGCGATATCAATATCCGCAGGATCGGGATGAAAGCGAAATAATAAGCTTCGAGGAGGGCTTGACGGCATGTTCACCTTCACATCGGTCGGCTATACCAACTACACCGTGCTCCTATTCGTGCTGAGCGGCTGGATGATTCTGCGCTTCGATAAGAAGCGCTACCGCATGGCGGACATGAAGAAGGAGATGAAGGCTGCGGCCGTGGTCGGTTGGCTCAATGTCGCGCTCGGCATTCTGGGTTATGCGGGGTATAAAATAGCGGGGTGGCTGATGCATTGACTATCGAACCGTCGGGAATCGAGGGAGCGTCCCCGTCACCCCGACAGTCCGGTCGTGAGCTCACACTTTGAGCGAGGCGTGCTTAAGCGCCGATGTCTCGACTTGAACCGTCGCGTGCTCGATGCCGTAC
This sequence comes from Bacillota bacterium, assembly GCA_023386495.1. Classification (GTDB taxonomy): domain Bacteria; phylum Bacillota; class Bacilli; order Paenibacillales; family Paenibacillaceae; genus Paenibacillus_I. The sequence continues at coordinate 70,575 of JAEWJS010000010.1, read as the reverse complement.
ACTTCCTCCAAGCAGGTAATCGCCTGTTGCAGAATGGCTCGGCTGTCGGCCGAATCCTCGATCAGGAGGTGACAGCTCAGCGCATCTAGACCGGAAGAGATCGTCCAGATATGCAGGTCATGCACGTCGCGTACGCCCGCGATGCGCTCGAGCGATCGCTTCACCTGCACGGCATCGATCCCATGCGGCGTCCCCTCCATGAGAATATGCACAGCCGTCTTCATGACGTTCCATGCGCCGCGTAGGATGAGCAGCGCGACGATGACGCTGATAATCGGGTCCGCGATGTACCAGTCGAAAGCGTACATCAGAACGCCAGCCAGGATGGCTCCGACCGATCCGAGCGCATCGCCGAGCACGTGCAGGTACGCGCTGCGCACGTTCAGGTTGTCCTTCACGTCTCCCATCCGCAGCAAGAACCAAGCGCTCGCCAGATTCGCCAGCAGTCCGATGCCGGCGATCAGCATCATCGTTCCGCCGGCCACCGCAGGCGGGTCCATGACGCGTTCGGCCGCTTCCCATACGATGAAGCCGGCAATCGCGAACAGCGTCGCACCGTTCACCAGCGCGGCCAGCACCTCGAATCGCGCGAAGCCGAACGATCGCTTGGCGGACGGCGGCTTGGCAGCGAACCAGAGCGCGAACAAGCTGAGCGCCAGCGCAGCGGCATCGCTCAGCATATGGCCCGAATCCGACAGCAGCGCCAGGCTGTTCGTCACGAGGCCGCCGACAAATTCGAGGAGCATGATGCCCGCCGTGATCGAGAGCGCGATCGTCAGTCCTGCCTTGTTATTCGGCATATGGGCATGATGGTGCCCGTGGCCGTGGCTATGTCCATGGCTATGTCCATGGCTATGACCGTGGCTGTGACCGTGGCTGTGGCTGCGATGTTGATGATCACATTCGTGTTCTTGGTGATAACGGTCGTGCTTGCCTGTATGGTTGCTCATCGTATATGCCTCCGATTGGCGTGATTTAACATATGAATATATGCTCATATGTAATATTAGCTAATCGCGACTGGTTTTGCAATACCATTCGATAAACTGCTTCATTCTATTCACGCCGCACGCAAAAGCACCTGTCCGACAGCGTCTTGCGCTGTCGGACAGGTGCCGGATTCGGTACGCGATCAGCTATGCGTCAGATGCTCCAACGTCAGCTTAAAAATCTGCGCGACGTGCTCATCGTCCAAGGAATAGTATACGGTCTTGCCCACTTTGCGCCGTTTCACGATCCGCATGTTGCGCAGGAATCGCAGTTGGTGCGACACGGCCGATTGCCCCATGTTCAGCACGACCGTCAGATCGTGCACGCATAGCTCGCTTAGATGGAGCGCGTGAATGATTCGAACGCGAGTCGGGTCGCCTAATGCCTTGAATAAGTCGGCCAGGTCGCCGGCAGTCGAATCCGAGACCAAGCTGCTCCGAACAGCCGTTATGTCCGCGGTCGTCCCTTCGCAAGCTTCTTCGCATACGGGATCGTGCTGGATGCGTTCCACTGCTCTCTCCTCCTCTATGCTTCACATGTGAATGATACCATATCCTGCGCGTGCTTGCCTATTCCGCCAACTTTCGACTAGGACGAACATTGATCTGCATAGGATCTAGTTACGGAGGAGGTGGAGACAGATGCGATTCACGGTCCGGTATATCCCTCTTCGCAAGATTAAGCCCGGTGAACCCGCAGCATTAACCTCACGATTACGCAAGCTTCGCAGCTTCATGTGGGACGCCATGCAATTGCTCGTCGTCAGACGCAACCGGCAGGACGGCACCTACAGCCTGTTGATCGGGCGCTCAAGATACGATTATCTCGTGAACCATACGAAGAAACATGCCGCTCCTTGCCTGGTTGACGAATCGCCTGCTCGATCGCGAATACGTGCATACGGCGCGCGGCTGCGCAGGCTAGTCAGGCAAGCCCCGGCGCTTGCGATCATTCGGACATTCATGCGCGAAGAGCCCCGATTCCGTCAACTCACGCGCCGACAACAGCTTCAAGTTCTTCTCCTGGCCGTTCGGTACCGCGATACTGTCGTCGCGTCGATGATCGCCAAGGTCGAGCAGATGAAGAAAGAGACTGCGTGAGCAGTCTCTTCTTCATCGATAACCTCTTTGCTGCCGGCGTCACTGAACTATAGAAGGACGATCGGAACAATACTCTCGTTGAGCGGGCGTCTGCCGTTCGGCTTCTCCTGCTCATGGAATTCGCTATCCAGCGTGTCGAGTCCGCCGCGATACCCGAGGGCAACGACAGCATGCAAGGCAATCGCATCCGGCACCTGCAGCACGCTGCGGGCAGCGTCTTGGTCGAACCCGCCGACGGCTCGCGTCGAGAGACCAAGCAGCTTCGCTTGGAAGGCCAGCGTAGCCCAGGCTGCGCCGGCATCGAATGCATGCGAGTTGAGCGGTTCGCCGCTCTCCCGCTTCGTAACCGATCCGATGAGGAGCAGCACGGGCGCCTTCGACGTCCATAATCGGTTGCGCGGACGAATGAAGGATTGGAACGCCTGCCGTTCCTCGGCGGTACGCGCGACATAGAATCGCCAAGGCTGCTGATTGCCGCCGGACGGCGCCCATCGCGCCGCTTCCAGCACGGTATAGAGCACTTCATCGCTAATCGGGAGATCTGCTGCGTAAGAACGCGGAGACCAGCGGTTCAAGACCAACGGATGAACGGGATAATCGGGGATCCGCGTCTCGCTCACTTCTCGCTCGTACTGCAGGCCAGCCTGCGGATGGGTAAGGTCATGCGTAAATGGTGTCATTGTTCGTTTACACTCCTCGTCTAGATCGTTATTAGGACCACTATATAAGAAGAAGAAGGCATCTTCTAAGAAGAATGCCTCCGTTCGTACGGTCGCGGTATTCGAATAGCATGATGTGAATCCTAACTTAGTTCAACGACAACAACGACTTGGACTGTCCCTGATCGGCAGCTGGCTGATGGTGATCTTGATCCTGATATCGTTTCCTTTCGGTTCGATCGATTTGCACGATTTTGCCGTCGTGAACGGTGATCAGCACCGACCCGTACTCGAGACCGTTCAGTCTTTCCAGTATGCGCTCCAACAACACGTCGTCAATTTTCAATGCTCTCGCCATACGAATCGCCTCCATCATTCTCATAGGATTAGTCGGGATTAAGTCGAATAGTAATCCCCATGCCCTGTGAAATAAGGTGCTGCATGAGGGTCATACCTGTTAGATTATATGAATACCGGCAGCGGATCCTGCTTGAGCGGATTCTCGATCAATCGCGTGCGATCGCCTTCAATGGCATAGATGCGATGAATCAACACCTCTACTTGGTCGCTCGGCTTGAACGGACGGCGATCCAAGGAACGATAGGCGTATAGCCGGTTGCCGCGGACATCCAGCTCGACCTCGAGATGGGCGCCTCTGAAGTACACCTGCTTCACGATGCCCGTCTCGACGGCCGAAGGATAAGTGATCTCGCCCGGCTCGCCGACTTCGATGAATTCGGGCCGTACGATTGCAGTCGCGCTTGCTGCAAAATCCGAACGTTCGAAGCCCTTCAGCTGCTGCGGCTGTTCAAGCCTCGTCGATTGCCCGATGAAGCTGGCGACAAAAGGTGTCTGCGGCGAGCTGTAGATCTCGACCGGTGTCCCTTGCTGTTCCAGCTTGCCCTGCTGCACGATCAGCATCTCGTCTGCCACCTCGACGGCTTCGTCTTGGTCATGTGTCACGAAGATCGACGTAATGCCGATCGTCCCGATCAACTCCTTCAGCCATGTGCGAAGCTCCTTGCGAACCTTGGCATCGATAGCGGCGAACGGCTCGTCGAGCAGCAGCAGCTCGGGTCTGGGCGCGAGCGCTCTGGCGAATGCGACGCGCTGTCGTTGTCCGCCCGACAGTTGATTCGGATAGCGCTTCTCCAGGCCGCTCAGCCCCGTCAGTGCGAGCAGCTCGTTCACCCGGTCGCGGATGTCCGCCTTCTTCTCCTTCTTGATCGTGAGGCCGAACGCGATATTGTCGAACACGTTCATGTGACGGAACAACGCGTAGTTCTGGAAGACGAATCCGATGCCGCGATGCTGCGGCGGCAGGTCATTCACGCGCACGCCGCCGATGATGATGTCGCCAGCGTCCGGCGTCTCGAGGCCTGCGAGCATCCGCAGCAGCGTCGACTTGCCGCCTCCGCTTGGGCCGAGCAGCCCGATCAGCTTGCCTCGCTCGATCGTGAAGCTCACTTGCGATACCGCAGCATGACCGCCGAAATTTTTAGACACATTCTTAAGCTCGATATGCATGTGGTCATCTCCCCTCGCGTTCCGGCTTGCTGCCGGATGATTTCCATTCGATCAATGCCTTGGCAATGAGCGTGACGACGGCCAGCAGCACGAGCAGCGAAGCGACGGCGAAGGATGCCGAGAACTGATATTCGTTGTACAGAATCTCGACATGCAGCGGCAGCGTGTTCGTCTCCCCGCGGATATGGCCGGAGACGACGGATACGGCGCCGAATTCCCCCATTGCTCGCGCGTTGCAGAGAATGATCCCGTAGAGCAGCCCCCACTTCACGTTCGGCAGCGTCACGTGCCAGAAAATTTGCCAGCCCTTGGCGCCTAAGCTGGCGGCGGCCTCTTCCTCTTGCACGCCTTGCGCTTGCATGAGCGGAATCAGCTCCCTGGCGATGAACGGAAACGTAACGAAGACGGTTGCCAGCACAATGCCCGGCAGCGCGAAGATGATCTGAATATTGCGTTCGTCGAGCCATGGACCTAAGAAGCCTTGCGCCCCGAACAGCAGCACGTAGATAAGACCGGATATAACGGGCGATACGGCAAACGGCAGATCGATCAGCGTGATCAGAACGTTCTTGCCCTTGAACCTGAATTTGGTAATCGCCCAGGCTGCCGCGATCCCGAATATCGTATTCAGCGGCACGGCGATGAGCGCGGCCATGAGCGTCAGCCGAAGCGCGGACAAGGCGTCCTTCTCCGTGATCGAAGCCAAGTAGACTTCTGCGCCTTTCTTGAATGCTTCGATAAATACGGAGATGAGGGGCAGCCCCACGACCAGCGTTAAGAATAACAGCGCGATCGCGATCAGCGTCCAGCGAACGCCTCTGGATTCCGTGATATGAGCCGGCCTGCGCGACGATTCCGATGAGAGATGCGTCGTAATTGCTCCTGCCATCTGTCTCCCCCTATTCCGCAATGACGCGTCGATTCGCGCGCCATTGCAACAGATTAATGAGGAGCAGCATGAGGAAGGACACGACGAGCATTACCAAGGCAATCGCGGTCGCTCCCATGTAATCGTACTGCTCGAGCTTCGTCATGATCAAGAGCGGCGTGATCTCTGTCTTAAGCGGCATATTGCCCGAGATGAATACGACCGAGCCGTATTCGCCGATGCCTCTGGCGAACGCCAGCGCGAAGCCCGTAAGCAGCGCGGGCACGAGCTCCGGGAGAATGACCCGCCTGAAAGTGCGAAGACGGAAGGCGCCGAGCATGACGGCCGCCTCCTCCGTCTCCTTCTCCAGATCCTGCAGCACGGGCTGCACGGTTCGCACAACGAACGGCAAGCCGATGAAGATCAAGGCAATCGTGATGCCGAGCGGCGTAAAAGCAATCTTAATCCCCAATTCCGAGGCGTATTGCCCGATCCAGCCGTTCGGCGCATAGATGGCGGTCAACGCGATGCCGGCTACCGCCGTAGGCAGCGCGAACGGCAGGTCGACTAAGCTGTCGACTACTTTCTTGCCCGGGAACTCGTAGCGCACGAGCACCCAGGCGATTAACAAACCGAAGACGAGATTGACGGCTGCCGCGTGTACGGCAGTCAAGAAGCTTACCCGGTACGAGGCAAGCACCCTGGGATTCGTCACCGCATCCCAGAATTCCCCCCAAGACAGTCCCATCGTCTTGATCAATACGCCCGCTAGCGGGATGAGCACGATAATGCACAGGTACGTGATCGTGAATCCCATCGATATCCCGAACCCGGGAAGTACGCTTTTCTTCCTGGAACCATTTTTGGAACCTTTCATGTGAAGTCAGCTCCCTTTATGCACCTATGCCTATGCACCCGGCGTATAGATTTGGTCGAAGATGCCGCCGTCCGCGAAGTGCTTCTCCTGCGCGACGCGCCAGCCGCCGAAATCGCGGTCGATCTGGAACAATTCAAGCGCCTTGTACTGGTCGGCATACTTCTCGGCTACGGCCGGGAGCGTCGGACGGAAGAAGTGCTTGCCGGCCAGGTCCTGACCTTCTTCGCTGTACAGATACTGCAGGTAAGCTTCCGCAGCCTCGCGGGTCCCATTGGCATCGACATTCTTGTCGACGATTGCGACAGGCGGCTCCGCGAGGATGCTGATGGAAGGCGTCACGATCTCGAATGCGTCCTCGCCGAATTCCTTCAGCGACAGCAGCGCTTCATTCTCCCATGCAAGCAGTACGTCGCCAATCTGGCGTTCGACGAAAGTCGTCGTGGATCCGCGTGCCCCGGAATCGAGAACGGGTACGTTCTTGAATAGTTGACCGACGAATTCTTGCGCCTTCGCTTCGTCATTGTTGTTATGCTTCAACGCGTAACCCCATGCCGCGAGATAATTCCACCTTGCGCCGCCGGAGGTCTTGGGATTCGGCGTAATGACTTCGACGCCTTCCTTAACGAGATCATCCCAATCCTTGATCCCCTTCGGGTTGCCCTTGCGGACCAGGAAGACGATCGTCGACGTATAAGGCGCGCTGTTATTTTCGAATTGCTGCTGCCAATCCGCTTCGATGACGCCGGCATCGACGACTGCATCGATATCGAAACCGAGCGCTAGCGTCACAACGTCTGCCTTGAGTCCGTCGATGACGGAGCGAGCTTGCTTCCCGGAGCCGCCATGCGATTGCTTGATCGTCACGTCCTGACCCGTCTCTTCCTTCCATTGCTTGATGAAGGCTTCGTTATATTCCGCATAGAACTCGCGTGTCGGATCGTAAGAGACGTTCAGCAGCTCGATCGGCGGTTTAGGCTCTGCCGCCGGCGTCTCTGCCGGCTCAGCAGTATTCGTATTGGCACCAGCTGCCGGAGCCGCAGTTTGATTGTTCGCTGCATTATTGTTCGCGTTGCTGCCGGAGGCCCCTCCGCAAGCGGATAGTACCAGCGATAGCGCGACGACGATAACAGAAAGACGACCGAAAGATAATGATCTCATGAATAAGCACCCCTTAGCATAATGTGCGGATGAGAACCATTTTCCACTCCGGTCGTCCGGTCGTAAAAACATGTATTCCTACCTTTTTAGTTGGATATGTGATGATGATATCAGCCGTATTTTGGATTGTCAACGATTATTTATGAAAAATAATGCGATGCATAAGGGATGCTTATATTTGCGCCATCGGATCCCGACGCAGCAAAGACCCGCGCGATGCACGGGTCTTCAGGCGGACATGCCTCGTCAGGCGTATAAGGCAGCCAATAGGATGCCGAGGCTCTTCTGATAATTCTCTTCGAGCTGCGCGAGCGGCAGCGGGTTCGTCCCCCGTCCTGCTTCAACGGTATAGCCCGGCCTTCTCCAATCTTGAATGAACCAATCCTTGAAGCCCGCGAAGCTCTCGGCGTAGCGGATCGGCTGATAGCCGCTGACGCGGGCGAATTCGTTCACGAGCTGCTCTGCCGCCTCCGTCTCGAGGTTCTCGTAGCCCCAGAAGATCACCTCGCCTTGCGTATGGAACGCCAATACGCGGTCGAAATTCCGTTCTCGCGTCAGATTGGCGATCGCGATCGATTCCGGCTCCGTCAGCGGGCCGGTCCCCGCGTAATCTCTCGGCGCAGGCGACCGCGGCCCGCGCTGCGCTTCGCGCTCCCACTGTGCGGGATATTGATTGTTGAGATCGACCCCTCGTATATTGGCCTTCCATCCGCTAAAGTCCTCGCTGCCGCCGTTGATCTCGAGCACCTGGCTTCGATAGGGCTCCTGCTGCGGACGACCGTTCACGACAAGGTCCACGCCGTCCGGATTCACCATCGGCACGACGGATAATGAGGCAATGTCGTAGTACGGCAGCATGAATCTGCCGCGAATTGCCGCTGCATTCGTTAATGCCATTAAGTATTCGTTCATGAAACGAACCAATATCGGCGTCGTAATCCACTCATTGCCGTGAAAAGCGCCGTTCACATGCACGTTCTTCTCCCCGCGGCCGATCATGATTTCCGGAATCGGCTTGCCCATGACAGAGGAACCGATCGCCCTGCGTCTCAGGAACGGATAGACAGCAGACAGCCGATTCAGATCCCGGTTGAGTGCTGCGTAATCGTACGGCTGCTGCGTCTCCGCGACTAGCCAAGTGACGCGTCTCGGAATTCGGATGAGCTGGCCAACGCGCAGTGCCGCGGGATCGATTCCCGGGTTCGCAGCTAACACGGCATGAAGCGGCATGCCGTAATGTACCGCGATCCGCCACAGGCTGTCCCCTGCCCTTACGCTGTGGTTCACCGTTACATAGCCAGGAATATGGAGCATCATTCCCGGAGATAACGATTGCGGATTCACGTTCGGATTCGAATCCGCGATCAATGCGAGCGGTACTTGGAACAGTCGGCTGTACTGCCATAACGTGTCGCCAGCGCGCACAATGACTTGCATGCTGAACCCTCCATTCGCCTATCTTTTCACAGCATATGAAGGAAAGCGGTAAATGTTCATGCCATGCTTGACAATCGGTGGAAATCGCGGTTTAATGTTCAATAGTTAGATAATTATCTAAATATACAATTGGAAAGTTGAGAGGGGGTTCCTTTGCGATGCCCGTCAACGACGTGTTCAAGGCGCTGGCCGATCCTACGCGCCGGCAGATTCTTGAGCTGCTGAAGAACGGCGACATGACAGCAGGCGCGATTGCCGAGCAGTTCGACATCTCGAAGCCGAGCATCTCGAATCATCTGAACATCCTGAAACAAGCCGGACTGGTATGGGATGAGCGCAGAGGACAGCACATCGTCTACTCGCTTCATACGACAGTCTTCCAAGACGTGATGCGCTGGATGATGGATCTCCAACACAGAACTAGAGAGGATGGAACCTAACATGAACAAATGGTATTTGCCGCTTGGAGCCGCACTGGCATGCGTGCTTGTCAGCCTCTATTTCTACGCCGATCTGCCGGAACAGATGGCCGTGCATTTCAACACATCCGATCAGCCCGACAGCTATTTCGGCAAGCTGTACGGCGCGTTCTTCGCTCCGGCGTTGATTCTGGTGCTCCATCTGCTCATGCAGTGGAGAATCCGCAACGAACGCGATGCGAACAGGCGTCAACGGCTGCTTGCCACGCAGACGAGCAGCAACTCGCTACTCATTGCGGTCCTGACGGCGCTGCACTTTTTTACGCTGGCGTACAATCTTGGCTATCCGATCACTCCATCCCTGTTCGCTGCGCTCGTATTCGGGATCCTCTTCATCGCGCTGGGCAACCTGCTGCCGAGAATGCCGCAGAATCGGATGCGCTTCATCCAGCTGCCTGATCGAGCGTATGCCGTCTATGCGCGCTGGCAGGGACGCGTCATGGTTGCGACAGGCGTGCTCATGCTCTTCTCTACCGTCCTGACGATGACGGTCCGCATCCCTTACGTGCTGACCGTTCTAGGAATGTTCATGGTGTATACGATCGGAAGCTTGATCTATTATAGCAGCCGTCAGGAGCAAGATTCTTAATCCCTAGTTATCCGCAGGGTATTGACGAATACATGGAAACCATTGTATGATTTCATCTTGTTGGCCCTATGCAGATAGTCTAGGGATAGAGAGAGATCGAGAGATGGGAGTTCTACATGCTGCTCTATATGAAGGTCGTCCTTGTCAGTCTATACCTTGCGGCTGTCTACTGGCTGTCGCTGCATATTGCGCCTCTGGCGCCGCTATTCTTCCCTACGCTAGGTGCATTCAGCTATTATCTCATCATGAGCAATCCGACCGCCAGACGCTCCATCTTGCTCGTGGCAGGCGCTGGACTCGCCTCCCTGCTCGGATCTGCAGCGTTCCTATGGCTGCCTGAGCTGCCGGCGATTCTTGCAACGTTCATCATCACCGTCGTCTTGATTCGACGCTTCCATCTGAATGCGCCGCCGATTCTGGCCATCGCCTTGATTCCGTTCTTCGATCGGCCGCAAGCGCTGTGGTCGACGCCGATCACGGTGTTCATCGCCTTAACGATTCTCGTCGCGCTGCTGATGATCGCCGACCAAGCAGCCGCATCCGCCGTTAAGCTGCAACTGCCCTTCCGATCCAAGCTGCCTGCTCAGAACAAGAGCTTGCGATCGTAATCGTAATCTAACAAGCACACGTCCCTAGGGCCGTGTGCTTGTTGTTTCTGATCGTGGTCGTTCCCGCAGATAGACTAATCTCGAGTCGATGGCGATACGAATGCGATTTATCGCATTCGATCGCCTTTCTCGCCGACAGCCGCCGGCCGATTGAACGGCATGCGATCCACCTGAATCGATGCCGTCGGGCAGCCGTGCTGCGCTTCATCCACATCGTCGAGCAGCGACTCGGGCAGGTCGACGATGCCGCGATTATCGTCCCCCGGCCATTGGTTCTCCGCAAGCCCTTCCGCATCGTATCCGAACACGTCCGGCGCGGCCGTGCCGCAAGCCCCGCACGCGATGCATGTATCCTTATCCACGTACGCATACATTCCCACGCTACTCCCTCCCTGTCCGATCATCATACCACATCTCGCAGCCCGCAACGTGACGCAGCACACAGGATCCGGATACTTGCGCATCATTTGGGAACGCTAACCAAACGATCATAATTACGGGAGGTACGAGACATGCAATATCGCAAGTTATGGTTGGCGCTAGGGTTCGTATTCATCGCTTCCTTCGCCGTGCTGCTCTACTACGGCGGAGAGATCATTCAGAAGCAGCCTCCGATTCCGGAACGCGTCGTCACGGAATCCGGGGCCGTTGTCATGACGAAGCAGGATATTCTGGAAGGGCAGAACATTTGGCAGCGCATGGGCGGCCAAGAGCTCGGCAGCGTGTGGGGGCACGGCTCCTACGTCGCGCCGGATTGGACGGCAGACTGGCTCCACCGCGAGTTGAATTGGCTGCTCGAGACGTGGGCGCAGGAGCAGCACCAGCAGTCGTACGAGGCGCTCACCGATGAGCAGCAAGCCGCGCTGAAGGCCACCCTGAAGCGGGAGATCCGGACGAACACTTATGACGAGGCGAAGGACGAGATCCTCGTATCCGATGCGCGGGCGCAAGCGTTCCAAGCGATCGGCGCTTACTATCATCAAGTGTTCGGCGACGATCCGGCGCTGGCCGAGTATCGCGACAAGATCGCCATGCCGGCCAATACCGTCAGCAGCGAGCTCGACCGCAATAAGCTCAATGCCTTCTTCTGGTGGGCCACGTGGTCGACCGCGACGAATCGGCCCGATTCGGACATCACCTACACGAATAACTGGCCGGGTGAGCCGCTCATCGACAATGTCCCGACGCGCGATACGTTAATGTGGTCCATCGTGAGCGTCATTCTGCTCCTCGCAGGCGTCGGTGCGTTGGCGTGGTACTATGCCGTGCAGCGCGACAAGGAAGAGGATGACCACGCGCTGATCCCGAATCAGGATCCGCTGCTGCAAGTGAAGCCTACCCCTTCCATGCGTGCGACGCGAAAATACTTCTGGACGGTCACCGCGCTTGTCGTCGTACAGATCGGCCTAGGGGTATTGACCGCTCACTATGCGGTGGAAGGTAGCGCCTTCTACGGCATCCCGCTCGCAGAGTGGTTCCCTTACACGGTCACGAGAACCTGGCATCAGCAATTGGCGATATTCTGGATCGCGACCGCTTGGCTGGCGACAGGGCTCTACATCGGCCCGGCTATCTCCGGCCATGAGCCGAAGTACCAGCGGTTCGGCGTGAACTTCTTGTTCATCGCGCTGCTCATCATCGTCGTCGGGTCGCTCGTCGGCGAATGGATGGCCGTGAAGGGCTACATCTCCAACCTGACCTACAACTTCTATTTCGGCCATCAAGGCTACGAATACGTCGATCTGGGAAGAGCATGGCAGATTCTGCTCCTGGTCGGGCTATTCTTGTGGTTCTTCCTGATGACGCGTTCGCTCTGGCCCGCGTTCCGCAAGAAGGGCGAGAATCGCCATCTGCTCGCGCTGTTCCTGATCGCTTCCGTCGCGATCCCCGTCTTCTATATTCCGGGCCTGATGTGGGGGCCGCACAGCCATCTGACCATTATCACCTATTGGCGGTGGTGGGTCGTACATCTGTGGGTCGAAGGATTCTTCGAAGTATTCGCGGCGGTCGTCATCGCGTTCCTGTTCTCCCGCATGGGGCTCATTCGGACGGCTACCGCTACGGCGACTACCTTGTTCGCGACGGTCATCTTCCTGGCCGGCGGCATCATCGGCACGTTCCACCACCTCTACTTCGCCGGCACGCCGGTCGGCGTATTGGCATTCGGCGCGTCCTTCAGCGCGCTTGAAGTCGTGCCGCTCTTGCTCATCGGCTTCGAAGCGTACGAGAATCTGCGGCACGGAAGAGCCAAGCCATGGGTAGAGCGATATAAGTGGCCAATCTACTTCTTCGTGTCCGTATCGTTCTGGAATCTAGTCGGCGCAGGCTTGTTCGGCTTCCTGATCAATCCGCCGATCGCGCTCTACTACATGCAGGGCCTCAACACGACGGCGCTCCATGCGCATACCGCGCTGTTCGGCGTGTACGGCATGCTCGGCATCGGGTTGATGCTGTTCTGCTTGCGCGGACTGTCCGGCGAGAAGCCTTGGAAGACGAAATTGCTGAACTTCTCGTTCTGGTCGCTGAATATCGGCTTGATGCTGATGGGTGTCGCGAGCCTGCTGCCAGTCGGGATTCTGCAGACGCTGGCTAGCATGAAGCACGGCATGTGGTACGCACGTTCGGCGGAGTTCCTCCACGGGACCGTGATGCAGAACCTCGTCTGGCTGCGCGTGCCCGGCGACACGATCTTCGCGCTCGGCGCCGTCGGAATCGCGTGGTTCGTCATCGGCCTGATTCGCGGCACTGCCTTCCGATCGCAATAGCTGCACATCGAAGCCCCCGTCCAAGTTGAACGGGGGCTTCATGCTGCATTCGTTATGACTTACACCAGCAGCGACACGAACGCTTCCTGCTCCAGATTGCCGAAGTAACGCTTCAGATCCACGTCGGCCAATGCGGCTTCGATCGCATCCCGCCGATACGGTACGCCGGTTAACAGCCCGGCCAGCTCCTGCACATCCCCGGTTCCGAAAAAATCCCCGTAGAACGTCACTTCCTGCATCGCGCCCTCTTCGATCTGCAAGCGGGCATCGATGATGCCGACGCCTTCGAACCGCTGCGTGCGCGTCATGTTGCAGAGCGGCGAACGCCCGTAATTCCAATCCCAGCTGCGGTAGCGCTCTTCGCTGATCTGCCGGATCCGCTCCCAATCCGCCGAGGAAAGCTTATACTCCCGGACCGGCTGCCCCTCATAGATCGCATCGATGATCGCCTGCTTGAACTGCTCGATCGTCAGCGGACGATCCAGGAATTCCGTAATGTTCGCGACCCGGCTGCGCACCGACTTGACGCCCTTCGACTCGATCTTCATCGGGTTGACCCTGAGCGCGTTCACGACCTCGTCCATGTTCGAATCGAACAGCAGCGTGCCGTGGCTGAACATCCGTCCGCGGCTCGCGAATTGCGCGTTGCCGGATATTTTGCGCGAGCCGGCCTGGATGTCGTTACGCCCCGTCAGCTCTGCCGGAACGCCGAGTCCGTGCAGCGCCCGGATGACCGGCTCGGTGAACGTCTTGTAGTTGTTGAAGACGGCCGGGTCATTCTTCGTAATGAAACTGTAGTTCAGGTTGCCCAGATCATGATAGACCGCACCGCCGCCAGACAGCCGCCTGACGACATGGATGCCATGCTCCTCGACGTACGGCGCGTTAATCTCTTCGATCGTGTTCTGATTCTTGCCGATGATGATCGAAGGTTCATTGATGTAGAAGAGCAAGTAGGGCTCCTCTTCGGCTGACAGGTAGGTCAGAATGTACTCCTCGATCGCGAGATTAATGGTCGGGTCCGTGATGCCTTCGTTATGCACGAATCTCATCGCAGCGTCTCACCTCTTCCGCTATGCTCGTAATCCCTCTATTATAACCCACCCGTGCGCGGCAATCGAATCGGTTGCGAGCAGAATTCTGCCATCTGCTCCGCCGCCTTCCTCCCCTGCTCGATGCAATCGGGGATCCCGACCCCTTCGTAGCCCGCGCCGCACAGCATGATCCCTGGTCGCTCCTCGGCCAATTGCGCACGGACGCGCTTCAGCGCCTCCACATGCCCGACCGGATACTGCGGCATCGACCGCTTGAGTCTCGTCACTTCGTGGAAAATCGGTTCCGCCTGCAGCCCCATCGTCTCGTGTAAATCCTGCCGTACGCGCCGCAGCAGCTGCTCGTCCGGCATTCTCGTCCACTCCTCCGCGCCGGCGCGGCCGATATAAGCGCGAAGCAACACAATATCTTCCGGCGCCGTATGGAGCCACTTAGAGGAGATCCACGTGCAAGCCGTAATCGTGCGTCCTTCGCGGCTCGGAACGACGAAGCCGGAGCCTTGCAGCGGCTTCCCGATATCCGCCTTGCGGTAGGCGAGGACGACATTCGCCACCGACACGTAGGGGACTCGCTTCACCCAATCCAGCGCCTCGATATCCGGCAATAGCGATGCTGCCGCATAAGACGGCGTCGCAAGGATCACGCCATCCGCTTGCAGCACGCTGCCGTTATCCAACTCTACGCGATAGCCGCGCGCTTCGCGAGACAAGCTCGCGACACCGCAGCCCGTAATCAGATGCGTGCGGTCGAGACGCTCGAGCAGCCGATTAATTAACGTGCTTAATCCTCCCTTGTACGTAAGGAACAAGCTGCGCTTGGCAATTTCCGGCAGTTCGTCGCTGCCGCCCGCCGGCCCGCTCTTCTGCTTCTTGCCGGCTGCCAGGCCTAATATGAGGCTGCGATGCTTCTGTTCGAGCTGCCGGAATTGCGGGAAAGTTGCGTGCAGGCTGAGCGCACTCGTGTCGCCGGCATAGATGCCGGCCAAGAGCGGCTCCGTAATCTGTCGGAGCACCTCCTTGCCCAGCCTCCGCTCGATGAATCCGCCGAGCGACTCGTCCTCCCGGGACTTGGAGCGCGGCAGGACCAGGTCCAGCGCAGCCCTCGCTTTGCCGAGCGGCGAGACGAGTCCGGTCTTCAAGAACGGCGCAAGCGAAGTCGGCACGCCGAGCACGAAGCCGAGCGGCATCGGGTGGAGCTTGCCCTTATGGAGAATGTAATGCTGCTTCGCCTGCGGATTCGTAGCGGTCAGCTCGTCCATCAGGCCGAGCTCCTTCGTCAGCTTCAGCACCGGAGCCTTGCGCGCCATGAACGAATCCGGCCCCTGCTCGATTACACAGCCATCGCGGCGAAGCGTACGGATCTTCCCGCCCATGCGCTCCGCCTTCTCGACGACCGTAACCTTAATGGGAATGCCGCGGTCCTCGCTGTATTTTTTCATATAATAGGCCGCAGATAATCCCGTTATTCCGCCGCCGACAACGACGACGTGCTTGATTGCGTCTTCCATCCTGCTCGCCCTCCCATGCACCAGATGATAATCAGCCCTGCGGCCATGCCTACGCTCGCCAACAGCAGCCATCCTTCGAGCTGACGGACGATGCCGAGATCCAACAGGTCGTACAGGCCTTGCAGGAACAACAGAAGCTCATTCATAACGAAGCCGAGCAAGAAGGCCGCTAAACCGATGCGCGTCCTGAGCTTCTTCCCGTTCATCCAACCCTGCTCGAGGAACAAGGCGAGGCAGAACAGGCTGACGAAGCCGAGCAGCGTCAAGTGCAGATAGCCGATGACGACGCTTCGCGAGCCGTAGATCCATGCCGACAACGACGGGAATACCGGTCCCAGCTCCAGCGTGCTCTTCACGAAGAAGATCGCCAGCGCCAGCAGCAACAGCAGAAGCGACCAGCCCGTGAACATGCGGAAGATTGCCGTCCGCACGCGATGCAGCGCAAGGAGCAGGAGCAGAGCGGCGCCCCATTGGCATACGGCCGCAGCAGCCGCGACAGCAAGCAAGCCGCCACTGCCGGGAACGGCCCAGAGCACGGACAACAGGTACGCCGGCAGCAGCGACCATCCGTACAACCGGTAGAAGCCGTCTACGAGCTTGCGCTGTAACGCCACGTTGCGCTTCTCCAGCATGCGGACGAGGATTGCGACCAGCGCCAGCGTGAACCAGCCGTTATATTGCAGATGCAGGTAGAAGTAGATGGCCGCATCATAGAGCGGGGATTCTTGCAGCTGCTTCGCGCTGAGTACGGCAAGCGTCCATGGGCCGATCGACGACGCGGTCAAGCAGAGCAGGCTGCCCTTCGCGATCCGGATCGACAGCGGCGCAGGCGAGCCTGCCGCGACGCTCCGCTGCTGCTTCGACAGCTGCCGCCACAGCCACCAGGCGAACCAGTAGGATAGCAGGATCTGCAACGTAGACAGCGCAATCGATGGGATCGCGTAACCTTGCAACAGGAATGCCGCGAACATCGCGATCAGCGTAACCTGCGTGATACCGTACATGGACCGCACCTGCTTGCTGCGCAGCGCCTCGGGATTGCAGAACTGCGTCAGCAAGAGCAGGAACAATGCCATATATACCCAGCCTAGCAGGGCAAGATGCGAGTGCGCATGCAGCACATGCGCATAGGGAACTGCCGGCAGCTGAACGCTGCCCCAGCTCATGCCCATGCTTCGCATGAAGACGCCCGACAGTGCCGTCACGACCAGATAGAACAATGTCATGCGAATCCAGCTCCGCTGCATGCGCACATCACCTTGCCTTTCTCGTGATGATCATAATGATGACTTGGTTAAGATGATCTACTTCTTCTCCCCGACAAGCGACTTGCCGGTCTTGAGGCCCACGACGAACCAGACGATGCCGACGATGCCGGCCGCGAAGATCGTATCGCCGACCGCCCGGAACCAGACGAGGTTCTGCATGAGGTTCGTATGCAGGAACTCAGCCGAGCGCGCATACCACATGCCATGCTCCATGCTGGCAATCGTCTGCAAGATGCCGACTGGCAAGAGGCTCGTGACCCCCATCGTCATCAGCCCGATGTTCAGCGTCCAGAACGAGAACTTGAGCAGCTTCGTCTTCCATTCGCGCTCGCCGGACAGCCCGCGCAGGCAGAATAGCATAAGACCGATGCCCAGCATTCCGTATACGCCGAACAGCGCGGTATGCGCATGAAGCGCCGTCGTGTTGAGGCCCTGCATGTAGTAGAGCGCGATCGGCGGATTGATCAGGAAGCCGAAGATGCCGGCGCCGACCAGGTTCCAGAACGAGACGGACACGAAGAACAAGATCGGCCATTTATACCGCGAGACCCAAGCTTTCGCCTTCCCGTGCCGCAGATTCTCCAAGGCCTCGAAGCCGATGAGCAAGAGCGGCACGACCTCGAGCGCGCTGAACGATGCGCCGAAGGCCAGGACGCCGATCGGCGTGCCTGCGAAGTACAAGTGATGGAACGTGCCGATGATGCCGCCGAACAGGAAAATAATCGTCGAGAACAAGACGGTTGCCGTTGCGGTCGAGGTGCGCACCAGCCCCATTCTTGCGAACAGGAACGACATGACGACAGCCGCGAATACTTCGAAGAACCCTTCGACCCATAGATGCACGACCCACCAGCGCCAATACGTGATGAGTGTCAGATGCGATTGCTGCCCCCACATCAAGCCCGGCATGTAGAAGACCGGGATTGCGACCGATGCGATCAGGAACAGCGTCAGCATATGGCGGCTCTCGCCCTTCTGTTTTAATGCCGGCCAGATCGCGCGCGCCATCAAGAAGAACCAGAGGAACAGCCCGACGGTTAAGAAGATCTGCCATGCGCGGCCCAGATCGACGTATTCGAAGCCTTGGTGACCGAAGTAGAAGTTGTGCGTCAGGTTCGTGATGTAGCCTTTGACGGCCAGCCATTCGCCGACGAGCGAACCGACGACGATCAGCAGCAGCGCGCCGAACAAGATGTTCACGCCCAGACGCTGGTACTTCGGTTCATGGCCCGAGATGGCGGGCCCGATGTACAGCCCCGTAGCCAGCCATGCCGTCGCGATCCAGAAAATCCCCAGCTGCTGGTGCCACGTGCGCGTCACGGTATACGGGAACCACTCCGCCAGCGGAATGCCGTAGAAGCTGCTGCCCTCTACCGCGTAATGCGCCGTGATCGCTCCCAGGCCGACCTGCACGAGGATGAGTCCGGTGACGACCCAGAAGTACTTCAGCGTCGCCTTCATCGATGGCGTCGCCTTGATCTTGAGCAGCGGATCCTTCTCCGGAGCGGCGGCTTCATGCAGCGGCTCCTTCTCGCGCTGCGCCGCATAATACCAGGCCAGCGCGCCGACTCCCGCGATGAGCAGGATGACGCTTACGATCGACCATAGGATCGACGAATCCGTCGGCTCGTTGTCGATCAATTCCTCGCCCGGCCAGTTGTTCGTGTAGGTAATGTCATCGCCGATCCGGTCTGTCGAGGTCGACCAGGTCGCCCACCAGAGGAAGGCGTTCATGAGGCGCCGGTCCTCCGCCGTCTTGATCGATCCGGACGGCAGCGCGATCTGCTCCCGATATTCGTCCATCGCGGGATCGGTCCCGAAGACGGCATCGTAGTAGCTGCCGATCGCGTCGATCGCCTGTCTGCGAATATCGGAGATCACGATGATGTCCTGCTCCGGATCGTAAGTATTCGTCCGAATTTCCTGCTTGAGCAGTGCCTTCAGCTCCGCCTGCTTCTCGACCGGAAGCTGATCATAGGCCGATTGATACTTCTCGTCTGCCCACGCGTCCAAGATCCACACCAGCTCGCGGTGCAGCCGATCGGCCGTCCAGTCCGGCGCCACGTAGGAGCCGTGGCCCCATACGCTGCCGATCTCCTGGCCGCCCATGCGCTGCCAGACGTTCTGGCCGTCCATGATGTCCTGGTACGTGTAGACGACCTCGCCCGATTCCGTCACGACCTGACTCGGAATCGGCGGTTTCTCCTGAATGATTTCCCCGCCGTAATAGAGCAGCACCGCGAACGATCCGACGAACACCAGCGCTAACGCCAGCCATAATTTACGATATTGCATAACTCCTTCTCCCCGCCTCCTATTGGAATGGTATTGCCGGAATTGCATTAACCTTGTATTGCCGCGCCCTGCAGCGCCTGTGGAATATAAGCGCAGTACGGATCGCTCTCGAGGTAATCCCCGGTGACGGCATAGGCCCGCGCCCGCGATCCGCCGCACAGCTCCTTGAACTCGCACACGCCGCACTTGCCCTTCAGCAAGGACTTGTCGCGTAGCTGCTGCATCACGACCGACTCGCGATAGATGTCGCCGAGCTTCTGCTCGCGCACGTTGCCGCAGGTGACCGGCAGGAAGCCGCTCGGGTACACGTCTCCGACATGGCTGATGAAGACGAAGCCGTCGCCGTCATTGACGCCCTTCGGCGCGCGGCCGAGCACATCGGTTCGCTTGGCAGCCGCCGCTGCATGCCCTGCCTCGCCGTCCGAACCGCCCTCGCGCGCCAATCGTTGCTGCTCCTGCAGGAACACGCGGCGGTAATGCGGCGCCTCGGTCGCTTTGATGCCGTAAGGCATCGTCCGCTGCAGCCGGCTCAGCCATACCATGACTTCTTCATGCTGCTGCGGCGAGATCATGTCCTTCTCCATCCCCCGTCCGGTCGGCACCAAGAAGAAGACGCTCCATAAGACGGCGCCCATCTCCTTCACGACCTCCGCAATCGCGGGCAGATCTTGCAGGTTATAGAGCGAGACGGTCGTATTCACCTGGATCGGGATCTGCAGCTGCTTCAGATGGTCGATCCCCTTCATCGTTAAGGCATAGGAGCCCTTCGTGCCGCGAAAATGATCATGAATCTCTGCGGTCGATCCATCGAGGCTGAACGCCCAGCGCGACAGTCCGACCTCCTTCGCCTTGCGGATCGCCTCGAACGTCACCTTCGGCGTCGCGCTCGGCGTCATCGAGACGGACAACCCCTTCTCGTCGATCGCGTAGCGAGCGAGCTCGAACAGATCCGGCCGCATCAAGGGATCGCCGCCGGTGAAGACGAACAGCGGGTCTTGCAGCTCCGCAATATCGTCGATAAGCTTCTTTCCCTCATTGAAGGACAGCTGCCTCGGATCTGCCCGATACTGCGCTTCCGCCCGGCAATGCAGGCACTTCAGCGCACAAGCGCGCGTGACTTCCCATATGACGATGAACGGATGCTGACGATAGTCGCGATCCTTCTTAAGCGTTGCTTCTAACAAGCGCGCCCCTCCTCTGCTTCTGATTGATGATTGGCAACTGCCGTTAGCTTAGAGAATTATGGGAACGCATAGTGTGCGCGGCATCACATTACCGCTCGCGTTCAAGATTTTGACACAGGATGCTTCGCGCTCACAACTGGCCCCCGAGTTGTGACAGATTGTCGACAGCGTTCGATCTGTGTCCCCGCTCACAAATCGGCCTTCCGGCATGCCGTATTGTAGAGGCATAACAAGGAATCGTAGACGCCCTAGAAGTTGCCTCCGCAGCCGGGGATCCACCCTGATACAGCGAAGTCCACGGACGCCATTTCTTAGCGGCTATGGTTGTGAATTAAATCACATATAATCGAGAGGAAAAGGTGATCACGATGACGAACCTACGAATGAAGCGCGGATTATGGGCAGCGATGGCGGCCATCCTCATTCTGTCCGGCTGTACAGGCAGCGGCGGCGAACAGAAGGCGAACAACAACGCTGACTCGGCAGTTGCGGCTCAGGAAACCGCAGAGGATGTCGTGGAGAGAATCAATCAGCCGCCGGTCGATCCGATCGTGGAGCGCGACGGCAACGTCGTCAACATCGAGCTGACGGCACAATTGACGGATATCGAAATTGCCAAAGGGGTTATCTATAACGCATGGACGTTCAACGGTACGGCTCCCGGGCCAGTCCTGCGCGTAAAGGAAGGCGACACGATCAACTTCACGCTGAAGAATCTCGATCCTTACGTGCCGCACTCGATGGATTTTCATGCCGTGCATGCCGCACCGAGCAAGAAATTCATCGACGTCATGCCGAATGAAGAAGGAACGTTCACGTACCCGGCCAACACGCCAGGCGTGTTCATGTACCACTGCGGAACGGCTCCGGTCCTGCTCCATCTCGCGAACGGCATGTACGGCACGATCATCGTTGAGCCGAAGGACGGCTATCCGACAGACGGCGAGATCGATCGCGAGTACACGATTATCCAGAGCGAATGGTACAAGGAGAACGATTACCAGGCGTTCCAGGACGATGAACCTACTTATGTCGTATTCAACGGCGATACGTTCACGCTGCGCGAGAAGCCGCTCCTGGCGAAGGTCGGCGATACGGTCCGCCTCTACGTGAATAACATGGGGCCGAACGAGGTCAGCTCCTTCCACGTCGTCGGCACGGTGATGGACCGCGTCTACCTCGACGGCAATCCGAAGAACGTGCTCTACGGGATGCAGACGCTGCTCCTGCCGGCCAGCGGCGGCGCCATCGTCGAGTTCAAGGTGACGGAGGAAGGCGACTACCCGATCGTGACGCACCAATTCAATCACGCTTCGAAGGGCGCCGTCGCCGTGCTCCGCGTAACGGCCGACGGGCTGGATACGCACGAGGAGACGATGGGGCACTGATACGGACTGATGAGCTCGCTCGCCAATAACGCACACAAGCAAGCCCCTCACCGATCGCTGGTGAGGGGCTTAGCTATGTTGACTCGGAATCACGTTAACGCCGTGGCATCCATCGGATTCTGGATCAGGGCTGCGATCCGCTCCGGCATGCCGGCAGCGATTCGCAGCAGCGCCTTCGTATCCGGCAGCGATACGCGGCTTCCAAGGAGAAGCACGCCGCATGTCTCGTTGCCGAGCTTGACCGGCAGCAGCACCGCGGTCTGCAACTGCTCCGACAGGATGATGGGATATTCATGGCGCATTACTTGATATTCCGGCACGTCCGAGTCGAATACGACAGGCTGGCCGATGCGGAATACGATGCCCGTCAGTCCCCGGCCCGGCTTCAGCAGCATGTGCTTATATCGCTCGTTCCGGTTGCCCGACGCGGATATCCAGCGGATCCCTCTGCCCGCTTCGTCACGCCAAGCCAGTGCCGCCACATCGGTTCCGGCTTCGGCGCGCATCGTCTGCAGCTGCAGCTCGATGCAAGCACGCTTCAATTCGTTCATGTCAGCCACCTCCTGCCGATCCGGTCAGTCACGGATCCGGCTTCATGCTCTAATTGTAGATCGTTCGGCGGCCGAACGCATTCAGGGAACTCCCTGAACTTTGCCTTCAGATATTCTTATTATGCATCACGCCCGCTGCTGACAAACCAACAGCCGGCACCCTATTCAGGGAGCCGGCTGCAATGGATCGCGTGATGCGGTTGGTCAAATATTTTGCGCGTAGCGCTCGTCAGGCAGCTTATTGAGCACAACATACAGGCTCGTATTCTCGCTTCCCGTATTCGCGTAGGCGAATTGCTCGTCCCCGTCGCAGCAGACGACATCGCCTTGCTTCACGGCCGTCTCGTTCCCGTCGACGATCATCGTCCCGCCGCCCTGAAGCACCAGCAGATAGACGGCTGTGTTCGGATGCTTATGCGTTGGCAGCTCCTGCCCGGGCATGAAGTTCAGCACGAATGCGACGCTCTGCCCTTCTTGGAACAACACGCGCTTCGTGAAGCGCTCCTCGCTGAACGCCTGTACCGATTCGATCGTCTTCAATTCCATGCGAATCACCCTTCCGTATTGGATACTCTCATTGTAACGCAACCGGCCCGCCCTTATGTGAGCCCCGTCACAAAGCCGGTATTCGATCCGCTCTATAATGAGCGTATCAACCGCAATTCATTCTTATAATCCGGGAGGAATGCATCATGTCAACTTTTACGGCCACTGTCAATGCTACGGAGTACCCGCCACACCTGAAGCATAAGGTCATCTTCGAGACGTTCGCGAACTTGCAGCCGGAGGAAACGATGCTGCTCGTTAACGACCATGATCCGGTGCCGCTGCGATTCCAGTTCGAATCGATGCACGGCGGGCACTTCACGTGGGAATATATCGAGCAAGGACCATTGATGTTCCGCGTGGCGATCGGCAAAGTATAGGAGGCGGTTCCGATGGCCCATATCGACATTCTGGACGAGAAGACGATCAAGATTTCCGTGCAGCTCGAAGACGCGCTATTCATGGTGCAGGAGGCGCAGCGAGCGCCGGAGCAGTATGCGCATGATATCGTGACGATCGCCGATAAGATGCCCGAGTTCGAATATACCTACTTCTGCTTCTACGCTTACGACAGCGCCGCGCTGTTCGAACGCATGCTGGGGATCGATCCGAAGCAGTACCTGTCCTTCTCGCTCGATGCGCCCGATTCATTCTTCTATGCGCTCTATGGCGGCATGAAGGCGCTGTACGCCGATGCGCAGACTCGTATCGCCGTCCAATAACAGTTAGCGGCAGCCGCACAGACGGAGCCCGCGTCCCCTGCATGTGGACGCGGGCTCCTGCTATTCAATGCACGACATGCGTCCGATACTGCTCGATGTGATCCAGCGCCTCCTGGGCCGCTTTGCCGCGAATATCCGAAGCATAGAGCGCTTCCTCGATATGCTCCATCACCCAATCGTAGTGGCTGTGGTCCGCCTTCAGATGCGCGTGGGCAGCCTGCAATGAACGCCCTGGGTAGGCCGGCGCACCGCCGAATGCAGCTGTCAGGAACTTCGCCTGATGCTGCTTCTGTTTATCGATATCGGTCTTGCTGAAAAAATGGTTCAGCCGATCATCCGCCATAATGCTGCCGTACAGGTGGTCGACGACCTGCTCGATCTTGTCGCTGCCCCCAAGCCTGTCGAACAACGTTTCGTTCACGCGATTCCCCTCCTCATTCCTTCGCGGCCTTCAGCTTGCCGTAGACGTAATAGGCCAGCCAAGTGCTCACCGCGATAAAAGCCAGCGCATACACATACGACATCACGTCATGCCCGCCCAAGTAATGCTCCAGCATGTACTGCATCACGATGACTTGGACAGCGGCCAACAGCATGAAGATCCACCAGCCCATGCGCATGCTAGTGAGCCAGCTCCTCTCTTACGCCAACGGCATAGATGCCGTCCTTGCGATAGTCGAGCTCGATCGCAGGCAGCGGACGCGGCGGCGGCCCGGCCAGCACGCTGCCGTCCTCCACGGCGAATATGCCGTTGTGGCAAGGGCAGAGCAGCTTGCCGGAAGGCTTGTCCCAATAGACGGGACATTGCAGATGCGTGCACTTGATGAAGTACGAGCGGTAATCCCGTTCCGTCGTGCGCACGAGAATGGCCGGTCTGCTCTCGTCCGGATAATGGAACGCGATGCTGTCGCCGACCGCCAGCTGATCAGGGTCTGCGATCTTCATGACTTGCTCTGCTTTGAGCTTGTTCCCGCCCGCCCTGGCGCGAACCGCGAAGGGCAAGGAAGCTGCAAAGGCCAGTCCGACGAAGGCGAACGCGGACGCGATGAAGCCGCGCCGGTTCATGACCAGCTCCTCATCCCTGCGAATATTCAAGGTGACGTCGCGCATATAGCGCTCCAGCTTCTTCTTCATTAATGAAGAACCTCGCTTTCTTCGTCTTGTTCGCCGTAACCGAACCGGTGCCCCTTCGTATCCGGCATCCCGATGACCGTCCGCGTCTCGATCATCGTGTCGCCGAACAGCCATTCGTACTGCACCGGCTTCGGCATGCGCGTCTTCACGATCTCCTCCTCGAGGAATTGAATCGTGTCCGTCGGGCACACGCTGACGCACATCGGCGGCCTGCCCTTGGAGGTGCGGTCATAGCACATGTCGCATTTGTACATCAGCTTCTTGGCGTCATCGACGCGCGGAATGCCGAACGGGCATGCATACGTGCAGTTCTTGCAACCGATGCACTTCTCATGCGATGCCGACAGCACGACATTGTCCATCACTTGAATCGCCTGCACCGGACAAGACTCTGCGCAGAGCGGCGTATAGCAGTGCATGCAGGGCGTCGGCGATGCGGCTACCGTCTCGCCCGGCTCAAGCTCGTCGACGAACATGCGCGACAGGTGGTCATGGCCGCTGCATTCCTCGCAGCCGATGACGCAGGCGCGGCAGCCGATGCACCGCTCGAAATCGATATAGAGCACCTTACCCATTCGCGTTCGCCTCCATTCCCGGCCCTTGGCCTTGTCCCTTCCTTGCGGGCTCGGCTGCGCTGATCTTCACGGCGCACACCTTGAATTCCGGAATTTTGGACTTCGGATCGAGCGCCGGATTGGTGAGATGGTTGATGCCGAGCTGTCTGCCCCAGTGGTAAGGCACGAACAAGCTGTCCCGCCGAATGATTTTCGTAATCTTCGCCGGAACCTCGATACTGCCCCGCCTGCTCTCGATCTTCACCATTTGGCCGTTGCCGATGCCGAGCGCATTGGCTGTCTGCGGATTGATCTCTACGTACGGGTCCGGGCAGAACCGGCGCAGCGCTTCGATTCGCCGCGTCTGGTTGCCGCTTAAGTAATGGAACACCACACGACCTGTCGTCAGGATGAACGGATATTCCTTATCGACCTTCTCGTTCGGTCCCGTATGCTCGAACGCATGCAGCTTCGCTCTGCCGTCCGGGAAGTTGAAGCGCAGGTCTTCGAACAGGCGCGGCGTGCCGGGGTGGTCCTCCGACGGACAGGGCCAGAACACGCCCGACATCTCCGCGATCTTCTCGTATGTAATGCCGGAATAGTCGGCCGTGCCGCCCTTGCTGGCGATGCGCAGCTCGTTGAAGATGTCCTCCGGCGAATCGTAGGAGAAATATTGCCCGCGGCCGAGCCGTTTGGCGATCTCGCAGAAGATGTCCCAGTCCCGCCGCGACTCGCCAGGCGTGTCCGGCAGTCCGCGCAGCAGAACGACGCGTCCCTCCACGTTGGTCGTCGTCCCCGTATCCTCGATCCATACCGTGGAAGGCAGCACGACGTCCGCCAGCTCCGCGGATTCGGACAGGAACATATCGACGGCAACGAAGAAGTCGAGCTTCTTCAAGTACCCTTCGACATCGCCGATGCTCGGGGCGGACACCATCGGGTTGCTGCAGACGAGGAACAGCATCTTCACCTCGTCGCCGAGCGACTTGAGCAGCTCGTAGGCCGACATGCCGGGGCCCGGGATTTCCTGCTCATCGATGCCCCATACCTTGGCGATATACGCTCTGGCTGCCGGATCGGTAATTTTACGATAACCGGGCAATTGGTCTGCCTTCTGCCCGTGTTCGCGGCCACCCTGGCCGTTGCCCTGCCCCGTGAACGTGGCGAAGCCGGAGCCCTTGCGTCCGACCTTGCCTGTCAGCAGGCAGAGGTTCACGTAGTTCGATACCGTATCCGAACCGGTCGAATGCTGCTCCACCCCTCTGGCGAACATGACCATGCCGTTCTTCGCTTGGCCGAATATGCGCGCGGCCTCGATAATTTTGCGTTTGTCGACGCCCGTGACTTCTTCCGTATGCTCCGGCGTATACTTCGCGGTCAGCTCGCGCAGCGCTTCGACGCCGTTCGTATGCGCTGCGACGAACGCTTCATCGATAAGATTTTCCTGGAACATCACGTGGATCAAGCCGTTCGTCAGCGCGATGTCGGTACCCGGCCGCAGATTCAGGTGAAGGTCTGCCGCGAGCGCCGTCTTCGTCTCGCGCGGATCGACGACGATGAGCTTGGCGCCGTTGTCGCGCGCGCCCCACACATAGGGCATGGAGAGCGGATGGCATTCCGCCGTGTTCGAGCCCGCGATGAGCAGCGCGTCGGCGAACTTGATATCCGACCACGGATTCGTCGAGCCGCGGTCGATGCCGACGGACTGGTTGAAGCCGGTCGCGGCAGCCGACATGCAGTACCGCCCGTTATAGTCGATGTTCTTCGTGCCGAGCCCGATCCGCGCGAACTTGCCCATGATGTAGCATTTCTCGTTCGTCATGGACGAGCCGCTGTAGATGCCGACGGCATTCTTGCCATGCTCGGCCTGGATGGCGCGAATCTTGCTGACGATCAGGTCCAGCGCCTCATCCCACGTCGCGCGCGTCAGCTCCCCGTTCTTGCGGACCATCGGGTAGAGCAGCCGATCGCCGAGCTCTGCCTGACGGTAGGCAGACACCCCCTTCGGACAGAGGCGCCCCCCGTTCATCGGAAAATCATACCGCGGCTCCACGCCGACGACCTTGGCGGTCGCCTGGTCGACGCGGATGTTCATGCCGCACTGCATGCCGCAGAAGCAGCAGTGCGTCGCGATGAGCTCCTCGCCTTCGCGCGTGATCGGTTCGTAAGTCTTGTACGCGTAATCCGCGTTCTGGGGATGCATGCTTCTCACTCCTCTTCCTTCAAGTCTTCTGCCGCTGGAGCGGCTGCAGGCGCGGCTGCGGCTGCTGGATCAGGCCGTTGCGGCCGTTGTTCGTAAGCGTGCTGTCCGAACGCTCCAACGCAACGGTACCGCCGAACGCCGCGATGCGGTTGCTGATTCGCCGGCAGGCGGAACACATATCCGACATGTGCATCTGCGTATTCTGGATCGGCGCGCTCAAGCCGCGCTCCTTCAGCACATGCTGGACGTCCTCAATCTGCGTCCGGGTCGCGTATGTCGTGCCGCATCTGACGCAGTTCTTCTCCTCATGCATCGCGTGATAGAGGGGCACGACGGCGCCGAGGAAGCGGAGCGGGATATGCCAGAACTTGCTGAACGGCAAGTAGAGCAGGAAGACGACGACCGTGATCTCGTGCGCGACCGCGATGCCCATATAGAAGACGCCTTCCATCCAGAGCGCCGACACGGTGAGCAGCGAGCCTGTCACCGAGATCGCGATGAGCAGCACGAGCGGGAACATGTCGTACTCGTTGCTCTGCTCGACCAGTTGCTCCCGCTCCTTCACGCGGCGAATCATCGCCATCGCGCAGCCGATAATGACGGCGATGCCCGTCCAGTTGAGGCCATGATACAGCGTGATGGCCAGCCACGAATCAACCCCCATGCGGAACAGCGGGATGCCGAAAATGACGACCTCGTACACCTGCGGCTCCACCAGCTCGAAGTGCATCCAGTTCAGCACGAGCGCGAACGTAATCCCGAACGAGAACAGCACGCCCCATGAGATCAGCACATGCTGCAGCCCTCTATAGATCGAGCGCTTATGAATGAAGTCTTGTGCCCCGATATTTTTGCCGAGCGAGGCGAACATGTGCCGCCATCCCTTGGCGCTCGTCATGAGCCGCAGCCCCTGCTTCCAGAGCCTGCGCGTCGGCGGACGCAGCGTCCACGCCGTGATGCGCAGGGCGAACAGCGCAAAGCAGAGCACGGTCGCGACAAGATAGCCCGAGAGCGCCAGGTCGACGTGCATCAGCTGCTCGGAGCCGACATAGACCGAGATCGCCGTGATCAACACGACGATCAGGATGTTGCGCAGCGCCTTGTTCGCGAAGGAGCCGGGATAGTTCATAGCCGGCTGAACGACCGATTTCTTCACGCGATAACCCTCCTCCGTCATGCATCGTCAATCTCGTTGTAAGGTTGCCGGATTGCGCCTTTTCCATGCATTGGACATGCAGATGTCTGATGTTCGATGAATATGGCAACGCTGGGATTGAGCAGTTGCTCAAGTCAGATCGGAGGTTGGTCACCATCGTTAGCACACCGTTCTATCTCTCGATCGTCAGCGGCAAGGGCGGCGTCGGCAAGTCCACCGTCGCGGCGAATCTCGCGATAGCGCTTGCCGAACAATCGCTGCGCGTCGGCCTGATCGACGCCGACATTTACGGCTTCAGCATTCCGGCCATCATGGGCGTGCGCGGAGAGCCGGACGCGGATACGTCCCAGCAGAACCGGATCAAGCCGATTGAGCGGCACGGCGTGAAGCTGATGTCCTCCGGGTTCCTGCGGCCGGACAATCAGCCTGTCGTCATGCGCGGACCGATGCTCGGACGCGTCTTGAATACGTTCCTGAATCAAGTCGATTGGGGCGAGCTCGACATCCTGCTCTTCGACATGCCGCCGGGCACCGGCGACGTGCCGCTCGACCTTCACAGCATGCTCGGCAGCGGCGCGAACGAGCTGATCGTCACGACGCCGCATGACGTCGCGTCGGAGGTCGCTTTTCGCGCAGGCGCGATGACGGCACGGACCGGCAATCGGCTGCTGGGCGTGATCGAGAATATGGCATATCTCCCTTGCCCGGATTGCGGCACCTACATCAATCTGCTCGGGGAGCATGGCGGCGACAAGCTGAAGGAATCGCTGCGGAGCGAAGTATGGGCCAGGCTCCCGTTCGAGCTGCAATCCCGCAGCAGCGAGGCTGGTCCGGGCATCTACCCGGACAGCAGCGAGACCGGGCGCCAACTGCGTATCGTCGCCGGCCGCATCGCGCGCATCATGGCGGACGAACACGCTGCCGCCCAATGAACGTCAAACAGCCCGCAGGCTTCACGATCGAAGCGCTGCGGGCTGTTCGTATGGGAGGAGCAGGATGAAGGCGCTTTTCGCGTTCGAGTGATTGTACAATTTGCTATCCACGCAAGCGTGCAACTCCGACATTGGCGATTTTTGCTAATTCCTGCTGCCCTCGACACTCTCGCAATAGCAAAGTAAGGCCCAGCGGGCCCTACTTTGCATCCCGCACTCACCGCAGCACCCAAAGTACGCCCTTTCGGGCCCTACTTGCGCATCACCAGCCGTCCGCAACATGTTTCACCAGCGAAGTAAGGCCTGTCAGGCCTTAGTTCACATCTCACACCAGCCCCGGCACTCAAAGTACGCCCTCGTAGGCCCTACTTGCTTGCGCGGCACACGCACGACTCCACGCATGCCCGCCAGCCAAGCAGCCACCGCCCCACAAACAAACAGCTATAGATAGCTACTTGCGATATGAAGTTATGTCGCTGAACAGCGCCGCGTATTGCTTCAGCTCGCCCGAGTCGTTCTTGACGCCGCTGATCGTCAGCCACTCCAGGTAGATGTCGCCGTTCTTCTTGCGATTCCAGATCTCGCCCTGCCAGAAACCGCGCTCCCGGATCGACTCCCACATGGACGCGTAGAAATCCGGGCCTTGCTTGCCAGACTTCAGAATGCTCGGCCGCTTGCCGATCACTTCTTCCTTCCCGTACCCCGTCAGTTCGGCGAAGGCGTCGTTCACCGCCGTAATCGTCCCCGAGAGATCCGTCACCATCAGTCCCTGCTTCGTCGAACGAATCAGATTCGCATACAGCGACAGCTTCTCCTGATAGAACAGCCAGAACACGAGAATCAGGCTGGCAAGCGCGAATTGGGACAGCGCCATGAAGCCGATCGCATATTGGCCGGTCGCGCCATGAATGATCGTCAGCACGAGCGGCGGGAAGAACCCCCCCATGCCTCCCATAGCCGAGATCACGCCGTTCGCAATGCCTGCCTGCTTCGAGAAGTACATCGGCACCAGCTTGAAAATCGTGCCGTTCCCCGTCCCCGCGCACAGCGCAATCGTCAGGCAGCCGATCGTGTACAACGTAATATCCGGCGCGAAGGACAGCAGAATGGCCGATAGCGTCAGACCTGCGAAGACGAGCATCAGAATTTTGAACGGATTGTACTTATCGCCCAGCCAGCCGCCGACCGGACGCATGAACGTTGCGAGGGCTATGAAGCCGGCAGTCCTAAGACCGGCATCCACCTTCGAGAGGCCGAAGTGCGTCACGAGGAAGTTAGGCAGATAGACGGTGAACGCAACGAAGCTGCCGAACGTGAGAAAATAAAACAGGCACAACAGCCACAGCTTCTCGTCTCGATAGACGGAGCGGATCTGCATCATGAGCGACGTGCGGCTCTTCTCCTCCTGCGGATCACCGAGGAAGAAGTTCAACGCGGCGAAGAGCAAGAGCAGCACGCTGTAGAGCAGAATGGTGCGTTTCCACCCGATCGCGCCGGCCGCAATCGGCGCACCGAACGTGGACAATGCTGTACCTAAATTACCAACGCCATAAATACCGTTCACGAAGCCGTGCCGTTCCTTCGGGTAATACTTCGGCAGCGAGGTGACCCCGACCGAGAATACCGCTCCACCGATCCCGAGCAAGAGCCCGCCGACGATGAGCGCGCCGAAGGTGTCGGCAACGAAGCTTAACCAGCCGATCGGTATAAGCAGCATGAGGAAGCTGATCGTGAACATCGGCCTTGCGCCGTACCGATTCGTCCAATAACCGATCGGGATGCGCAGCAGCGAACCGAGCAGAACGGGAATCGCGGTTACCCACGCGACCTGTCCGGCCGTCAGCACAAGATCCTCGCGGATGAATGGCATCAGCGACGACAGGATGACCCAGACCATGAAACCAAGTGTTAAGCTTGCCGTCTGCAGCGGCAGTTGAACATTCCGGCGCATGCATATCCCCCTTAGGCAGGTTGTTGCCCCTTATTATGCCTACTTGCCTTGGGAATCCATGCGCCTAAGCACCTGATGCTCGCAGCGGACTGAAGCTAGAATTGGCCAAGCTGCACGCTTCCGGCGCTTGCCGGCAGGCCGCGATCTGCAGCCGGCCTTGCCTTCGAGAACGACTCGCACTCGCTGAATGCTCGATGTCGGCAGCCTAGGCAGCGTTCGCGATTCAACTGCGATAGCGCATAGGCGATCGCATGCCCGGTATGCGCAAACAGATGCGCCTCGCCGATTCGTACATCGAGACCCGTACGTCTCAGCATGTCGAGCGGCTGCGGCTGAATGCCGGATACTAGAACCTGCCCTCCGTACTGCTCGCAGTTGGCAAGCAGGCTGGACAAGTTTGCCGCTCCTGTCGTATCGAGTACTGGCACCTTGCTCATCCGCAGCAACAGCACGGCGGGCTGGTGCCGGATGTCGTCCGCAACCGTCTGCTCGAACCGGCCCGCGGCACCGAAGAATAACGGCCCCTCGATGGTATGAATCCGGATCTGCGGGCAGTCTCTCTCCTCGGTGACCATATGTGCCCTTACCTTGTGATGCTTATCGTCCGGATCAGGCAGCACCTTATCGACCTTCAACGATTGGCTCATCCGCTTGACGAACATCACGATGGCCAGGAGGAACCCGACCTCAACGGCTGTTGTAAGATCCGTCAAGACGGTCAGAACGAATGACGCGACCAAGACCACAGTATCGCTCGTCTTCGTCAACAGAACATGCCGAAAAGCTTTGCGTTCGCTCATATTCCACGCAACAACCATCAGAATCGGCGCCATGCACGCGAGCGGAATAGACGAAGCATATGGGGCGAACAGCAGCAGTACGAGCAGCACGACGATCCCATGAATGATGCCGGATATCGGCGACACGGCGCCGTTCTTAATGTTCGTGGCGGTTCGGGCAATCGCGCCTGTCGCCGGAATGCCCCCGAACAGCGGCGTGACGATGTTCGCGATGCCCTGGCCGATCAATTCCCGGTTGCTGTCATGCCGGCTCTTCGTCATGCCGTCTGCGACGACGGCCGACAATAGCGACTCGATACCGCCCAAGAACGCGATAATCAGCGCTGGGCGGATCAACTCCACGACTCTTGCCCATGTAATATCCGGTATGCTGAATGCGGGCAGCGCTGTCGGGATCGCGCCGTATGCCGTGCCGATCGTTGCCACCTGACCATCGAACAACAACCCTGCCGCGACGGTGGACACGACCAAGCCGACCAGCGAGCCCGGCACTTTAGGCAGGACGCGCGGCGTAAGCACTACGCAAGCAAGGCAGATCAGCGCCGTCATGACGCTGTAGACGTTCACCGAATCCAAGTGCCGGAGAATCTCCCGCATGTTCGCGATGAAACTCTCATGCCGCTCGAGCCCCGTTAACCCTAGGAAATTGCCGATCTGACCGGAGAAAATAATAACGGCAATGCCTGCCGTGAAGCCGATCGTGACCGGCCGCGGGATGAACTGGATGAGGCTGCCAAGCTTGAACGCGCCCATGAGCACGAGGAATACGCCGGCCATCAGCCCGGCAATCAACAGGTTCTCGTAACCATACTGCATGACGATGGCAAGTAGGATCGGGATGAACGCGCCGGTCGGCCCGCCGATCTGGAATTTGGAACCGCCGAATAACGAGATGAGGATGCCGGCAATAATCGTGGTGTAGATGCCGTACTGCGGGTCTACGCCGGATGCAATGGCAAAAGCCATTCCTAACGGAATGGCAATGACACCGACGATGAAGCCCGAGATGAGATCCTTACGGAATAAGGCTGCGTGATAACCTTCGAATCTTCCCGTTCCAATCATGCTCTCAACCTTCTTCTGTTTATTCATATATCTGATTATTTGAATATACAGGTATGGTACTCCCGTTCACGCATGTTGTCAAACGGAAATATCCGATACGGTCAAGGCGTATTCTGCGTATTCTGCATGTCCTCAAGCATCGAGATCGCGTCGACCAAATGGTTGTTGAAGATCTGCTTCGCAACGACGAGTAAATCCTTAATGAGCGGATCGCGCAGCGAATAGATGACGTTCGTCCCGTCCTTAATGCCGTACACGACGTTCTTGTTGCGCAGTACAGCCAGTTGCTGCGATACAGCCGAGCCCTCGGAGCCGAGAATGGTCTGAAGCTCGTTAACGTTGCGATCGCCCTCGCTTAATACCTCCAGAATGCGAATTCGCATCGGATGGGCGAGCGCTTTGAAGAAATCGGCTTTGAATTTCTGAATCGGCGAGGCATTCATTGACGTTGCTCCTTGCTTGTCATAGGGTTCCTATGGTTATCATTAGTCCTATGATAGCACATCAAGCCCCCTAGCTGAGCAATGAAAAAAAGGACAGTCCGCGGGAAGCCCTGAACCGTCCGTCCGTTTCGCACCTATTTCTCTTGTAAGCCGGCGATCACGTCGATCAACTGCTTCGAGCGCTTCGCGTTGCCCTCCGCGAAGTTA
The DNA here is from genome assembly GCA_023386495.1 of Bacillota bacterium. GTDB lineage: Bacteria > Bacillota > Bacilli > Paenibacillales > Paenibacillaceae > Paenibacillus_I. The sequence continues at coordinate 36,559 of JAEWJS010000010.1, read as the reverse complement.
TGCAGCCGCTCCTTCAACTCCGCATCGTCATGGATGCGTTCAGCGGTCATCACGTACGTCCGCAGCAGATCATTCTCCTTGTCCAGCGATTGCTGCAGCACTTCGATCAATTCCGCGCCTTCGAGCTCGGCAGTCTCGTCATGTCCGCTGTTCATGCCTGCATCACCTCTAGACGACATTATGCCCGAGTGCCGCCCTGCGTAATCAACTTAGCCGCATTGCCCTCGTATGCAGGCCGTTACGCTTACACTCCCCCGTATTCTCCTTCTGCCCATTATCCCTTCCAATCAGGATGGATGACTGCCACTACCCCATCCCTAACTTCTGACCACTATCCCCATTACTCAGAATTGGGTACCCCCCACCCCTATTCACCCTTAAAGCTCTAAATAAAAAAAGTAATTAATAATTTCCAGATATCAATTGAAAGGGGAACATACGTTTGTTATAATGGATACAGAACAAATGTTCCGATGAGGGTGGTGCACCAATGGTTAATACCGCACAACAGCAACACAAACTAACGGACGCCGAGTTGGAGCTTCAAGCCGTCCATAGGCTTTTCCAGTTGAAGTGGCCCAACGGATACGTGTGTCCACGATGCGGCTACGGCCGTTGCTACATCACTCAAACGCGCAGGCATCCGATATTCGAGTGTGCGGATTGCCGGCATCAGACTTCCTTGATCGTGGGCACGATCATGGAAGGCAGCCGGACGCCGCTGGCCAAATGGTTCATTGCAATCGATCTCGTTGCACGTCTCACGCAGGGCACCACAGCAGTTGAGTTGGCTCGGACCATCCAAGTCACTTATAAGACGGCATGGCTCATGCTTCATAAGATCAGGCATTCCTTAGGACAATACGAAGATCGGCAACTGTTGACAGGGACTGTACGAATGAACAATGGCAAATACGGCAGCCCCCACAATCCGACCATTTATCGCCATCCCGAGGAGCACCCATTGATTGCCGCGGTTTCGCTGTCTGATCATGACGAAGTTCTGCAAATGAAGATCAAGACGGTTGAGGATCAGCATTGCGACGGCAACTACCCGCTGAACCGCGCACGCGAAGCTTTTGCGCAGCAGTTCATTGATCAGCAAGCCGACATCCACGGGCGAAAAAGCAGCTACTCTACCAACAAACAGCCGTTAATTCGACAGGTATGCGCGCAGGCAGGCAGATGGCTCAATGCAACGTTTCATGGATTGGGCGGCAAGCATTTGAACGCGTACTTGGATGAATATTGCTGCCGACTGAACCTGGCTGCAACTACACACAAGCCGCTTTTCGAACGAATTGCAGCGATTTGCGTGCAGTTCTCTCGAATCACGTATGCCGCACTCGTTAAGAAGAAGTACGCTCGCGTGTTCCCCCCAGAATACTATATTGCGAGGAATCGAAACCGCTATACGTCCTTTTCCTTTAGCCAATATGAACATAACCCACGCGAGACAACGTATATGCTTGCCTGACCACCACAGCTATTCGGCAGGTCTGTTGTCCCGTGCCAATCTTCCATCTTCAACTTCACTTCATCGACAGCGTCGTTATGGTTCTCCTATCTATCGGGTTCTCCTATCTAAGTTTATCGTTTAGGACCCGAATAGCAGTGTTCGTGGTTTTCCTGAGCCGATGGGATAGTGGTCAGAAGGGAAACAGACAAGGCATAACAGTGGTGAGCACCAGCTCGAGCACCAGCTCACGCATAACGCATATAAGCAGCTCCGCTCCAAGATGGAACGAAGCTGCAGCCGTTACAGCGGTTATGCTTTGTCCTCGTTGCAGTAATTACATATAATTCAATTCATCCCTGGCCTTGTCCGTCATCATGCTTGGGTTCCAGCGCGGCTCCCAGACGACCTCTACCTCGATCGAGGTTATCTCCGGCATGCCTTCGAGTGCCCCTCTTACGCCACCGGTCATCATGTCGTGCATCGGGCAGCCCGGTGTCGTAAGCGTCATGCAGACATGTGCCGCTCCATCCTCGAAGCGAACGCCATAGACCAAGCCGAGGTCGACGATATTCACGCCGAGCTCAGGGTCGTACACCTCGCCAAGCGCAGCCATGATACGGTCGATTATTTCCTTTTGCTGATTCGTATCCATCATCGCAAATCCCTCCTGTAATGCTGTCGTTGCTCCTGTGTCCTGCCTACTGCCTACTAGCTACTACCTCCTGAATCCTATCGCCTAAAAACATAAGCGATCTGCGCCATATACCCGATTGCCGCCAGCGAGAGCAGCGATCCCGCTGTCATCGTGACAGCCGCGGCATTCAATCCAAGGCCGACGAGTACACCAACCAAACAGACGATCACGGCCGCAAGCCCCCAATGAATCGGCTTCTCAGCCAGCAGCTGCCCCATCGTCGGCACCTTCTGCTTGCCGGCGAGCGGACCGTACTTATGCGTCCACCAGAGGAACGGCACGATCTTGGACAGATAGCCAAGAATCGTGATCGCTACCCATCCGTACAGATACATCCATAGCAACAATACCGGCATGGATCCCTGCATGACGAAAGCCGGATCGATGGCGTACAGCACGCTGCCTGCGGCAGCTGTCACAAGCAGCGTCCGCGCGGACCAAATGGTCCAAGCGATGCCCGCTCCCGGCGTCTTCTTGTGCTTGCGCTTCTTGATCTGTTCCATATGGAACACGTACAGCATGAGCGCTGCCGTCATCGCGATAAGCGCAACCGTTAGCAGCCCCTGCGCGCCGCTCAAGAATGAAGTCGCCCCCAGTACGACGGCAGCGTTCCACAGCGCGAGCACGCCGAACTGCAGCTTCTCCGGATAATCATGGGACAGGTAGAACATTGGCAGCAGCTTGTAGCTGAATCCCGTAATCAGCATGCCGAACCAGCCGGCCGTCCCGAGCCAGATATGGGCGCCGAACAGCTGCTCATGGGCCATGCCGAGAAAGTCGAAGCGGAAGTTCAAGCCCATCAGCATGCCGCTGATTGCGGTTAGGCATAAATAGCCGACCGCGCAGGCCGTGCTAATCGTGATCGTATTCCACTGCCTCGCCCGCCAGAGCGTCATGCCGATATTGACGGCGAATAACAGAATGCCCGCACTCGCGATCGTCGCGAATATCGCGATCCACTGCGTATTCACTGTGCGGAAGCCGGCGAGCAGCCCTGTCGTGCCGATCGTGAACAAGCCATAGTGGACGAAGCCGAGCTTCGTGCTGTACAAGTCGGATTGCAGGACGACGTTAATCAATTGATAGACGGCGCCCATCGCGATCATCGTCGCCCAGCCAAGGACGATCAAGTGCGTATGGAACCAACCCTCCGGACCTCGCGGGGCTTCGGCTGCCCATCCGGCGAAGTTCGTCAGCGTGAGCAGATGAAACAGCACGAAGCTGATCATCCCGGTAATAATGAATGCGAACGGCAGTCGAAACATCCCAGCACCTCCAAGCGTCTATCGTCAAATGCTTTTCGAGCTACGACTTCTGAATGGCAACCTTAGCCGACCCGTCTTCCTGTTCTTCGATCTCGTAGCCGTAACCGAGCGACTGCAGCTCTTCGATTAAGAACATCGGTACCCGGTCATTATGAATGATGACGGTATCGCCGGCTTGCGCCTGCTCAAGCTTCTTCAACGTGCGGATCATCGGTGCCGGCGGCTGCATACCGCGGTTGTCGAGCAAGAAGACAGAGGGCTCGCCATTGCCGTGCGCATCCCCATCGGCGTCCGCCGTATTGAGTGCCGCTTCCTTATCCGCTTCTTCACCCACGGACTCGTCCGGCATCGGTCGGCTCTTGTGTACGAATGTCGTGACCCAATGGTCCTCGGCCACTTGATGCACCGTGTTGCGATAGCCTTTGCCCTTCATGACCATCAGGAGCGGTGTCGGCTTGAACGTCGCATGCAGCACGAACGTGTCGTCCTTCTCCAAGCTTTTCACCGCATCCATAATGAGCTGGAACGGCTCCAGCTTCTTGCGCAGATGAGGCCTTACATCCAATTCCACCGTACGTGGCTCACTCATACCGATCACTCCCTTATTCAATATGGATTTCTCTCGTTACACGCATTGTAGAACGGAACGGGAATAGGGTTTGTGACGGGGGTCACAAACCGATCGCGCCTATCGCATATCCGAATAAAAAAGCTTGCCGAACGGATCGCTCGGCAAGCTTCTCTTCAGATCAATCGCACTTCATAGACCAGGTTCGCATGCTTATCCTCCGAACGCAGCATCCGGTCGCTACAGCTCGTAAGCCCCTCATCGAACAGCGGAACCGACAAGAACTGCTGCGGGTTAAAATAGAACTGCAGCATCCCGCCATCCTCCAACACGACGGCATGATGCAGCATCTCGACCCGCGGCGGCGCGATTGGATCCTCGCCGGCAAGATCGACAATCCGCACTTCGATGAATCGGCCCTGCCATGCAGCCAACTTCTTCTCCAGCTCGTTCACCGCATCCATCTCGTCCATTTCATTCCTCTCTTTCATCTCCCCCATCGGAAGGCTCATGCGGTTCCCTGCTTGCGCTTCATCGCGCAGCAGCCGGCTTCTTCCTTCGGGATGACCTCCAGACGGTAGCCGCTCAGCCAGTCCCAGCAAGGCGATGTCATGCGGCCCTCCAACTGTTCGATGACTTCTGCTTCGGTGTCCAGCACCGTCAGTCCGTTCAACTGCACGACGGAGACATCGAGCGCGTCCTGCTTTTTGCGCTCCGCGTACCACTTGCCGCTCTTGCCGACGATGCGTTCCATCTCCTGCTCAATTTCGGAATGGAAGCCTTCCGTGTCCGTATCGGGACGAATGAAGACCAGGTCGATTGCATATTCGCTAGGCACTTTGTTCCTCCGTCTCCGCACGCGCGCTGCGCTGCTCGGTAATGTCGCTGAACATGCCGGTATAGTGCACGATGTCGCCGGCGTCATTGCGCACGGCGCTGATCGTCAGCCACTCCAGATAGATGTCGCCGTTCTTCTTGCGGTTCCAGATCTCGCCCTGCCAGAAGCCCTGCTCCCTAATGGTCTCCCATAGGGCATCATAGAATTCGCGGCTCTGCCTGCCGGACTTCAACAAGCTCGGCTTCTTGCCGACCGCTTCGGCGGATGAATAACCGGTCAATCGCGTGAACGACGCATTGACCGATATTATCGTCCCCGTCAGATCGGTCACCATGATGCCTTCCACCGTGTGCTCGATGATCCGCTGCGACAGGCTTAACTTCTCTTGGTAGAACAGCCATACGACGAGGATCAGGCTCGCGAGCGCAACCTGCGACAAGGCCATGAAGCCGATCGCATAGTGTCCCGTGATGCTGAAGAGCAGCGTCAGCATGAGCGGCGGGAAGAAGCCTCCAAGGCCGCCCATCGCCGAGATGACCCCGTTCGCGATGCCGGCTTGCTTCGTGAAGTAGAGCGGCACCAGCTTGAAAATCGTCCCGTTCCCCGTACCTGCGCATAAAGCCACGGTCAAGCAGCCCACCGTATACCAGGTCATATCCGGCGCGAAGGATAGCAGCACGGCCGCGACCGTCAAGCCCCCGAATATGAGCATCAGTATCTTGAACGGGTTGAAACGGTCGCCCAGCCATCCGCCGACAGGACGCATGGCCGTTGCCAGCAGAATGAAGCCTGCCGTGCGCATGCCGGCATCGACCTTCGCCAATTCGAAGTGCGAGACCAAGAAATTCGGCAAATAGACCGTGAACGCGACGAAAGAACCGAACGTGATGAAGTAGAACAAGCATAGGAGCCACAGCTTCTCGTTCTTATACACGTCGCGAATCTGCTTGCCGAGCGATGTCGCCACCTTCGGCTCCTCGCGGTCGCCGAGCAGGAAGTTCAAGGCCGCCATCACGATCAGCAGCACGCTGTACGCCAAGACCGTCTTGGACCAGCCGATCTGGCTCGCCAGCACGGGCGCACCGAACGACGAGAGCGCCGTCCCCAGATTGCCGATGCCGTAGATGCCGTTGACGAATCCATGGCGTTCCTTCGCGTAATACTTCGGCAGCGAGGTGACGCCGACGGAGAACACGGCGCCGCCGATGCCGAGGAACAAGCCGCCGATCACCAGATCGAAGAACGAATCCGCTTGGCTGACCCAAAAGACGGGAGCGAGCAGCAGCACGAAGCTGATCATGAACAGCTGGCGCGCGCCGAAGCGGTTCGTCCAATAGCCGATCGGAATGCGCAGCACCGAGCCGAGCAAGATCGGAATCGCCGTTACCCAAGTCAGCTGCCCCGGCGTCAATTGAATCTCTTCTTTAATGAAAGGCATGAGCGAGGATAGAATGACCCATACCATGAAGCCTAGCACAAGACTTACAGTCTGCAGCGGCAGCTGCCGCGCGCCCTTGTTAACATTCATACGCGATCACGCTCCTTGCGATAGATCCAGAGGGCAAGCGGGAACGTCAGCACGTTCAAGCCGCAGAATAGCAGCACCGTTACGTATCGATCATAGAAGAAGGCGTTCACCGTCTGCTGCGTGAAAATAATGTTCAACAGCAGCACAAGGCATAACAGGATGACGCCGCGCCAGCTACGTTTCATACCGCTTCACTCCCGTCGCATAGATCGCGCCATTTTCTGCTTTCAGCAGCACCTCGGGAAGCGGACGCTTCGGCGGCCCGGCAGTCGGATTGCCGGTATGGACGTCGAAGAAGCCGTGATGGCAAGGACAGACGAGCTCGCCTTCTTCCTTGCTCCAGAAGACCGGACATTTCAGATGCGTGCAAGCGTTATGGTAGGCCTTGAATTCGGTCTCGGAGAGGCGGACCATCAGCGCCGTATCATGTTTCCCCGGGTAGGCGAATTCAACGGCCTCACCCACGCCGATACTGCTAAGATCGGCAATCTTCTTCGCGTCGTACGACTTTTTTCTTAACCCCGTTAATTCCTTCGCGGCGATCGCGCCCCACGGCAGCGTCGACACGGCGAATAGGCCTGCGGCGCCGACCATCAGCTTCATGAAGCCGCGCCGGTCGAGCTTGCGCTCGCCTGACTTACGGATATTATGGGTATAATTGTCTTCCTCGAACGGCAGCGCCTGATCCTTCGCGCCCTTATCCGTGCTCATAACAGCCCCTCCTCTCTTAACTAAAAAGCTTCTGCTTGCCTTGTAAGATGCCTGGCAGGCTTATTTTCACGTTCGTCTCGCCTTCGAGCGGGTCGAACGGCTCGTGGCTTGCTACCCATTTACCCAGCACATGCTGCTCTTTCTTCGCCGCAAGCTCATCCTCCGTCAGCCATTGCAGCGTATTCGTCGGGCAGACCGACGCGCACATCGGCGGGATGTCATCCTTCGTCCGGTCATAGCACAGGTCGCACTTGTACATGAGGTTCTGCTCTTCGTCGAACTTCGGGATGCCATACGGGCAAGCGATCGTGCAGTTCTGGCAGCCGATGCACTTCTCGACGAGCGCGGACAATACCGCTCCGCTGTCCGTGATCTGGATCGCCTGTGCCGGGCAGCTTCTCGCGCAGGCCGGATTGACGCAGTGCAGACACATGAGCGGAATCGTCTGGCGGTCGACGAGCGGGTTCACGTCGTAGACGTAGTTCCGGTTCCGCTCGTCGTGCCCCCCGCACTGGGTGCAGGCAGCCAGGCAGCTGCGGCAGCCAATGCAATTGTCCATCTCGATATATAGATGATGCTTCATCGTACGACCACCGCTTCCTTCTCGATTTGCGCCGCGCAGGCTTTGAATTCCGGCATCTTGGACATCGGATCGAGCGCCGGGATCGTCAACAGGTTAACCGACTGATCATGGCCGAAGTGATACGGCACGAACACCGTGTCCTGGCGAATCGCTTCCGTAATCTTGACCTTATAGCGGGCTTCGCCGCGCCTCGTGTAGAGCCGCACCATCTCATCATGCCCGATGCCGTACAAGGCAGCCGTCTCCGGATGCACCTCGACGTAAGGCTCCGGGCACATATCGCGCAGGAACGGAATCCGGCGGGTCTGATTGCCCGACAAGTAGTGATAGACGACCCGGCCGGTCGTGAGGCGAAGCGGATATTGCTCGCAGGGCTCCTCTGCCGGCGGCCGGTAAGGCAGCGCGCATAACAGCGCTTTGCCGTCGGCATGATAGAACTTCTTGTCGAGGAACATATGCGGCGTCCCGGGATCCTCCTCGTTCTTGCAGGGCCAGAAGACGCCGTTCTGCCGCTCGATTTTCTCCCAAGTCGCGCCGTAATAATCGGCATACCCGTCCTTGGATGCCAAGCGGAACTCGTCGTTTACGTCCTTCGCTGTCTTCAGATGGCGAAAATATTGCCCGCGTCCCAGCCGTTCTGCCAGCTCCACCTCGATCAGCCAGTCCGGCTTCGATTCGCCGATCGGCTCCTGCGCCTTGTTGATCTTGATAATGCGTCCTTCCAGGTTCGTCACCGTGCCTTCATCCTCCGACCAGGTGACGGACGGCAGGACGACGTCGGCGAATTCCGCGGATTCGGACAGGTAGATGTCCGAGCAGACCATGAAGTCGAGCGACTTCAGCGCGGCGCGCACGTAGTTCGCATTCGGCGCCGATACGGCCGGATTCGAGCAGAGCAGGTACAGCCCGCGGATCGTCTTCTGTTCCATCAGCTCGAACATCTCATAGGCGGATACGCCGGGGCCCGGCATTTCCGACGGGTCGATGCCCCACACCTTGCTGACCGCTTCGACGTGCTTCGGATTCGTGATCTTGCGGTACCCCGGCAAAGCATCCGCCTTCTGGCCGTGCTCGCGGCCGCCTTGGCCGTTGCCCTGGCCCGTGAACGTCGCGACGCCTGCCTTCGGCCTGCCGATCTTGCCGGTGACGAGCGCCATGTTCGTGTACGCCGACACGTTGTCGGAACCCTTCTGCTGCTGCTCGATGCCTCTTGCGAACATGACAATCGCATTCGGCGCTTTACCGTAAATGTCAGCGGCGCGGATCAGCTTCTCGGGGGCAACGCCCGTAATCTCGCTCGTGTATTCCGGCGTGAACGTCTTGACCAATTCAGCCAGCTCGTCGAATCCGTTCGTATGCGCATCGACGAACGCGCGGTCCGCATGCCCGTTCTGGATGATCAGGTTCACCATGCAGTTCGCCAGCGCCAGGTCCGTGCCCGGACGAAGGTCCAGATGAATGTCGGCACGGCGCGCGATCGGCGTCTCGCGAGGATCGGCGACGATCAAGTAGCCGCCGCGATTCTGCACCTCCCACACGCGGAACATCGAGGTCGGATGGCATTCCGCCGTATTACTGCCTGCAATGAACAGGCAATCCGTCTCATGCAGGTCCGTCCAAGGCAGCGTCGAGCCGCGGTCGACGCCGAACGTGCGCATGAAGCCCGCCGCAGCGCTCGACATGCAGAATCGGCCGTTATAATCGATGTACCGCGTCTGCAAGGCGACGCGCGCGAACTTGCCCGTTAAGTAACATTTCTCGTTCGTCATGGATACGCCGCTGAACACCGACAGCGAATCCTTGCCGTATTCGGCTTGCAGCCCTTGGAACTTGCGCACGATGAGGTCGTACGCTTCCTCCCAGCTCGCTTCGCGGAAGCCTTCCTTCGTTCCCTTCTTCGAGGCATCGTCCCGGATGAGCGGCCGCAGCAATCTGTCGTCGTGGTTCGTCTGCTGATACGCGGTCACGCCTTTCGGACACATTTTGCCTAGCGTAACCGGCCAATCGTAGCGCGGCTCGACGCCGATGATCTTGTTCGTGGACGTGTTCACCCGCAGGTTCATCCCGCATTGCATGCCGCAGTACGAGCAGTGCGTCGGAACAAGCTTCTCGTTCGGATGCGTCACGTTCGGGATGATCTTGAAGAACTTATCTTGAACGGGGATGATCTTATCCTCTGGCATTCTGGTTGGCCTCCTTGACCGGGATCTTATGCGTCGGGACGCCGGTAAAGCGCGACATCCGGTACTTGCGGCGGCAAGGCAAGCAGAGCTCTGCCAGGTTGAAGCCGTCCTTCATATCGAATTGCATGCGATTCTGACTGAGCACATCGATAACGTCCTGCGACTGTTCGACCGACACGAATTGCGTGCCGCATACCTTGCATGGCTGCATCGCCTGCTGACCGTAATGCTCGCGGTAATTGCGGGCGAAGACGCTCATCGGACGGAACGGGATATGCGCCAGCTTGCCGAACGGCAAGTAGGTCAGCGTCAGGATGACCGACCATTGATGGATCAACGTGATGACGGGATGCCCCCAGCCATGCATGAAAATATTGACGAACGTCAGCATCAGCCCCGTAATGCTCACGAACAGCAGCAGGTACAGCGGCAGGAAGTCGTAGACGAACGTCTGCTCGGCGCGGGCCTGCATATCCTTCAGCCTGCGGTACAAGGCCATGCACACGCCGCCGATGACCATGAAGGCCGTGATGTTCAGCGCGTTGTAGAAGAGATACGCGATGATGCCGTCCGCTTTGACCGTCATCAGATCGATCCCGAAGCCGACGACCGAATAATAGCCATTGTCGGCCATCGTGAAGTACATCCAGCCGAATACGAGCGGGAACGTGACGAAGCAGGACAGAATGCAGCCCCAGCCGAGCAGCACGTGCTGCGTCCAGCGATACCAGCCCCGATTCCAGATGAATCGGTAGGTAACGAGGTGTTCGGCCGTCGTCTGCGGCGTGCTCTTCCGGAAGAGCAGCCTTAGTCCCTTCTTCAGAATGATCTTGGTCGGCGGACGCTCCCCCCAAGCGATGAAGCGGTAGAAAAATCCGCATACGAACACGATCGTGCCGACCATGTAGCCGTACAAGGCCAGGTCGATGTGCGTGAACATGCGGGAACCGAGATACATGAGCACGAGCAGCATGCAGACGGTGATGAATACGGATTTGGCGAATTTGGAAGCGAACGCTCTGTCCATCGTCATTTCTCTCCTTTGGCATATTGCGGTACACATAGTTAAACACAGGGCCGATAATGCGCTCTGTGAGAAAAGTCACTCTCGTTATACGAATCCTAGCAGAATGTGACCGTTATGCGTCGATAAGGGAAGGAACGCCGCATTCGCAGTGCGGCGTTCGACCATATTCCAAGCTTACGATTTGGCTGCTTCCAGCAGGCGCGGAAACAAGATGTTGTTCTCGAGATGGATATGCTCGAACAAGTCGGACTCCATCTGCTCCAGCTTCTGATACGCGAGCGTGTACGTGCGGCAAGCATCAGGCGGCAGCGCATAATCGTGCGTGACCGTGCGCATCAGCTTCAGGATGTCGCCGACCTGATCATGGTCCGTCTCCAATACCTCAATTGCCTGAACGGCCTGCTCCAGCGCGCGAGTCGAGGATGACCGCTCGTACTCGTGAATGTAAGGGAAGATCCCCGCTTCCTCCGCGGCTAGATGTTCATCGAGCTCTGCTTTCATATCGAAGTACAGGTGGTACAGCTCCTTAAGCTCATGATGATTCGGTCCGTGGACGCGCATAATTTTGCTCACGAACTCGCCCAGCACCGGCAGCTCCTCCTTCAAGTAAGCATGATGGCGGTGCACGATATGCGCCGTCAGCTCGCCAAGCGACAGGCTTCGGTAATCCGTGCCGCTGTCATCCTGCTCGGCCAATGCGACGATCATGTTCAAGCGCTTCAGGAATGCGGTCGGCTCGATCTCTTGCTGCTGCAGCACATCGCGCAGCGCGCGGTCCCCGCCGCAGCAGAAGTCAATACGGTATTCCTTCAAGAGATTGCTTGCTGCATGATGCTCGGTCACGATTTGGCCGATCGATTCTTCCCCTGTGTATATCGTTGTCATTTGTTGCCACACCTCCGTGCACCCACTGTACGATGGAAGTACCTTCACATTTGTGAGGCAGCGCACAGTTTGTCGCATTCGACACAGAATTGTCATGCGGAAGCACAGCACAAAAAAACCTCTTCGCTGCCAGCATCAGCCGGTATGCGAAGAGGTATTGTATGAGCTAATCCTTATTCTGGCGGCCCGCGTCTTCTTGCTGACGGGCTTGAAGCACGCGCAAATACTCGTCTAAGCGGTCGAACCGTTCCTCCCATAGCTTGCGGTAGCTGTCCAGCCACCGGTCCATCTCCTGGAATTGCTGAGGGCGCAGCTTATAGATGCGTCGATTGGCGACGGCGTGTACCTCGGTTAATCCGGCCTCGCACAGCACGCGCAGATGCTTGGAAGTCTGCGGCTGGTTCAGGTGTAGCTGATCGGCGATCTCGCCGACTGCGCGAGGGCCGTCCCTCAGCAGCTCGACGATATGGAGGCGATTCGGTTCGGCGAGCGCGCTCATGGCGGCAGTCGATACCATTCGCATAACCCCCTTTCTTAGTTGTCTATACGAGATGGCGTGTCGCATTTAACATATCCTACACGGAATATTCCTGTCAAGGTATATGAATGCGGCCATGCATACGATTGCAGGTTACGCCAAACAATAGAACCATTATTTGACTTCCTCGAAGATCGGAGGCGTTATCCGGTGATCGTCTTGATCAGTTATGCACTGGCCAATCTGGCTGCGTTGATCCTCTTCTTCCGCTCCGAACATCGATCGATCCATGTCTTGGAAGTCCTGACGTACTGGCTGGTCTCGACCATCCTGTATCAGAATTATTCGGCATTCTTCTTCATGAATATCAAGTATATGGTCGTCTCTGAGCAATTAAGCCTGGAACTCGCCCATCTGCTCAATCGAATCGTGCTCTACCCTGTCTTCACCCTGATCTATGTGAATCGTTATGCAGCCGCGGCCGGAAGATCGGCTCGATCGCGATGGACGTTATGCGCGATTGTCTTCTTCGTCGGCTTAGAATGGCTGGAGGATTGGTTAGGCATCTTGCAGCACACGCCGGAATGGCAGCTCTGGTGGACCTTGGCCTGGTGGTGTCTCTACGTCCTCATCCTGCTGGCGGTGTATCATGCATTCCGCATACGATTGATGAAGGAGCTCGCGCAATCATGAATTTCACCTGGGACGGCAACGAGTGGTTCATGTTGGCGACATCTGTCATTGTGTTCGCCATAACGCTGCTCATTCGCCGCCATTTTCGCCCGCTCACGTTCTTCATGATCTGGTTATTCGCGATCGCATACGTCGAGTCGATCGATTACGCCATCGCCGGCACGCCGTTTCAGTTATACTACTGCGCGGACAATGAGAGCTATGAGCCTGCCGCTGCCATGATCCATCTCTTCCTCTATCCCGGATGCGTGTTCATCTTCTTGTATCTGTACGATAAATGGCGGATCCGCGGCAAGAACCAAGTATGGTACATCCTCGCATGGACAGCCGTCTCGGTGCTCTTCGAATGGATCAATGTGTTGGCAGGCGTGTTCACCTATACCGGATGGATGATCGTATTCTCGATCCCGACCTATCCGATCTCCGCCGTTATCACGATCTGCCTCTACCGCTATATCGAACGGCATCTGCGCGCAGCCGCCCCGCCAGCATGAGGCTGACGGGGCGGTCTGTCAAGCGATTGCCGGAGCGGCAGTTACTTTTCGGTCCAGTGCTTCAGCGCCTCAAGATCGTGTACGACAAACCCGGCGCGGCTCGTATCCATGATGCCTTCTTTTTTCAGCTGGTTAAGCAGTCGGTTCACCGTCTCCCGCGTCGTGCCGATCGTGCTGGCAAAGTCCTGGTGCGTCATCGGGATATCGATATGGATCTCGCCGTTCACGTCCTTGCCGTAGTTCTCCACTAGCTTCAGTAGGAACAACTGTCCGCGATTCTGCACATCCTGCCCGGTCAGCTCCTGCAGCTTGCCTTGGAGCTCGCTCAGCTTCTCGCTCATGACGCGCATGATCTTGATCGCGACGCCGGGCGTATGATATAAGAATTGCTCGAACGGCTTAATCGGCAGCGCGAGCAGCACCGTCGGGACGATCGCTTCCGCCGTGGCCGGATACGGGTTCGCATTGAATAGCCCCGTATGCGGGAACATATCCCCCGAACGCAGGAAGGACATAATATGCTCATGGCCGTTCTCGTCCGTCTTATACGTCTTGACGAGCCCGGACTGAATGAAGAACACCGCTTCCTTGTCCCCGCCTTCGCTGAATACGACGCCTTTCTTGCGATAGGAACGGCTGATCGCGAAGTGGCTCAGCTGTTCCATTTCATCGGTCGACATATCCCGGAACATCGGAACCTGCCGCAATATCGAATAAGCCCATCTCTCTTCTGCCATGCGTTACCCCCGCTTACGGATTTGAATCCATTATAACCTAACCGCGAAGTGATCTGCATCACAGCGTCCATGCGCTACTCGACGGTACGCCGTTACGGTCGGACTTCACCGAGCCCGACATAGGCGATGCGATCGATGTGAACCTCGATTTCACCCGAGGGAACGGTAAGCATATAGCGCTCACCTGTCCGAGCAAGCAGCAGCTGAAGTCCGATCGGCGAGAGGAATGAGAGCCGATTGCGATCCGGGTCGGCAAGATGCGGGAAGACGATCGTATATTGCTCCTTATCGCCATCCTCGACATAGTGCAGATCGACGCGGCTGCCGATCCATACGTTGTGATGCAGATAATGCTGCGCGTTATCCGAGAGCTGCTGCTCGATGGTACGCGTATATACGCCAAGCACCTTATCCACCTTGTCGCGTTCTTTGCCGAAGGCGGGATAATAGTGATTGAGAAAGTCGATCTTGCTCTCGTCGAAGTAGACAAGCTGTTCGATGAGCTGCTTCCTTGCGCCGTCGGTCACAATGCTATGGCTCATCGTAAATGCCTCCTTCTGGTATTCTTCTCTCCGTGCTAATGCATGCGATTCGCTTCGTGAACATGGGCATCCCTCCATAGTAATACAGGCCTCCTATCAAGATAGAAGGCCTTGGGTCGATTCTAGCATTTAATCTGAGATGAAGCTAGGGGCAGTTCGGAGATGCGCTAGCGGCGCAATGCAAGTGCGATGAGCCCCTCGAGCAGCCGCCAAGGCAGGATGGCCTTGCCTAGCAATAGCATCCGCATGCCGCGTCCGATCGGGTAGCGCAGGCGAGGCTTGCTTGTGCGTACGACGCGCCCGATCAGGTCAGCAACCTCCTGCGGATCGGGAGACGTGTCGGCTGCCTTGCGCGAGAAGCGGAGCACGGCTTCGAGCATCGGCGCATAGGGCGTATCGGGAGACCGATGCATGCGCGCCAGTCCCTTCGCCCAGATCGAAGTCCGGTAAGCGCCCGGCTCGATCAAGACGACGCGGATGCCATGCGTTCTCAGCTCATGGCGCAGGCTCTCGCTGAATCCCTCCACCGCATACTTCGACGCCGCATAAGGCGCATAGCCCGGGAAAGCGATCAAGCCGCTAACGCTGCTCATATTGATAATGGTACCGCTCGCTTGCGCGCGCATACGCGGCACCACGGCTCGCGTCAAGGCGATGAGCCCGAAGAAGTTCGTCTCCATCTGCTCGCGCCAGGCCGCTAGCGGCACGTCCTCCACGAATCCGCCTACTGCGATGCCGGCATTGTTCACGAGCACGTCGATACGCCCGTAAGCGGCATGAACGTCCTCCACGAACGGCTCGATCGCGGCGGTATCCGTTACATCCAATTGCCTGCTATCCAGCAAGTGCGCAACGCCTGCCTGCTCGGCGCGGCGGCGCAGTTCATCCGCCTGCTCCGGCCTGCGCATGGCCGCAATCACGCGATACCCGCTGCGCGCAAGCGTCAGCGCCGTCAGCATGCCGATACCGCTGGACGCTCCCGTGACGATCGCGACCTTGTCTCCCACCCGCATAACGCTCCCTCCGCTTTTCTTATTCATAATCGTTGCGCCGTATTGCTTACAGCTTAAGGCGCTGCATAAGCGGCACGCCGATGCCGTTCAGCAGCCGTTCCAGCAGTACCCAGCACCATCGCCGATGCCAAGGGAGGTGCTTGTCGAAGACGGCCGAGTATTCCAGATCGGCCCGAGCGCCTCGATTTCGCTTGAACTGCGCGGCCCCCGAGCTCTCATGCAGCAAATGCCCATTCGCCTGTGCCAGCCGTAGAAGCACCGCCGACAGCATACGATACAGGCCTCTGTCCTGCGACAGGCCGATATCGTACCCGAAGAGCGGCGTCGTCATGACGCCGTTCAGCCGATAATAGCCGAGCACGGCATCGAGCCGCCCGTCCGCATGGAGGCCGTAGATTTCCAGTGTGCCGTCCCGCAAGGCCGTTCTTAGGAAAGTCTCCGACAGCTGCGGATTCTCGTAGGAATACTTCTCCAGATACAACAGATTATACAGCTCCATAATGCGCGGCACCCAGCTATCCGGCATATCGGCGCCGGCCATAATCGCATAGCCATGCTTGTCCAACAGCCCATAGTCGCGCTTCAGCAGCCATCTGGCCTTCGCATCCCCGAATTCGGCATCGCTTGGGCCCAGCAGATAGATCTGACGGCTGGCCACCGCACGTCCGCCGCAAGCCACGAGCGCATCAAGCAGCGCCGCGTTCACCGTTCGGTTCAGCGAACGGAACACGATCGCGTGGCTCGGATACGCGCGCCGCAGCGTCTCGCATAAGGCAGTACATTGCGAGGCCGTCATGGACGGATACAGATTCGTGGAGAGCAGCCAATTATTCGCGTGCACCACCCGATTGAAGCGGGACAGGCGGAATAGACCTCCGATCCCGCTCAGCAGCGCCGACAACAGCTTCTCGGCCAGCGGCATGCGCAGCATCGACAGCTCTTCCTTCGCATAGCGCACATAATGGCTGTACGGCGAGCAGACATAGGAATTGTCGTACTCGGCATCGTTCACCGTGCAGGGCACGATAATGTCGCGGTCGATGACCGCAATGACGAGCTCCGTCCGCGCGTTCGCGATATACGTATGCGTGCCGCGGTCCAGCATCGGCTGCAGATACGCCTTCGCGCGCCTGCCCTCGATCGTATCCGGCCAGGGGATGCGCGCGGCATTCGAACGGTCATAGAGCGTGACGCTGTGCCGCATCGGGCTGGCTCCTCTCTATCCGGCGCAGCTTGACAGCGCCCGCCTCGAATCGGTAGTCCGAGAACGCGAGCCGAGGCGGCTTGCACGCGCTGCGCTCGAACAGACGCAGCAGCGAAGCTTCGACGGCCCGCTCGACAGCCTGCTGCTCCATGCCGTCCGATACGCGGATCGCGGCCTGGATCTGGTCGTCCGCCCGTTGGATGACCCGATATTCCTCGATCCCCTCGACCGCAATGACCGCCCGTGACACGTAATCCGGGTAGATCGGTACGGGCGAAGCATCCTTGCGATGCGGCAGGTAGAAAATATCGTCGCAGCGCCCCTCGATTCGCTCGATCGGCGTCATGACGGACCCGCACGGGCACGGTTCACCCGATTCGGTCAGCAGATCGTTCAGCCGATAACGGACGATAGGCTGCGTGACGCGCGTATAGTCTGTCACGATCGGCACGAAGCGCCGCTTGGAATCGTCGACATACTCCTTCTCGATTGCGACGATATCCTCGTTCAGATGCAGCGTGCCGTAGGCGCACGTGCAGGCCAGGAATCCCTCCGTGCATTGATACACTTGATGCAGCGTCGTGCCGAACGCGCCTTCGATGATCGCGCGGTCGAGCGGGTCGAGCACCTCGGCATGCGCGATGACCCGCTTCGGCTGGATCGCGATCCGGCGGTCGCGCTGCGCTTCCGCGATCGCGCGAAGCACGGACGGCGGCGCGGCGAGGATGGTCGGCTGATAGGCCGCGAGCCGCTCCAGATGGCGCTTCATCGGCACCATCAGGTCGTAATATTCGAATTGCAAGCGCCGGCTGCCGAGCGATTCGTACAGCTTGCTGTTCGCCCGGAGGAAGAAGGCGATGCGTTCCCGGCGCCAGATCGGTCCGGGGAGCAGCTTCGCGAGCATCGTGCCGGCCCAAGCTGCGCGCTCCCACGCGCTGGCCAGGAACAGTCCACGGCTGCCGGACGTTCCTGATGACAAGCCGACCGTCACGCCCTTCACATCCAGCCGAAAGTCCCGCGACTCCTCCGCAGCCAGCGCAGCCTGCAAAGCTTCGTCCTTCCGGATGCCGACCGTATTCAGGCGGTCGAAGTTGTCCATCATCCGTTTCTTGTCCAGCATGGGAAGCTGCTTCCAGGCTTCGAGCGGCAGCCCCTTCCACAATTCGCGGTAATAAGGCGAATGCTTGCGAACGAACTTCAAGTGCCGCTCGATCCGCCGAGACTGCCACCGCTCGAATGCTGCCCGGCTCCTCCAGCCGCGTCCGCAGCGCTGTCGTGCATAATGAGCCAGCATGACGCCTAATGCATACAGGTTCATGAGACGCACCCGCCTTCTCCCGCCCATGCGGCAAGGACTTCCTGACAATGGCTCGGCACGATCCGCACCTCGGGATGTGCCGCATGCAGCCGGCACAGCCGGTCGAACGTGTCCCGGTATTCTCCGCGATCCGCCATAATAAGGCCTGCCAGCGCATGCGGCGGCCTGCCTTCGCGATAAGCGCGGCTGGACCAGACGGCATCCGCGCACAAGAAATACGTATGCAGCGCCGTCGAGACGAACAAGCCGATCTGCCCTGCGGCATGGCCGGGAATGTCGACGGCGACCAAGCTGCCGTCGCCGAACAGGTCATACCCGCTGCGGAACGGCACCGAATCCGGCAGCGGGATCGCCTTGCAGTTGTCCAGCAGCAGGCTGCGGGCCTGCATGTCGTCCGGCAGCAAGCCCGGCAGATAACCCGCTCGTACCGACGCGAGCTTGCCTAGCTTCGCGACGGAGCGGTACGCTTCTTCCTTGTAATAGAACTGTGCCTGCGGAAAGTCACGCGCACCCCCGATATGGTCGGCATGCAGATGGGACAGCACGATATGCCGCACGTCTAACGGATCGAACCCTTGTTCGCGAAGTTGGTTCGCCGCGCTATCCGGCTCTTCGTAGGCAACTGGCGTGATCCAGCGGTACAGGGCAGCCGGCAATCGAGCCGTCTCTTCGAAGAAGCGCGACGAATACCCCGTATCGAATAACACGATTCCCTGCTCCGGATGCTCGATGCAAGCGAATCCTGCCGGGAACAGCACCGGACGGAGCGACCCGCCGCGCAGCGTCAAAGCCTCGGGATGCTTGCAGGCACCGGCCGCGAGCAGCCGCAGCTTCACCTTGACCGGCATCGTCAGCTTCTGCATGCCGCTTCACGCTCCTTCCACCAGCGGGCGAATAAGCGCATGCCCTCTTGCATCGCGATGCGCGGCACATAACCGAGCCGCTCGCTCGCCTCCGTAATGTCCAGCGTCTGGCTGCGTGCCAACACGCCGACGGTATACCGTGTCAGCACGGGCTCTCCGCGGCGCTTCAACAGGCGATGCGCCGCTTCCATCAGGCCGGCCGCGCCGTAAGCGGCGGCGTACGGGAGCGCTCTCGCGCGCAGCGGAATGCCGAGCAGATCCAGCAGCTCCGCTACGACCTCGCGGAAGATGACCGGCTCCCCGTTCGTAATGTTATAGCATCTGCCTAGCGCCGGCTCCGGCGCATTGCAGCCGAGCAGCATCGCGTCGACGACATTGCCGACATACGTCAGGTCAAGAAGCGCGTTCCCGCCGCCGATCATCGGGATGCCCTGCTCCGTATTCGCGCGCAGCAGCCGGGGGAACAGCGCATTGTCCCCAGGGCCGAAGATCGCCCGCGGGCGCAAAATAACGGCAGCCAATCCCCGCGTGCATGCCTCCAGCACGCGCTCTTCCGCGAGCCGCTTCGTCGCGGCATACGCATTCACGAACCGCGCGGGCAGCGGGTCAGCTTCGCGAATGCCCAGCCGATCGCGATAATCGAAGTACAAGCTTGGCGTCGAGACGTGGATCAGCCGCCGCACGCCATGCTGCATGACACCGTCCACGATATGACGCGTACCTTCGACATTGCTCGCGTAGAAATCGCGGTATGCGCCCCAAGGCGAAGACAGCGCGCCGCAATGGAACACATAATCATGACCGGCGCATGCCTTCATGACCGCTTCCCGGTCTGCCAGTTCAGCTTGCACGAACCGAATGCCCTGCTGCTCCAGCCGCTGTCCCTTCGCGGCATCGCGGCCCATTCCGGTTACTTCCCATCCCATGTCCCGCAGCCTCTCGCAGGCATGCATGCCCAAGAAGCCTGTCGCTCCAGTTACCAATGCGCTTGTCACCGTCTATTCCCCGTTCCATTCAATATCATAGGTCGTCGCTTCGGTCAGCGGCATTCGCTGCCGTCTGCTATGCCGCCATACGTCCCACGCCAGATGCAGCTGCTCCAGCGCAGGCCAAGGATCCGAACGCTCGTACACGGCATCTCGGCTATTGCGATAAGCGCTCAGCCACGCCTGCCAATCCGACAGCCGCCGATTCTGCTTCAAGCCGCACAACAGCATCGGCAGCGTCAGCATCGCGCTGCTGCCGACGCGAGGCTCGATCACGGTGCCTTCGGCAGCCAGCTGCTCCGGCGCCAGGAACGCCCGATCCAGCCGATCGTCCGGTTCGAACAGATGCATGCCGCTCGTGGCCCGAGGATTACACTCGATCGCGTACAAGCGGCCATCCATCGATTCGATGTAATCGAACGCGATCTGTCCCGTGAATTCGGCAGCTTCCACGAACCGGCTGACCCATGCGCGGATGCCCGGATGCGCGATCGCTTCGAAGTGGACGCTGGCGCCCAATCCCACGCGGTAGCGGCTGGGGTACGCGGCATGGGCGACGACGCGGCCCTCGTAAGCGATGCTGTAAGAGCAATAGTGGCTGCCGTCGATATATTGCTGCGCCACCCACGGTGTTCGCTCAGACACCGCGGAGGCCGCCGCTTCCAGTCTGCGCCGACGCGCATCCATCTTCTCGGCATGGTTCAGCACGATGACGCGCGAAGCGAAACGCGAATACACCGGCTTCAGCACGAGGTCGCCATCCCCGTCCTGCGCTGCCTGTTCCGACAGCGCTAGCCATTGCGACGGGTCCGTAATCGTCGTCGTTGGCGGCACGAGCAGGCCGAAACGCTCGGCGAGCGCGGCGAATCGGCCCTTGTGATGCAGCTCATGCAGCGTGTCCAGCGGTGCCGCCCACACCCGGCAATGCGGCAATAGTCGGTCGAGTCCCTTCGCGACATGGAAAATCTCCTCGTTCGATGGAAGGAGGAGATCGATCCGCTCCCTCCGCACGATGGCTTCAAGAGCCTCTGCGTAGCTCGCCGCTCCATCCGCCGGAGCAGGTACAGCGAAGCTGCGCTTCACGGCGCTGGATACGCGGGTCAGATGATAGCGGGAGCTCTCGGCCGCGAACACCCGGTGCCCGGCCCGATCGAGCAGCCTGGCGAGCTCGAGCGCGGCGGGCGACCTGCCCCCGGTGAGCAGAATGCGTTGCGGTCCGCAAGCTGCAGCCGCCTGCTTAGTAGTCAAGCAGCAGCCCGCCCAGCGACAAGCCCGCAGCCGTGCCCAAGAGCAGCACCCGGTCGCCGCGCCTTATTCTGCCTTGCGCGATCGCCTCATGCAGCCCCATCGGAATCGATGCGGCAATCGTATTCCCGTGGTTCGGCGTAATGACCATCATCTGCTTCGGCGAGATGCCCAGCTTGCGTTCGATCAGCTTCATCGCCATCGCGCTGCCTTGGTGCGGAATGACCATGTCCACATCCTTCATGCCGATGCCGAGCGGCGCGAATAATTCGTCCACGAATCCGGGCAGCAGCTTGGCCGCCATCCGATAGATGCCCGGTCCGTCCATATGGAAGAGGAAGTCCACTTCCGTCTCCTTCCGATATTCCCGCGGGTGCAGGCGCGTGCCGCCGCCCCGAATTTCCGACAGCGAAGCGCCCTTGCCGTACGTGCGGATGGACGCGTTAAGAATCCGCGATGCGGATCCGCTCGGCGCGCGTCCGATGACGACGGCGGCGGCACCGTCTCCGAACAAGGCGGCGCTTTCCTTATTGGCCCAATTCAGGCCGATCGAAGCGATCTCCGAGGAGACGAGCAGGACGCGGTCGTACCGTCCGGCCGCTACCATGTACGACATGACGTCGAGCCCCGTCAGGAAGCTGAGGCAAGTGGCGTCGATATCGAATGCCGGGACGCCGCTATCCCCCTGTCCCATTGCCCGCTGGATCAGCGACGCCATGCAGGGCAGCGCCTGCTCCTTCGTCCCGCTGACGCTGACGAGGCAGTCGATATCCTTGAATGCGATCCCTGCCGCTTCCAGCGCGGCATAAGCGGCCCGCGCACCCATGTCGGATGCCGCCTCGCCGTCCGCATAATGACGCACGGCGACCTCCGTTTTGCGCAGCACCCAGCCTGCCGGGACGCCGAGCCTTGCATCCATCTCCTCGGCTGTCACGACTCGCATCGGCATATACTTGCCCGTGCCTAATATTCTCACTTGTCGCTGTTCCATCTATCGTCCTCGCTTTGCGCGTTAGATACATCCTTCTCTTCATCCTATGAATTCGACAATTTTCGAATGCCTTCCTGCTTGCATAATAAATGAAAAAGCCAACCAGCTCGTCTGAACTGGTTGGCCTCTCCTCTTGCGTATTGCCTGTCCTATACTTCGTCGCCCATGCGATGGATGCGAATGAGATTCGTCGCACCCGACTCCCCTTGCGGCACGCCTGCCGTGACGACCGCGTAATCGCCGTCCTTCAGCAGCCCGGATAACCGGCCTTGCTGCAGCGCCGCCTCGATCCGTTCGTCCGTGGAGCCGGCGCGAGCGCCTAGTACCGGAATGACGCCGCGCAGCAGATTCAAGCGATGCAGCACATGCGCATCTGCCGCGATCCCTACGATCGGAGCCTGCGGCCGATATTTGGCGACCATTCTTGCGGTGAAGCCGCTCTCCGTCGGCGTCAGGATCGCGCTTGCGCCGAGCTGAAGCGAGCTGCTGACGACGGCTTGGCTGATCGCTTCCGTGATGGAAGGCGATGCCAGCTTCGCGCGATTGCGATACGCTTCCGCATAGTCGATCGTCGACTCCGTCCGTTCCGCGATCGTCGCCATCATCCGAACGGATTCCAGCGGATACTTGCCTGCCGCCGTCTCTCCGGACAGCATCACGACGTCTGCTCCCTGCATGACCGCATTCGCAACGTCGCTTACTTCGGCGCGCGTCGGCCGCGGATTGACCTGCATCGAATCCAGCATCTGCGTCGCGACAATGACCGGCTTGCCCGCGCTGTTGCAGCGGTCGATCATGCGCTTCTGCACCATCGGCACTTCCTCGGCCGGAATCTCGACGCCCAGATCGCCCCTTGCGACCATGATGCCGTCCGATGCATCGACGATCGCGTCCAGTTGGTCGACCCCTTCCTCGTTCTCGATCTTCGAAATAATCTGGATGTGGCTCGCTTGACGATCCTCCAGAATCTGCCGAATCTCGAGCACGTCTTCCGCCTTGCGCACGAACGAAGCGGCGATCATGTCGACGCCCTCTTCGATGCCGAATAGAATATGCTGCACGTCCCGCTCCGTCACGCCCGGAAGCGTCGTATGGATGCCCGGCAGGTTCACGCCTTTGCGCGGCTTCAGCTGACCGCCGTTCATGACCGTGCAGACGACCTCCCGGCCTTCCACGATGTCCGCGACATGCAACTCAATAAGGCCGTCATCGATCAAGATACGGCTGCCGATCTCGACCACGGCGGGCAGATCGGGATAGTTCACCGATACCCGCTCCTGGTTGCCGGCAAGCTGCTCGACCGTGAGCGTGAACCGATCGCCGGCTCGTAATTCATAAGAGCTGTCCTGCAGCGTGCCGATTCGCACCTCAGGACCCTTAATGTCCATCATGATCGAGACGATCGCGCCGGCCTCGGCGGCGGTCTCCCGAATGAGACGAATTCGTGAACGGTGATCGTCCAATTCGCCATGCGCCATATTCAGTCTGGCAACGTTCATGCCTGCGAGCATCATTTCCTTCAATACCGCGGCCGTGCCGCATGATGGTCCCATCGTGCAAATGATTTTCGTCTTGCGCATCTCAATTCCTCCCGCTATCAATGAACAACATTGTAGAGGAAGATGTGCACTCCGTATATGAACTATAGTATGATACGTGTATTATAGTATGGAGTGTGGACCATGATTACGATTGACTTCATCCGGCTGGACCAAGGCATGAATTGGTATGAGGAGCGCAGCGGCGCAGCCGGCTCCTTCACCTTTGTCGCTGTCACGTACGGGCGATGCGTCTATTGGCTGGACGGCGAGAAGCTGGTGCTCGAGAAGGGCGATTATTTGCTCATCCCGCCTGGCACCCCCTACTATGGGAAGAGCGTTCCGACGGTGTTCCACGAGAAAATCGTCATCCGTTTCGCCCATGCAGCCGACTCCCTATCCGAACTGCCGGTCCTCTCCAGCGATGCGTGGGTCAAGACCGAGTCAGGCAGTCTCGAGTGGACGATCGAACGGCTCCGGATCATCGTCAAGGAATGGAGCGAACAGACCGCCTATGCCGATGTTCGCGCCAGCGCGGTTCTGCTAGAGATTCTGGTGCTCTGGAGCCGGGAGCACGCGCGCGGCCGCATGCGCAGCGAAACCCAGGGGCACGCCGAGCGCATGAAGCAGTACGTCCAGGATCATTACCGCGAACGCATCACGAAGGAGCAGCTCGGGGCCGCGATCGGACGGAGCGCCAATCATGCGGCAGCCCTGTTCCACCGCGCGACCGGACAGACGATCAGCGCATATGTCCATGGCATCCGCATGCGTACCGCCGTCTATATGCTTGAGGAATCGCTCTTGACGGTGAACGAAATCGCGGAGTATCTCGGGTATAGCGACGTATCGTATTTCCATCGGATTTTTAAACGGACGTACGGTCATACCCCTGCGAGATCCGTCAGGCAATAATGACGGCCCGGTAAGCAAGAAGAGAGCCTCCGGCAGCACCGGCAGGCTCTCTTCGCTTCGCTTCACTTCACTTCACGTTAAAATTATAGTACTTGCTCGGGAACGGCTCGTCTTCCAGCGTGTAGTGCCACCATTCCTTCGCATAGGCCTCGAAGCCGTGCTTCTCCATCGCCTTCTTCAGCAGGAGGCGGTTCGCCGTCTGCTGCGCGGTCAGTCCCTTGGCGCCATGACCCGAGATCGCGCCAAAAAAATCGTAGGAGCCGCCCATGTCGACGGGCTTGCCCGACTTGGCATCCGTCAGCGTCAGATCGACCGTGCTGCCTCTGGAGTGGCCCGACCGCTTCGCGATATAGCCGAGCTTGAACAGATTCTTCTTATCGAGCTTCGGATAGAAGGCGCTCTTCATCTTCGTATCGTCCGCATCCGCTGCCCACCGGACGAAGTGATCGACGGCCTTGGTCGGACGGTAGGCGTCCAGAATTAAGAGCCCGTAGCCCCGCCCGGCCAGATCCCTGCTGACTGCTTCAAGCGCATCTGCCGCGTCCTTCGTCAGGATGGCGACAGATGCATCATAGCCGTCGATTCGCGTCCCGACGAAGTTATAGTCGCGATAATAGCGGAGATCCGTCTTCACGTGGGGCATGTCCACATAGACGAAGCCCTGCGGCAGCCTATCCGAATCAGACGTAACGGCTCCAGCGGACGCGCCGAGCGTCAAGGCAGTCAAGCATGCGGCGCCGAGTATCGTACCCAGCGCCCGCATCAGCTTCGGTGTCTTCATGCGTAATCCCTCGCTCTCGCTGCCTTAGAATTGGTGGTGCGTCTCTTCGCAGGAACAGTCGGCATGACGCAGCAGCTCGAGCGCTGTCTTCATCTTCTCGACGTATGCCTGGTCGCCGCTCGTGCAGCGCAGGGTCACGCTGCCGATCCCTCCGCCCTCCGCTATGCCGTAGCGGTGGAGCAGGGCGGTCAATCGCTTGACCGTGCCTGCGCTGCCGTCGACGATGCCGATATGAGGCGGCAGAATCTCGCGAAGCAGCTCGCTGTAGAACGGGTAATGCGTACAGCCGAGCACGACGATACCGTAACGGCTCAGGTCATAGCCCGCCAGCTTGTCGCGAAAATAATCGCCCACGATGCGGCGGTCGAATTGCAGCGCTTCGCAGAACTCCACGAGCTCCGGCAGCGGAAGCGAATCGACGATCCCTTGATCGTCTACGCGCGACACGAGCGCGTAATACTTCGGCAGCTGGAGCGTAAGCTGCGTCGCGAACACGAGCACCCTGCGGCCCGTCGCCCGGTTCATCTCGACCGCCGGCTTCACGGCCGGCTCCATGCCCACGATCGGGATATCGTACCGGGTGCGAAGCTCTTCGACGGCAATGCTGGTAGCCGTATTGCATGCGATCACCAATGCGTCGATATGCTTCTCCGCCATCATCATCTCGATCGATGACAGAATGTAGGACTTTACCTCTTCCTTGGACTTATTCCCGTAAGGAACGTGCAGGGTGTCAGCCATATACAAATAGTCCTTCGTTGGGAGCCTGCGGAGCGCTTCCGCAAGAACCGTCAGACCGCCAATCCCGGAGTCGAACATTCCGATCGTCATAGATTCACGATTCCTAACGTTAGTAATGTGAGGTCACTATCAGAATATCGCGATATGTGACTTGTGGCAAGGCTATTCCTTCCGGACTTGCCCCTCTCTGATCGAGCCGCCGCTCGCGAATGATCCGCCCGCCCGTTAAGCGCCGCCGGATCTGCCTGATTCGCCTAGCAGATAACGCGCGTAACGGAGCGGCGTCTCGTACGAACGATAGAACGCATCCTTCATGCCCGCCTTCTGGAAGCCGATCCGCTGGTCTCTCCCGTTCATCTCGATGAAATAGATGGTCCCGTGATGGTCGATGCCCAGATCAAGCCCGATGTCGGCAAGTCCCGGCAGCTGCCGGCCAAGGTATTCGGCGATCTCGAGCGAGGCTTGCGCTACCCTGCGCTCCGTCGTATCCGATGGGAAGCCGCTTGCCTTGAATAGCTTCTCGACGCGCTTGACGCGGCCGCCCTTCGCGACATTCGTCACATGGCGTCCCGCCGCCGCGACCTTCCCGAAAATACCCGTCACCTGCCACATGCCCCGTTCTCCCCGCTGCACGGATACGCGCAGATCATAAGGCCGCCCTTCGTATTGTGCCAAGGCAATCGCTTCTTGGACCAAGTACCGTCTCTTGCCTGCCAGCTTCATGACGCGTTCGATCGTCCGACTCATTGAGCCGTAACGAATCTGCGTCACGCCCGACTGCAGCTTCCATCTCCCTTGTCCGCGGTAGGACAAGCGCAGGATGCCTTCTCCGATACTTCCTTTCATCGGCTTGATATATAGGGGCAGCTTATTCTTCATCGCTTCCGCCAGACTCGCCCTCGAGAGGCGCGTCGTCAGCGGCACGCGATACGAAGAAGAGTACCGCTTGGACAGCAGCTTATAGATGCGATATTTGCTGTACCGATTCTGACGATTGAACAACTTCCGGCTTCTCCCGAGACGCCGCAGCTTGCGGGACAGCGCGGGATGCGACACGATTGTCCGATTATGAATGACATCGGGAATCGTTCGCCTTACGCACTTATACCGATTGCCGCTTCGGATCAGACCGGCTGCCTTCGTGCGTTCGATCTTGCGAAGCGTCATATAGAACGGCCCTAAGCCAAGATTGTTCGACGCTTGATTATAGAGACTGATCTTCTCATTCCCCGTAGAACGCCGCATCCTCATCGCGTTCCACACTTTCCGATCCAGCAGAATGCCTATCCTTCTCTTCATGACGCCCTCCCTGCACAGCTAGGAATTGCTCGTCAAGCAGCAGCCCGATACTTGTCATTGTATTCGGCGCGGAATCGGAGGATCATGGCAAACATCCCGCGTGCGCAAAAAAATACGCGACGTCGTTGGGCGATGCTCCTAGAACGTCGTTCCGTTCGCGAATATACTAACCCGAATGCTACACGATCTGCTCTGCAAAGGAGAATTCATAGCATGAAGACAAGTGCGCGATGGCAGCGAACCGCGAAGTCGGCGGCAGCTGCCGGTAAGCGAACGCTGAAGAGCAAGATGGCGAAAACCCGTCACCTTGCACGGCACCCTAGAATCAGGCAGCATATCCCCGAGACGCGCCTCTTGACGCGCGCAACGCTCGCGCGCATGCTGCACCAATATGGAGCGGTATACGTGAAACCGATCAAAGGCACGCATGGGCAAGGCGTCATGCGGGCGGAACGGCTAACCGGCAACGGCGCCAAGACCCGCTATCGCTACCAGCTCGGGACGAAGGCGCTCAGCTTTGCGACATTCGACCGATTATACAGCAGCATGATGCGCAGCAAGCTTCGACGGCGATATCTCGTGCAGCGCGGCATTCCGCTGCTCACGTATCGGAATCGACGCTTCGACGTCCGCGTCATGGTGCAGCGAACTAGCCGGCTGCCGTGGCGGACTACCGGATACATCGGCCGGCTCGGCCACCCGAAGTATATCGTGACGAATTACCACAGCGAAGGGACGCCATTGGCGCTCGAGCGGCTCTTATCGCCCTACATGCACGGGATATCCAAAACTCGCTATATCGGCAGTCTTCGCAGGCTCGGCCTCGGCATTGCCAAGCATCTCGGCGCGAAGTACCGGAACCTTCGCGAGATCGGCGTCGATCTCGGCATCGATCAGCGGCTGCGGCCGTGGCTGATCGAGGTCAACACCGCGCCCGATCCGTACATTTTCAAGGAGTTGAAGGATAAACGTATGTACCGTACTGCACTCCGATTCTCGCAGGCGAACGGCAGATATACAAGCACGAAGCGATAATGGTTGATATTCCGGCTAACGTGAACGGCTGTTATAGCTTCTTATAATCGCCGTTCATGATCCGCTTGACTAAGGATGCCCACTTCGGGTTCGCAGGGCAATATTTGCGCGCGACTTTCTCGATCGTCGTGTAGCCTTTGCCTACATAGCTCTTCGAGATCAGCTGGCCGAATTTATGGACGCTGTCTGCCTTCGTCTCGAATGAATAAGCCTTCTTCGTCGAATTGCCGACGGCATTAAGACCGAAGAGATTGTTTTTCTCCTTGGCCAGCTTGCTCTTCCCGTTGCCGCTTTCCAGCTTCATGACGGCAATCGTGAAATAGGCGTTAATGCCGTAGGTCTCTTCCACGTCCAGAATGGCCTGCTCCAAGTCATGCCCCTCCAGTGCCGTTCCCTCGAATATCTCCGCGATATTATCCTTCGTCAGGCCGGATTCCACCTTTACGGTCGACGAAGGCTTCTTAGGCTCGCTGGGCACGCGCTTCAGAACAGCAGGCACGGGGACCGGCGTTGCGGTTGCGATCATCACCTCTTGCTTCTTCTTCGGAATCGTAGACTCGGCTGCAGCGTCTGCCGCATTCGAGGTATGTATGCCGTCTATCGGTTGCAGATAATCGCCGTGCACATAGCCGCCAGGATGCAGCTTGTACCAACCGTTGTCTGTTCGATGCTGCACATCGAGCCGATCGCCCTTCTCCACCACGTTCAGGATGGAGGATTCGCTGCTCGGCTGCTCGCGAACATTCAAATAATAGGCCGTCACTTCGTAGACAGCAATAGTCGGAGCTGCCGCTGTGACCGGGGACGAAGCCGGATCCGGCGCGACTCGCGATGCAATGACCGGTGCGATTGCTGGAGTTGAAGGCAGTGAACGAGCGGCTTGCATGTGCTGCGCTTTCGCGATTGGCTCCATTCGCTGCGCTTCCGTGGAGGCTGAAATCGATGGTTCGGGGGACTGTCGGGGAGATTGCGCTGCAGGCGCCTGACTCGCAACCGGCAGGTGAGGGAGAATTTGTTCGTTGAATCGATTATGAGGCACTGCGAAAAGCATATTGTTATTCCCGCTCTCCTCGCCCTTTCCCGTATACATCCCCATCGTTGCCAGCAGCGCAGCGCAGCCCGCAATGACGAGTATTTTTCTCATCCATAAGCTCAGCACAATGACCACCTCTTCTTGTGATATCGTTTCGACTGACCATCGACCGGATACGCTTAGCAGAGACAGCTCTTTGTCCAACAGTTTGGAATTCATTGTACCTGCAAGCTGTTGAGAAGCATGTCAAACGCTCTGCGCCGATTGAATGAACATTTGTCGAAATCGAATCGCAAAAAGCCGAGTCGCGAACGTGCATTCGCTTCTCGGCTCGAATTCTGGTCTATTGTGCCAATCCTTTAAATCCGTGAACAACCTCTTTAATGGTTGTTGCCTGATGCGTTGCCTTTCCGATCCTTCGTCCGCGTCGTCGTGTTCTGACGTCCATGACCCTGCTGCTTGCTCACAAGTCCCACCTCCTTACGGCGTTATTGTGCGCGATCACTGCGGAACCATTCCTGACGTATACTTTTGCGTGAATAAGCAAAAATATCCATAACAAGCAGGATGGGAGGCCGACTTCAAGATGGCTGCGAACAGAACGCTTCCGCTCCGTTTGGGTGACGATTTAGCCGCCAACTTGCAACTGCTTACCCGCTATTATGAAGCGCTGCCCGATTTGACCGTCACACGAACCGTCTGCAACGGGACCGCGATCGCGATCGCTTACTTCGAATCCCTCACGGACAACAAGACGATTCACGAAATCATCTTAGCTCCGATTCTTATGCCGAGCGCGCCGGATCTCCCCTTATCTCGAATCTACCCGTTCGCTTCCAACACTACACGGGAGTGGAAGACCGTCGCGGCTGATCTCGCGCGAGGGTTTGCCATTCTATTCGAGAACGGCAGCAGCACGGTACATCTATTCGATGTTCGCCGAATTCCGCGAAGAACGCCTAGCGAGCCAAATTCGGAAGCCGCGCTGAAGGGAAGTCACATCGGGTTCATCGAATCTTACCAAGATAATATGGCGATGATCCGGCACTATTTGAACGACGAGAAGCTGGCGTGCCGCACGTTCACGATCGGCAGCCGCGTAACGACAACCTGCGGTCTTTTATATCTGCAAGATGTCGCGAACGAAGAATACGTGAACGAAATGGCGCGTCGGATCAATAGCTTGAACGTCGATGCCGTGATCAATATCGGAATACTGGAAGAATGGGTGGAAGACACGCCGTACTCGATATTTCCGCAGTTTATGGTGACCGAACGGCCCGACGTCACGGTGTCGCACCTCCTGCACGGGCGCGTGGCAATTATTATCGATAAGTCAGCCGGCGCCGTCATCGGTCCCATGACATTCTCCAGCTACTTCCAAGCGTTGGACGACTATACGACCCGCTGGCCCATCGCCTCTTTTCTCCGCATCCTTCGCATGGTCGGGTTTCTAATCGCCGTATTCCTGCCGTCGGTCTATATCGCTGCCGTCTCATTCCACTACGAGATCATCCCGATCGAGCTGATCATGTCCATCGGCAGGTCCAGGGAACGCGTGCCGCTCCCGCCGATCATCGAGGCCCTCATCATGGAGACCGTGCTCGAGATGCTGCGGGAAGCCGGCCTTCGACTTCCGTCCCGAGTCGGCCAGACGGTAGGGATTGTAGGCGGCATCGTGATCGGCCAAGCAGCCGTCGACGCGGGCATCGTCAGCAACGTGATGGTCGTCGTGGTCGCCTTCACCGCGATTGCGTCGTTCATCCAGCCGCAGCAGGACATGGCATCCGCCATCCGGTTGCTGCGCTTTCCGTTCATGCTGGCCGCTTACTTGCTCGGTTCGATCGGCATCGTATGCGGCATGATGATCCTCGCGGCGCATCTGGTCACCCTCCGGTCGCTTCGAGCGCCGTTCGGTTCCCCGTATGCACCGATTCATACGTCCGAATGGAAGGATACGCTATTGCGGCTTCCGAGATGGCTGCTACAGACGCGCCCAACGACATTAAGGCCCAAGCAGCACGATCGGCACCAAGTACCGCGGCGGTTCAAGTCAGGCAGCTCCGAAGGAGAACCATAGAGCCTCATGCAGACATCCAAGATCACGTCCAAGCAATACATATTCGCGATCTACAAGACACAGATCGGAATCGCGATTCTGTCGCTCCCTCGAGAGCTCGCGCAGAGCTCCGGTGCAGCCGGCCTTCTGACGCTCGTCATCAGCTGGGTCATCATGGTGGGCATCAGCTTCTTCATCGTGATTGCCATGCGGAGGCATCCCGGCGTCACGTTCCAACAAGCAATCGTCCGTGTGTTCGGCAAGCTGCTCGGGGGCTGCATCAATCTGCTCTGGGCGGCATTCACCCTATTGGCAGCCGCGACGGTCCTCATGTCCTTGGTGTTCATTCTGCAGGTGTGGATTATTGCCGATGTCCCGGCCCTTGAGCTCGCGATCGTCTTCATGATTCCGGTCTATATGATCTGCAGGTACAGCGAGCAGGCAATCGGACGGTACGCGGAATTCGTCTACCTTATCACCGTATGGCTCTACCCGTTGTTGTTCTTCCCGCTTAAGGACGCGTCGCTGCTCAATATGCTGCCGATTTTGCCTGACGGCATCGGACCGGCATTATCCTCGGTCCGCATGGCGCTATTCGCTTTTCTCGGTTTAGAGGTTGCCCTATTCTTATATCCGAACCTCGAGAAGCCGAAGGATGCCTTTCGCAACCTCGTGGTCGCCAATTCGCTTACGACGGCGCTCTATCTTGTCGTCGCTTGCATTAGCTATGTATTTTTCGACCGCGACCAGATCCAACAGCATTTATGGCCGACCCTGGAATTGTTCAAGACCGTGAAATTCCCTTTTATCGAACGATTCGAGATCATATTCTTATCCTTCTATACGATCATCATCACGTACACGATCTTGAGCTATGTGTTCGCGAGCGTACGAAGCGCTGCGTCGGTCTTCGTGCGGAGCGATCCGCGCTGGATCCTGCGTGCCGTCTGCTTGTCGATTCTGGCATCCATCCTCGTCTATCAGCCGGACTATGAGTCCGTGCAGTTCGCATCGCGTATGCTGACCCAAGCCGGATATGCCGCATTCGCCTTTCCGTTACTCCTATGGGCATGCTCCTTGCTGCGCGGCAGACAGCTGAAGGAGGACGCTGCCTCATGATCCGGAAGGCCTCGTATGCCATGCGCGTCGTTGCCATGCTGCTGGCTATCGGCGTTATGACATCCTGCAGCGACCGCATTGACTTAGACAAGACCGTCATCCTGCAGCTCGTTGCGCTCGACATCGACGACGACAACCGGATTCGCGCCCATTACTTGGCCCCTTCGTTCGCAGGCTCCGACAGCGGATCGGACAGCGAGATCATGTTCACCGAGACGGGCAGCTCGCTGCGCAACCTAAGAAACAAGATAGCGGCTGATTCCAGCGGAGAAATTCTATCCGGCAAAATCCAGGTGATCCTCGTTACCGACAGGTTCCTCAGGGCGCGTAACGTTTTTGAAGAGATGAACGTCTTCTATCGCGATCCGATCAATCCGAGCGATGCGATTCTCGCCGCGACCAAGTCGCCGCTCGACAAGGTGCTGAAGGCCGATCGGAAGCTCAGTCCGATGATCTCCGCTTACATTCACGACCAAATCATGAGTGCCCACGAACATGGACTGAGCGTCATGACGACCTTGGAGCGCTTCAACTACATGCATGATAACCGCGGCATAACGCCGGTCATGAGCGAAATCACGGTTCGCGGCGGTCACCTGGAGAATGCCGGCACCGTCCTGCTGTCGCGCAGCGGCAAACGCCAAGCATCGCTGTCCGTCAGGCAGACCGCTTTCCTGCTGCTTCTGCAGAATGACGCGTCGCTTCCGTTAAACATGAATATGCATCATGAAGGGCATGCCCTCAGCTTCGATGTCGTGAAGGCTTCGGTCAAGATCAGAACGGATTATTCCGATGGCGCCTATCGCTTTACGATCGATATGCCGCTAACCGTTAACCTGACCGAATACACGTCTGATAGGCCGTTCCCCGACATGGAGGACGACCTCAGGCAAGCTATACGCGAGGAGCTTAAGGCGGAATGCGAGAAGCTGGTTCAGCTGTTTCAGGAGAAGCGCGTGGACCCCGTCGGCTTCGGCATGCATGCGCGGGCGTATCGATACGACGCATTCAGGGAAGAACAGGACAACTGGACGGACCGCTTCGCGGAAGCGAATGTCGAGATTCGGCCCGTTATTCGGTTTAAGCAGTTCGGAATCGTGAGATAGCCTTGTATTGCGCCCTTTTCCTTATACAACGGGCGGATCCGTCGGCAATTGACGGTTGAGCACGAAGGTCGGCTTCACCAGCGCGCAATGGGCAGGAACCGGTTGGTCCGGCACGTACTCGGCGAGCTTGCGTATGAAATAACAGCTTTCGGGCAGATGATGTTCCAAGAAACGAAGCGTTGTCCGATCTAGCAGTTCGAGTCGCCCGTACTGCATGATGACGCGTTCGACGAGCGCATAGAACTGCAGCACGGCCTGCAGCGTGTCTCGGGCAAGCTTGAGCTGAACCGGAATTTGCGGCGGCGAGAATCTCAGATAACCGCGGATCAGTTCATTCTTCGTGAACAGCGCGCGGAACGTCTGCGCGAATTGGGATGCCTGTTCCTGCAAGCCGAATTCGGCAGGGTCAAGCACATTCGCGAGCAGAATCGCGTGCCCCAGTTGATCCTCTAGCCACAGATCCAATAAGTCCACGAGCGGCAGCGCCGTCGGCACGATGCCTTGGACGGCGAATGACAGCAGCCGCACATATTCTTGATTCTCGTTCAACGTGCCGTTCAGATAGGTCGGCGATAAATTGAGATTCACCTGATTCGCGATACGCAGACGCTGCAGGTGCCCCTCGAAGCGGTAATAGCCATCAGCGACGGGCATCACCCGCTGCGCGAATGCAACCTGTTCGGGGCTGTTATAGCGAATGGTGCGTTCCATGCCTTCCAATTGGTCAAGCAGCTGTTGGAAAGCCGCGATATAAGCCTTTGCATCCTGCACGTAACGAGTTTCGCTTACCGACAAATGGTCACGCACGAAATAAGCATGATCCTGAATGATCTCCAGCCAGAAGCGATGCTCTTCCCAAGGCGATATAGCATTGGCGTCCAATTATTCGTCCCCCTCACGGATTCGACCTGCTATCCGATTGTATGTGCGGGCAGAAGGCGATTATGTGACCTATAGCGAAAAAGAGCCTGCATCGGCACAATGTCATTTAGTTAAGCTTATTGACAAGACCGAGGAGTACAAATGCAAATGCGAACGGCACAGGGCAAGCCCTGTGCCGTTTGCTATTTGGGTACAAGCAAGGGTAAATGCGCACAGCAAACAAAACGGATGAAATATCCGCTTTTAAAATGTTCATATTGAACGAATTATGCTACTCTGTAGACGAAGCTTACTGCTGATTTATAGCGGATTTTGCGCGTATTCTTCTGCCCCTGGCGAATGGGACGAATCGGCAAAATGTTTTTGCGAATCAGCGCTTCAACATCAGGCGGGGGTTCATCCTCTTTGGAGCGCAGGAATTGTCTACAAACGTGAACGGCAACTGTAAAGTTGACTTGGTAGTGGTGCCGTTTATCTGTTTGGGAAATGACTACGTGCGAGGTAATCATTTCAGCAAAGTTGTACATGATCATTTTTGCGAAAATCTCCTGGATGATGGACTCTTGCTTCTTTGCGTGAAAATTCGTCAGGCCAACAGTGTACTTTAATGCTCTGAAAGAAGTTTCAATGCCCCATCGCATGTTATAAATAGACCTGATCTCATCGGGCGGGAAATCAATAGCAGATAAATTCGTAATGACGGTCTCATAAGTTCCATTCGGCAGGACGAAACGAACCACCCGAAAAGAGATTGGGTAAAACAAGTTCTCGCGCAAATCCAAAAAATCGAATGTAGACGTGGAAGGGACGAACTTGTACAACTCGGGATGGGCCTTGATCGCTTTGGTTTGTTTTCTGGTGAGCGTCAGAGAAACGTCAAGATCAAACTCCCCGCCAGCGGGTAAACGCAAGCCCGATAGAATCCCATTGGAATCCAAATCCTTAACCCGTATAACGAAGTTCCACCCTTTGCGTTCAATATGAGCGAAATTGTTGTAGCTTTCATAACCTCGATCAGCAATAACAATGGTTTTGCCTTTGATAGGGGAACGATCAACCATATTTGCCAGTGCCCTTCCCTCGTTCCACGACCTTCGCGGCTGAACAACGGCATCAACGTAAAGCCTGTTGCACAAATCATAAGCTGCGTTCAAATGCAGCAGGTTATAGCCTTTCGTGTTCGGCTGACTTTGAAAATAGGTTTCCGTATCCGTAGGGTCCGTTGCGATATGTAAGTCCGATCCATCAATGGCAAGTAATCGATACCCTCGGTAATCCTTAAGATCCGTATATGATTTCGTGAACTCGTGAAACAAGAATTCCACGGCAGACGGCAGGATTTTATTCCTCTGCTGGACAAAAGCAGACGTGGAAGCGGTGTTTATGTCATAGCCCTGTGATTCCAAGAGTTCCTTATAAATGCTATTGCCACCCATGGAAATCAGAAGTTGCATAACCGTTTCAAAGGGCAGTTTCTTCTTGCGAGTAAAATCTGTTTCCGGGTTTTTGACATAAGGTTCTGGTGCCGCTGACATCTCTCGTATGAGGGATGTCAGCGTTTGTTTTAGCGCGTTTGCGTACACGTTCATAGGCAAAACCTCCTCGTTTTTTCAAGGGGCTTCGCCACACATTTGAAACTGCTTGTCAAGACTTTTCTCAATTTCACGCAAAAAAGAACAGGCTATCTTTTCGATAACCTGCTCTTGGTCTTGATTTTTGGACTTGGGCCTTATCTTAATGACATTG
>JAEWJS010000147.1 GCA_023386495.1 Bacillota bacterium | reverse complement strand
ACGTCGCGAGCTGGGAGCAGTCATGTATCACCTGGCCGAATCGCTGCGGATCGTCTCGATCCTCATTCAGCCGTTCTTGACGAACGCGCCGAAGCTCATCTGGAGCCAGCTTGGCGTGAATGCCGACAGCGCCGAGCTGACGGGCTGGGACAGCACGAAGACGTTCGGGCTGCTGCCTGCAGGCACGCGCGTCAGCAAAGGAGCGCCGCTCTTCCCGCGTCTGGAGACAGCTGAGGAGGTCGCCTACATTGCGGCCTCGATGTCCGGCGGCCAGCCGGGGGCCGCGGCACAAGCCGGAGCGGACGCAGCCGCTGCGACGCCAGCCGCTAAGCCGGAGCTGGCACCCGAGATCGGCATCGACGAATTCGCGAAGGTCGAGCTGCGCGTCGCGCAGGTGTTGGCAGCCGAGCCGGTGAAGGGGGCCGACAAGCTGCTGAAGCTGCAGCTCGATCTCGGCTTCGAGCAGCGGCAAGTCGTCTCCGGAATCGCGAAGCACTATTCGCCGGAACAGATGGTCGGCCGCAAGGTGATCTGTGTCACGAACCTGAAGCCGGTCAAGCTGCGCGGCGAACTGTCGCAGGGCATGATTCTGGCTGCATCGGAAGGCGATAAGCTGACGCTCGCGACGGTGCCTGACGACATGCCGAACGGCGCGATCGTGAAGTAAATCGACACATTCGAACACCGTAAGAGCAGGCGGGAGACAATCCCTTCTGCTCTTTCTGTTAGTCGTCGCTTCCTGCAACTTTTCATTGACAGTCCCAGAACCCCGCGATATACTCAAATTCGTAATTGTAACGATTACTAATAAGGAAGAGCGCACAGGCGCTTAGAAGCGAGGGCAATAACGATGCAGAGAAGGAACTATACCAGTCTGGCGGTACTGTTACTAACGATAATACTGATCCTAACGGCTTGCGGGGGGAACGGCGGCGTGAATGATGCGGAAGAAGGCAAGCTGCGCGTCGTCACCAGCTTTTATCCGCTCCAATACTTGACCGAGGAGATCGGCGGAGACCTTGTCGCCGTGAACAATCTGATCCCGACAGGGGTAGAGCCGCATGACTGGACGCCTAAGAGCAGGGATCTGACGCGCGCATCGAGCGCTGACTTATTCCTATACAACGGCGCCGGGCTCGAAGGCTGGGTCGACGAATTCCTAGAGGGATTGGACCAAGACAGCAGCGTGCGGACAATCGAAGCGAGCCGCGGCATCGCGTTGATCAGCGGCAATCCGGAAGCGCACGCGCATGAAGGCGAAGACGAACACGGCCATGAAGAAGAGCACGCCGATGAGGAGCATGGCCGCGAAGCGGAAGATGTCGATCCGCACACGTGGGTCAGTCCGAAGTCGATGCTAATTATGGCGGCCAATGTGCGCGACAGCTTGATTGCTGCCGATGAAGCGAACCGCGGCACGTACGAAGCCGGATATGAAGCGGTTCAGCAGAAGCTTGCCGAGCTCGATGCAGCGTATGAGGAGCTGCGTTCGCTGCCCCGCCGGGACATCGTCGTCTCGCATCAGGCATTCGGCTATCTGTGCCGCGATTACGGGTTGAACCAAGTCGCGATCATGGGCATGTCGGCCGACGCGGAGCCGAAGGCGCAGGATTTGCTGAACATCGCGAAATTCGTGGAGGAGCAAGGGATCCGCTATATTTTCTTCGAGGAATTGGTGTCGGCCGAGCTGGCCCAGACGCTGGCGAACGAAGCGGATGTCGATACGCTCGTGCTGAATCCGGTCGAAGGCTTGACACCGAAGCAAGAAGCCAGCGGTGACAACTATGTGACCTTGATGGAATTGAATTTGCAAAATCTGCGTAAGGCATTACAATGATAGGATATGCATCTTGTTAGCAAGCGAGAGGAGGACGGTTACGTCATGACCACGATCCATACGGAGACTACGGCGCAGCAATCCTGCCACCAGGAGGTCATCTCGCTTCGCGATGTATCCTTCTCTTATGAGAATAAGTCTGTCCTGAGCGGACTGAACTTCTCGGTCAAGGAGCGGGACTTCGTCGGGCTCATCGGTTCGAACGGCGCAGGCAAGACGACGCTGCTCCGGATGATCGTCGGCTTATTGAAGCCGACAGCAGGCGAGATCGCCTTGTTCGGCAAGCCGGTATCGAGCTATGCCCATTGGGAGAAGATCGGGTACGTCCCGCAGAAAAATTCGTTCAATCCGCTCTTCCCCGTGACGGTACGGGAGGTCGTGCTCTCCGGATTGTACGGCCGCAGCAAGCTGTTCCGCAGAATGACGAAGGCTGACCAGCGCAAGGCGGAGGATGCCTTGATCGCGATGCGCATCGAGGATCTCCAAGACAAGCGGATCGGGATGCTGTCGGGCGGCCAGCAGCAGCGGGTGTTCCTGGCACGGGCGCTCATAAATAACCCGGCGCTGCTCATTCTAGACGAGCCGACGGTCGGCATCGATGCGGAGACGCAGGAGAGCTTCTTCCACATGATTCAACACATGCACAAGCATCATAACATTACGTTCCTCATGGTATCGCATGACATGGAGCGCTTCCGCTCCTATCTAGGCGAGCAGCCGGCACAGGAAGCGGGCAAGCTCAAATTCTATGTTCGTCACTCCCATGACCTGGAGAATTGCGTCGAGACCGACCTCGCGCATGGGCTAAGGGGGCTGCGGCAGGCGATGGAAGGCCAGGCCGTGCTGTAGCGGACGGATAAGAGGAAGAAGGAAGGCGCAATCATGCTAGACATTGTCTCGACCGAATTTTTTCAGCGTGCGCTGCTGGGCGGCGTCCTGATCGGCATTACCGCGCCGCTCATGGGGAT
This sequence comes from Bacillota bacterium, assembly GCA_023386495.1. Classification (GTDB taxonomy): domain Bacteria; phylum Bacillota; class Bacilli; order Paenibacillales; family Paenibacillaceae; genus Paenibacillus_I. Next base: position 17,166 of record JAEWJS010000147.1, on the reverse strand, counting down.
CTTCCTCGTGCTGCGGCGGCTTGCCATGATCGGGGATACGTTGTCCCACGTCTCGATTGCGGGCGTCGCGCTCGGCTTCGTAATCGGCGTCTATCCGCTGGCTGTCGGACTTCTGTTCGCCTTGCTGGCCGCATTCGCCATCGAGAAGCTGCGCAAGGCGTATAAGACTTACGCCGAGCTGTCAATCGCCATTATTATGGCAGGCGGCGTCGCGCTCGCTTCATTGCTGTTCTCGCTGGGCAAGGGCTTCAGCGTGAACGTGACAAGTTACCTGTTCGGCAGCATCTATACGTTGGGTACTACCGACCTCTACGTGATCGGCGTCGTCACGGCCGTCATCCTGCTCGCGGTCGGTCTTCAATTCAAAGAGCTGTTCATGATGACCTTCGACGAGGATGCCGCAGCGGTCAACGGGTTGCCCACGCGATACTTCAATCTGATGATCAGCGTGCTGACCGCGCTCGTAATCAGCGTATCGATCAAAATTATCGGCGCGCTGCTCGTCTCCGCGCTATTGACGATTCCGGCTGCGTGCAGCCTGCTGATCGCCCGCAGCTTCAAGCAATCTGTGCTGCTCGCTGTCGCGATCGCCGAAATCGCCATGATCGGCGGCCTGTTGATCGCAGGCGTATGGAATCTGGCTCCAGGGGCAACCGTCGTGCTGCTGCTCATCGCGATTCTGCTGCTGCTGTTGGCGGGTGCAGGTCGAAGACGAAGGCTGTAGGGAGGAGACTGCAACTTGAATGAGCTTAATCTGTGGTTGGCGTTCGGCGCAGGGATCGCGTCGTTCATCTCGCCGTGCTGCCTGCCGCTCTATCCATCTTATCTCTCGTACATAACGGGCATTTCCGTCAGCGACTTGAAGGCAGAGAACAAGCCGAGGGACGTGCGCATGCGGACGATGACGCACACGTTATTTTTCCTGCTCGGTTTCTCGCTCTTGTTCTATACGCTCGGCTACGGCGTGAACGCCTTCGCGGACTTCTTCCGCGACTATCAGGCGCTGATCCGTCAATTGTCCGCCATACTGATCATTCTGATGGGCTTGTTCCTGATCGGGATCTTCCAGCCCGCATTCCTGATGAAGGAGCGCAAGTTGAATCTGCGGACCAGCAAGTCCGGCTACCTCGGCTCCTTCATCTTCGGCATCGGCTTCTCGGCAGGATGGTCACCTTGCATCGGGCCGATCTTGACGGCAATCTTGGGCTTGCAGGCAACGTCGCCAGGCTCCTGGTTCTCCATGACGACCGCTTACGCGCTCGGGTTCGCCATTCCGTTCTTCGTGCTGGCCTTCTTCCTCGGGTCTGCGCGTGCCATTCTGCGCTACTCGAACACCCTCATGAAGATCGGCGGCGCGATCATGGTCCTGATGGGCATCTTGCTGTTCACCGACCAGATGACGCGCATTACGATCTACCTGAACAGCATCACGCCCGAGTGGCTGAAATTCTAAGTAAAGTAGTCGATAGTAGCATCCGGGTAATGCTCGAAGATGCGCTCCGTGATCAACATGCGGAGCGCTTCTGCTTGTTCATCGGGGTATACGTACTTGCCTTGGCCCCAGCGTCCCCACTTGTATTTCCGCTGCTCAATCTCCATCTCAAGCTTCGACTTCGGGTATCGCTTCTCGATGACGTTCTTCGCCGTCTTCGTGAAGCGATGCTGAATCAGCTCGAACGTCAAGTTCGACGAGGCATGGGCAGGAAGAGCTTGCGATAGCGCGTGAAGCAGCTCCGTGTACCCTTCCTCCCAGCCGTCGTGCATGATAATCGGGGCGATGATGAAGCCGATCGGATAGCCGGCAGCCGCGACCTTGGCAGCTGCCTCAATTCGTTCCTCGAAGCGGGAAGTCGAAGGCTCGAAATGCTTGATCACATACTTGCTGTTCACGCTGAAGCGGATCCGGGTATGACCTTTATGACGCGCATCGAGCAGGTTGTCGACCGTATGGAACTTGGTCACGAACCGCAGCCGGCCATGGGGCTGATCGGCCATGAACTCGATCAGCTCGCGCAGGCTGCCCGTGATCGGCTCCAGTCCTACAGGATCGGAGGTGCAGGCTGCTTCGAAGCGGGTAATCTCCGGCTTTCTTTCCTCAATATAGCCGCGCGCGGCGTCCAGAATGTCATCGATATTGACATAGACGCGTATATAAGGCTTCGCCCCGAGCGTCGTCTGCAGGTAGCAATAATGGCAATGGCCCATGCAGCCTGTCGCGATCGGAATCGCGTACTCGGCAGACGGCTTGGAGGTATCGAATTTCAGCGTCTTACGAACGCCGACGACCAGCGTGCGCTTCGCGATTTTATATTGCTCAAGCTCGGAGTCGCCAGGCAGATTCGTAATTCGGTTGTGCGACGTCGTCATCCGAATCGGAATGCCGGCTTGCCGCGCCCAATCATAGATGCGCTGCCCCTTCGGATATTCCAAGGCGCCGGGTTCGAAATAAGCAAGCTCCGGAATGAACGAAGCGCGGGCAGGGGCTGTCAGGGGCTTGTCAATGATGCTTATCGTCATGCTGGCTGCCTCCCGTATTCGAGTTAGACGTATTATGCGTCGTTAAGCCCGCGGCCAAGCGTGGCAACTTTATCGCGCGAAGCGTAGAATAGGGAGTGAATACGGTCCGAGTTGTCGCGGAAAGTTCGGTTATGGTACAATAGATACTCGTTCGACGAACGGAATGGAAGTGTCACTGAGGAGGATGGCGATGGCAACGCCAAGCATGGAGGATTATCTGGAGAGGATCTATAAGCTGATCGACGAGAAGGGCTATGCCCGCGTCTCCGACATCGCTGAAGGACTCGAGGTCCATCCGTCTTCCGTTACGAAGATGATCCAGAAGCTCGACAAGGATAACTATTTGATATACGAGAAGTATCGCGGACTCGTGCTGACGAATAAGGGCAAGAAGATGGGTAAGCGCCTTGTGGACCGTCATCAGCTGCTGGAGTCGTTCTTGACGTTAATCGGCGTGCAAGAAGAGAACATCTACAAGGACGTCGAAGGCATCGAGCACCACCTGAGCTGGGATTCGATCACATTCATCGAGACGCTGGTCGAATACATGAAGCGGGACCCGAAGCGGCTGGAGGAACTCACTGCCGTCAGGTCGGAATTGGATAACGAATCGTAACGAGGCCGCTCCAGGCTGTACATCCTGGGCGGTCTTTTTTGCTGCGCAGAATTAAGCAGCATCATACTCCCCTTCAATGGCTGCCGCTGTCATAGTGCCCGAGCCCTGCTGCATATGGTTGATCGTTAGTGCCGAACGGGCGGGCTGGCAGCGATCGGCATGGCACAGGGGAGGCGAGGCAGTGGAGATCAATGCAGTATTCGAAGGCGGCGGCGTCAAAGGAATCGCGCTGGCGGGAGCTGTGGCGGAGCTGGAACGTCGATGCATCGCGGTTCGCCGCATGGCAGGAACCTCGTCGGGCGCGATTATCGCGACCTTGCTGGCAGCAGGCTTCACGGCGGCAGAGATCGAGGGGATGATCAAGCACACGCCGTTCCGCTCGTTCCTGAAGCGCAGCCGAGCTTTCGGCATCCCGCCGATTGGGCCCGTGTCGCGGCTCTTGTGGAAGAAGGGCTTGTATTCGGGCGAAGCGCTCGAAGCGTGGATGCGAGCGACGCTGCTGAAGAAGGGCATTCGATATTTCGGCGATCTGCCGGCGGGCAAGCTGACCGTCATTGCCTCCGACATTACGAACGGCAGGCTGCTGGCATTGCCGGGCGATATCGCGAGCTACGGCATGGATCCGAAGCGATTAGAGGTAGCAAGAGCGGTGCGCATGAGCACGAGCATCCCTTATTTTTTCGACCCGGTCATGCTGAGACTGTCCGCCAAGGACAGGAACCGCCCGGCCGCGAACAAGTTCGCTTATATTGTCGACGGCGCGCTGCTGAGCAACCTCCCGCTGTGGCTGTTCGACGGCCCTGGCGGAGCAATCGACCGCATCCCGACGATCGGCTTCCAGCTCGTCGGCAAGAACGACAACGAGCCGCGGAAGATCCGCGGCCCGCTGTCGATGCTGCAAGCGATATTCGAGACGATGATGCAGGCGCATGACGAGCGCTACATCGAGAAGCACAATCGTATGCGCACCGTGAAAATTCCGACGCTCGGCGTCCGGAACACGCAATTCGATCTCAGTGACGAGTGGAGCGACAAGCTGTTCCGTTCCGGCCGCGAGCGTACGGCAGCCTTCTTCGATCAATACGTCCATCGAATCGGCGATTAATGGTATTTGGGCAGATTGTCGTCGTCCTTGCCGCCTTCGATCACGCGGAACGGCACGGTCTTGCGCGGGCTGTTCTTCGACTTAGGCTTGGCGCGATCTGCCGCTGCCCCTGTCTTGTAAGCGCCGGCTCGGCGGTTGCCGCCGGGTTGGAGCTTGTAGAGCAGGAACACGACGCCGAATACGGCAAGCGGTATGATCAGATCGGAAGGCGATTCCATGAGCTGATATACGATGCCGATGGCGATTAGGCCAAGCAGAATCAGGAACATGGGGTGCAGCTTGCGTCGCATGGCAGTACCATCCTTTCCAGTAATGACGTCCTACTTGACTTGACGATCCAGCTCGCGCATGCGATTGAAGGAAGCGATCGATACGGCTACCTGCTCGTTGGTCGGTTCCTTCGTCGTCAGCAGCTGCAGCCATAGACCCGGATAGCCGAGATAGCGGAGTACCGGGATGTCGCGCAGCGCGTTCGTGAATCGGAGCGCTTCATACGAGACGCCGAGCACGAGCGGGAGCAGCAGAATGCGAATGTAAATCCGTTCCCACAGCGAATCCCAAGTGAAGATCGGCAGCGAGTATAAGACGACGCCGACGATGACCGACAGAATGATGAAGCTGCTTCCGCAGCGGTAATGCAGCCTCGTATGCTTCTGCACGTTCTCAACCGTCAACGGATCGCCGGATTCGTAGGCGGTAATGACCTTATGTTCTGCGCCATGGTACTGGAATAACCGCTTGATCATCGGCGTAAGCGATATCACGTAAAGATAAGTCAGCAGGAATACGATCTTAATAAGGCCTTCCACCAGATTATGCAGGAACATGTTCGTGAATGCCTGGCCGAATAGCAGCTCCTCGACGGCAGCGGGCACAAGCGTGAATACGAGCTTCCCGACGATGAACGAGATCACGCCGGCGACGGTTACGCCGACCAGCATCGACAAGCTCCATCCGGACTTGCCTTCCTCGGCCTTCTTCGCCGTTGCTTGCGGAGCCTCTTCCTCGCCTGCCTCGTCTTCGGCATAGGCTTCGATCGAGAAGTTCAGGTGCTGAGAGCCCTTGGCGCTGGATTCGACGATTCCGACCAGCCCGCGCAGGAACGGAATTTTTTTGAGCTTCTGAACCCACGGCTTCGAGACCTTGGGTACTTCGTAATAGACGATTTCGTCGTTCTTGCGTCTAACGGCGGTGACGTTCACGTGCCGACCTGCGAACATGACGCCTTCGATGACGGCTTGTCCGCCGTAAATGCTGCATATTTCTTCTTGTTTGTCCTGAGGCAACGGGTGTTCCACCTTTCGTGTCGAACGCTTCCTTAAGGCGCATGGAAGCTTGTTCTCCTATTTTACTTGATTCGCGTGGCAATTGCCAACGCGGCGCAGGCGTCGGAATCGGGGTTAAAGGGGGACCTCGGGAGGCATAATACAGGACAAACCATCGCTGGAAGGGATGATCGATCTTGTCGACACTATGGCTGCAAGCACGCAAGCGGAAGCAAGCGCATCGCACGAACATTCTCACCTACACGCTGAACCTCGGTTTTTTTGCCGGCGTGTTCTGGAGCGTGCTGCATTGGGTCTTCTATGTCATCAACTTCACGGAGGTCGTTCCCGGCTATATGCTGGAGCCGTTCTTCACCCGCGCATTCTTGCAGAGCGGATGGGGACAGGCGGTTGGCTTAGCGGCTTTCATCGCGTTCTCGATCTTGGCCGCCTTCCTATATATAGGGACGCTGAAGCGATTCCGCGGACCTTGGGCAGGCTTGGCATACGGCGTCGGCTGGTGGGCGCTGATCTTCCTCGTGATCGGTCCGCTAGCGGGCATGGTGCTTCCGCCTTACCGGATTGGCTGGGATACGCTGATCACCGAATTTTGCGTCTACTTGATGTGGGGGCTGTTCATCGGTTATTCGATCGCCTTCGAATTTCATGACGAGGCGAGCAGGGAGCCGGCAGCGAATCGAGCGTAGTACGGACCTGCAAGCAGGAAAAGCTTCTCAAAATGCCGAAAGTTATGGTAAAATGGCTCGTGGTTCTTACACAGGCAGAGAGGCATGGAGGTGCAGGGATGAAGGTGCTCGTCATGAACGGCCCGAACTTGAATATGTTAGGCGTGCGGGAGCCCGGCATCTACGGAACGGATACGCTCGCAAGCATCGAATCGGCCTTGCGCGAATGCGGCAGCCGTCTCGGTCTGGAGCTGTCCTTCTTCCAATCGAATCACGAAGGCGCGTTGATCGACAGGATTCACGCGGCATACGGCGAGATGAACGGCATTCTGATCAATCCCGGCGCGCTGACGCATTACAGCTACGCCCTGCGGGATGCGCTCAGCACGGTGGCGCTTCCCGTAGTCGAAGTGCATCTGTCGAATATACATAAGCGTGAAGCGTTCCGGCATCAATCCGTCATCGCTCCCGTCGCCGTAGGCCAGATCGCGGGGTTCGGGGCATACGGCTACGAGCTAGGGCTTCAGGCGCTCGCGAAGGCGATGCAGACCTAGCAACGACAACTCTCATCTTAAGGAGTGGATCGATCGTGGAGACGATGAATCGCGCCGACAGCCTGCAGGAGAAGCTGGCTTCGCTCGGGCTGGACGCCATGCTCATTGCGTCAGCGGTGAACCGCCGCTATCTGAGCGGGTTCACGGGCACGGCCGGCGTGCTGCTCTTGACGTCGAACAGCCGCTCGCTGCTCACGGACTTCCGCTATATGACGCAGGCACCGGCGCAAGCGGCCGGCTATCAAGTCATCGAACATGCGCCCGAGCTGCTCGAGACCGTCGCTGCGATGCTGGCGAAGGAAGGGATCCAGAAGCTCGGTTTCGAGGAACAGCATGTGACCTATGCCGAATACCAAGCATGGTCCAAGGCGCTTGCGCCGGTCGAGCTTGTCCCGCTGTCGTCGCTGGTCGAGGACCTTCGTGCCGTGAAGGGCGAAGCGGAGATCGCCGTGATGCAAGAGGCCGCGGTGCTGGCCGACAACACGTTCAAGCATATACTCGGCTATATCGAGACCGGCCGCACGGAGCTCGAGATCGCGCTCGAGATGGAGACCTTCATGCGAAGGAACGGCGCCACGGGCCCATCCTTCGATACGATCGTCGCATCCGGCGAACGTTCGGCATTGCCGCACGGCGTCGCCAGCTCGCGCAAGGTTGCCACGGACGAATTCGTGAAGCTCGATTTCGGCGCGCTGTACAACGGCTACTGTTCGGATCTTACGCGGACCGTCGTCATCGGCACGCCGAGCGATAAGCACCGCGAGATCTACGCGATCGTGCTCGAAGCCCAGCTTCACGCCTTGGCTCACATTAAGCCAGGCATGACGGGACGCGAAGCGGATGCCTTGACGCGGGATATCATCAAGCGGTATGGTTATGGTGAGTTTTTTGGACATGGTACCGGGCATGGACTGGGCATGGAAATCCATGAATCGCCGCGGTTATCCATGAAGAGCGATACGATTTTAACACCCGGCATGATCGTGACGGTTGAACCCGGCATCTATCTCCCCGGCTTCGGCGGAGTACGGATCGAGGACGACATCGCGATAACCGACACCGGGATTAAAATATTAACCTCATCCCCGAAGGAATTGACCGTTCTGGGTTAGGTCGACTGCACATGTCATAGGGAGGAATTTTCAGTGATTTCAGTTAACGATTTCAAGACAGGCTTGACCGTCGAAGTGGACGGCGATATTTTCACGGTCATCGATTTCCAACACGTTAAGCCGGGCAAGGGCGCGGCGTTCGTACGCTCCAAGCTGAAGAACCTGCGCAACGGCAACCTCGTGGAGAAGACGTTCCGCGCAGGCGAGAACATCGGCCGCGCGATCATCGAGAACCGTGCGGTGCAATACCTGTACAACTCCGGCAACGAATATACGTTCATGGACAATGAGACGTATGACCAGTTCAATCTGGACAAGAGCCAGCTGGAGTGGGAGCTGAACTTCCTGAAGGAGAACATGACCGTTAACATCTCGAGCTACCAAGGCGAGATTCTCGGGATCGCGATGCCGAACAGCATCGAGCTGAAGGTCATCGAGACGGAGCCGGGCGTCAAGGGCAATACGGCGCAGGGCGCGACGAAGACAGCGAAGGTAGAGACCGGCCTTAACGTACAGGTGCCGCTCTTCATTAACGAAGGCGATGTCCTCCTGATCGATTCGCGCGAAGGCAAATATATTTCCCGCGCTTAACGCGCGCATGTACGAGCCGTCCGGTGCCGCCGGGCGGCTTTTCGCGTGATTTTTCATATACCGCATAGGCCGGGTTAATGCTATAATATGAACTTGTGAGTGTTATTGAGCGTTCAGACGGGCCGGTTGTCAACGCCTGCTTTCTATGAACAATCTATTTGATACGGTGAGGAGTGGAACGGCATTGTCCTTGATAGTGATGAAGTTCGGAGGCAGCTCGGTCGGCACGCCGGAACGGATGCAGCGGGTGGCGAACCGGATACTTGCCAGGCAGCAAGAAGGCCATGACATTGTCGTCGTCGTATCGGCCATGGGCGATACGACCGATGATTTGATCGATCAATCCAAGCTGCTCAATCCGAATCCGCCGGCGCGGGAGATGGATATGCTGCTGACGACGGGGGAGCAGATATCGATTGCGCTCTTGTCGATGAGCATACATGCCATCGGAGGCAGCGCGCTTTCGATGACGGGCTGGCAGGCCGGGATTCGGACAGAACCGATCCACGGCAAAGCGAAAATTTCCGATATCCGGCCAGAACGCATATTCGACGCCTTGAAGGGCGGCAGTATCGTGATCGTCGCAGGCTTCCAGGGCATGTCCGAAGCAGGGGATATCACGACGTTGGGCCGCGGGGGATCGGATACGACAGCCGTCGCGCTGGCTGCAGCCATTCAGGCAGACCTATGCGAAATCTATACCGACGTCGACGGCATCTACTCGACGGATCCGCGCGTCGTGAAGAATGCGCGCAAGCTCAGCGAAATTTCGTACGACGAGATGTTGGAGCTTGCCCATCTCGGGGCAGCGGTCCTGCACCCGCGGGCGGTGGAATACGCGAAGCAGTATAACGTACGATTGGTCGTGCGTTCCAGCTTTACGCAGAACGAAGGTACGCATGTGAAGGAGGAAGCGGTCATGGAGCAAGGCATTGCCGTTCGCGGCATCGCATTCGATAAGAATGTCGCACGGATCAGCATTCTGGGCGTGGAGGATGTGCCGGGCGTATTGGCCAATGTATTCGGGGCCTTGGCAGCAAAGGGCATCGACGTCGATATTATCGTACAGAGCGGCGTGCAAGACGGAACCGCGGACTTCTCGTTCACGGTATCCACCTCGGACAAAGAAACGGCGATTGCAGTCATTGAGGGCATCCGCGCGCAGGTTCCGTTCCGGGAGATGTCTTCGGAGGACGGCCTCGTGAAGGTATCGATCGTCGGTTCGGGCATGGTGAGCAACCCTGGCGTCGCTGCCAAAATGTTCGAAGCGATCTCGAGTTTGGGCGTCAGCATCAAGATGGTCAGCACGTCGGAGATCAAGTGCTCCTGCGTCATTGCGGCTGAGCCGCTTCAAGAAGTGGTGCGTTCGCTCCACACGGCATTCGGACTGGATACGGCCGAGCAGGCATTCGTAGGCGGTCCTTCGGAACGCCGCTAATCTATAGTCAGGAACGAACAGAGGCTTCTCTCGCTATCGTGCGGGAGAAGCCTTTTTGCGTTCATGTAAATCGATCTGCGATGAACAGGAACAGCTTATATAAGATCGCCGTGATGCCCGCTGCCATCAGCGGCCCGACCGGTATGCCGCGGAAGAAGACGATTCCCAGAATCGAGCCGAGCACGAGACCTACGATCAACTGCGGATCGAACTTCAGCATTTCGAGACCTTTGCCATTCACATAGGTTGCGAGTGCGCCTCCCGCCAGCGCGATCCATCCCGGCCAAGACGTCAGGGCACCCGATATTTCCTTCCATTGGATGCGTCCGGACGCAAAAGGGACGAGCACGCTGAACGTCAAGAGCAGCAGCCCGAACTCCAGCCCACGGCGCTCAATCGCGGGCAGGTAACGTTCGAGATGAATGAGCTTGACGACTAAGAGGACGCATGCTGCCGTCGAAATAATCGGCGATTTGCCGACGAGCCCGACAATAATGAGAATGACCAGTATCACTTCTCCGATCATGGCGACTCTCCCGTACTACGTAGGATGAACCCGCCCGTTCTTCCGGTCGCTCGGGGGAAGCGAATGAGGAGGAAGGACAGGTCTCTCTTCATTGTATGACGGGACTGATGGAGAATATGACCTGTCCGGCGGACAAGTCGACAATCGAGCCGCCGCTGTCGGCTAGGTTAGCGTCATCGTATCGCCTGTCAGCCGCGGAACGGCGGCCGTGCGGTCGATCTGCGAGCAGAATGCAACATCCTTACCGAAGCCGAGCTTCGCAAGCCGTTTGCCGGATGCGCTCATCTGCATAATATCCGCTATATCGGCGGCATGCTGGCGATAGAAGCCCAGCATCGCGAACCCGAGATCGTCGATATCGAGGGCGCTGCCTGCATGGCGCTGCAGACGGTCCAGCAGCAGGCCGGCGCACAGACCGTCCTCCAGCGCGAATACGTCATGCGTCCCGGCGCAGAACAGCACGATGTCTCTGCGGAGCGAGATGGCCGTGCTTGCGCAGCTATCCGCATTGAGCAGGGAGCCGGCGAGGACGTGGTCGCTGCGGCCTGCCTTCTGCACGGCTCTCGTGCCGTTCGTCGTCGTTAGGATGATTCTGCGACCCGATACGCGTTCCTGCGTGTATTCGAGAGGCGAATTGCCGAAGTCGAAGCCGGCGATATTCCGGCAGAATCGCTCGCCGCCGAGCAGGTCTCCCTGCCGATGCAGCGTCTTGGCCTCCATGACCGTCTCCACGGGAAGTATGCCGGAAGCCCCCTCCGAGAGAGCGGCGACGATCGTGCTGGTCGCGCGCAGCACGTCGATCACGACCGTCGTCTTGTGAACGAATTGATCGGCTCGCGCTTCGCCCGCATTCGGTATGACTTGCACTTTCATGATAGACCCTCACTTCTTCTGACCCGAGCTGCCGCTCAGATCATGTAATAACCCTCTTCATGCTGCTGCTTATGCCGGTGCGGGAACGTATCGTTCCGCAGGCCGCGGCGCATCGCTTCGAGGGCGATGACGTCATGCGGAGGAATGTTGCCCAGATGCACCTCCGGACCGATCGCCTGAATGAGGTATACCTGCTGCGCCTTAAGCGGCGCTTCCCACAGAATCCGATTCGTGTCCGGCAGGAGCCGGAGAATCGTCTCGAACGTGTCTTCCTTGCAGCTGCCGCTCGCGTCGAACATGCCGACATTCAACCCGGATTCACGGGCTTCGATCGTGATCAACTCGGAGCCTGCCTCCCAATCCAGCTCGGCGGTTACCGCTAGATCATAGGGGTCGATCTCGGAGCCGCTCTCCTTCTTCCCGTATTCGGAACATACTCGCAGCCCTCGACGGGCGCCCTCGCGAATGAGCGAGGTCCGCGAGCTGCGGTCGAGCTCGATCGTGCCGTCCGACACTTCCATGCCGTCGAAGCCAAGTCTCGTGACCGTCTCGAAGAATGAATCGGTTAGACCAAGATGGACGGCGGTCTCGAGCATTGTGCCGCCCGGCATGATGACGATGCCGTTCTGCCTCGCATAGCGGATCTTGCGCAGCAGCAGCTCGTTGGGATACAGAGGGGCCGTCCCGAAGCCAAGCTTGATGAAGTCGATGTAAGCGCCAGAAGTATCGATTAAGTCTGTGTATGCATGCCAGCCGAGCCCTTTGTCGAGCACCATGGTCATGCCGCCGTGCCGTACCCGGTCAGCGGCCGAACGGATGCCGGCTTGGACTCTGTCGGCATGCCTGCCGCCGCTTGGGTCGCATAACCGAGGATGCCAATCCCCGCGTGGGGTTACCTCCATGTTCGGTATCTCCTTCTTCCTGATTTCGGTTGAACATACCAACCCTGCAAGCAATATATGCAGAATGGGCAGGGCAGGTGTCCGGCATGCGGGAAGACAAGCTTGCATAGGCTGTATCATCAAGCTTAGGAGAGGAGATCCGCCATGATCAACAAAGTTGTGCTTGCGATGGGCACGCTTCGGCTGTTGTCCGGAAGCATCGAGATATTCGCGGCATTGCTCATGCTGCGATTGAATCAGGTCGATAAGGCGCTCGTCGTCAATTCGTCGCTCGCGCTCGTCGGACCGCTGATCCTGATCGCCACGACGACAATCGGGCTGGTCGGCATATCGGATAAATTGTCGCTCGGCAAGTTCGTCTGGGTACTCGCCGGCGTCACCTGTCTACTAATCGGCATCCTAAAAAAGTAGAGAAATGGTTCGAAACTTCTTAAGGACCGGTTGTCAGCGCCAAGAAGGTTGGACGATGGTAGAAATTGAGGAACGGAGCGTAGACAGATCTACGTGAGTACCGGAAATTTCGCCAGCGTTCAAGATTCGAAGCCGAATATGCTACAACGCCAAACATCGCGATCACAAGCGGTCCACTGGTCTATTGTTGGGGGTTGGGTGCATATAGATGAGACAAGCAACATTAGGAGGGGGGAGCGCCATGGCGCACGTACTGCAACTGCTTCCTGCCGAGCTGCAGCAGCTGCTAAGCAAGCTTCCCGTGCATGTCCTAGACAAGCTGGAGGAGATCCGCATCCGGGAAGGCAGGCCGCTGGAGATTGCCCACGACGGAAGCTTCGGCTTCGCCGGACCGGATGGAAGGCTCCATTCGTCTGCCGAGGAAGCGTACAAGCCGACAGCCGACCTCTGTCGCAAGCTGCTGGAGCGCATCACGAATCACTCCTTGTACGCGATGGAGGAGGAATTGAAGCGAGGCTACATCACGGTTGCAGGCGGCCATCGGATCGGACTAGCCGGTCGTACCGTTCTCGAGGCGGGGGCGGTACGGGGATTGCGGGACATTGGGGGGTTCAATATCCGGGTAGCTCGCGACATTGCGGGCGTATCGCATGAGCTGCTGCCGCAGCTGCTGGATCCGGTGAAGCAGACGATCCGCTCCGCGCTTATTCTAGCCCCTCCTCAGCAAGGCAAGACGACCATGATCCGCGACCTGTCCCGCGCGGTCAGCTATGGCCGGTGGCGGCATCCGGCAGCGGTCAGATGGCCGGCCCGCAAGGTCGGCATCGTGGACGAGCGTTCGGAGATCGCGGCATGCATCAAGGGGGTGCCGACCTTCGACGTCGGTCCTCGCACAGACGTGATGGATGCCTGTCCCAAAGCCGAGGGCATGATGATGCTGCTGCGGTCCATGTCGCCGGAGCTGCTCGTAGCGGACGAGATCGGCCGCCCGGAAGACGGGGAGGCCATCCGCGAAGCCGCGAACGCGGGCGTGGCCGTCATCGCGACTGCCCATGCCTACGACATGGACGAGGCCATAGGCCGTCCGGTATTGCGAAGGCTGCTGGATGAAGGGGCATTCGAGGCCATCGTAGAGCTTCGGAGGCTGCCTGGCGGCAGATCGCAATCACGCGTCATCGCGATAAGCGGCAGGCCGGGCCGGCCGTCCGCGCGAGAGCCGACTGCGGATTCCGGAGGTGGCTACGGATGATGAATATGATCGGCATCCTGCTCGTGTTGTTCGCGGGCACGATGATCGGATTCCAGCAAGCATCCCGTTATTCGGCCAGAACCGTGCAGCTGCGGGAGCTCGTCCAAGCGCTGCACCGGCTCGAGACCGAGATCGGCTACGGCCATACGCCGCTTCCTGAAGCTTTGGCTAGAGCGGCCGGGACGATGACAGGGCCGGTCGGCGAGCTTTTCCGCGCAGCGGCTGCCGGTCTGGACGGTTCGGATCTGTCCTTCCAGGAGAGCTGGGAGGCTGCGGTCGCGAAGGGCTGGACAGCGACGGCGCTTCGGAGCGGAGAACGAACGGCGGTGCTGCAGCTGGGGGGCGTTCTCGGCATCAGCGACAAGGAGGACCAGCTCAAGCACTTGCGGCTCGCGGCGCTTCAGATCCAGGCAGAGGAACAGACGGCTAGGGATGAGCAGGTGCGCTTCGGCAAAATGTGGAGGAGCATCGGATTTTTGGCAGCCGCCTTGGTCGTCATTCTCATGGTGTAGCGGGAGGCCGAATAATGAATATTGACGTAAGCGCCATTTTTCAAATTGCAGGCATCGGCATTATTATCGCGATGATTCATACCGTCCTGAAGCAGATGGGCAAGGAAGATATGGCGCACTGGGTAACGCTGATCGGATTCGTGGTGGTGTTGTTCATGGTCGTGCGCCTCTTGAACGATCTGTTCCAAGAGATTAAGACGATCTTCCTGTTCCAGTAATCAATGAACGACAAGTAGGTGAACGGCGCGTGGAAATCATCCAGATCGTCGGCATCGGCCTGATTGCCACCGTGCTGATCCTCGTCATTCGGGATCAGAAACCGATGTTTGCCTTCCTGCTCGCGGCATTCACCGGCATCTACGTCTTTCTGTTCCTGATCGGGAAGATCGAATCCGTGATCGCGATGCTGGAGACGCTGGCCGACCGCTCGGGCATTCCAGGCATCTACCTGGAGACGATTCTCAAAATTATCGGCATAGCTTACATCGCGGAGTTCGGCGCGCAGATCGTGCGGGACGCGGGGCAGGAGAGCATCGCTTCGAAGATCGAATTCGCCGGCAAGGTGTTGATCCTCGTCATGGCTGTCCCGATCATCGGCGTCATCATCGACACCGTGCTGAACCTGCTGCCGGGAGGGGGCTGACGCCGTGCGGGATTCAAGGAGGACGGCATATCTGGCCGTCTGGCTGATGGTGCTGCTGTCGGCCGTACTCTTCGCGGGAGGAGCCGCGTCGGCTTCGCCGGCAGAAGGGACGAGCGCAACTGACCGCTTAGCGGAAGAGGGGGCGCAGCTCACCGAAGAGCAGATCCGCTCGCTCGACACGGAGACGGTGGAGGCGTATTGGAGCCAGCTTCGGGCCGACTACAGCGGATTCTTCCCGGACAGCCGAGTGCCCAGCTTCATGGAGATGATCGTGCCGGGCGGCGAGGGACTCGACCTGCGCACGGTGATGTCCGGCCTGCTCCGCTATGTCCTGCACGAGGTGCTGTACAGCGGTAAGCTGATCGTCACGATCGTGCTGCTCACCGTATTCTGCATGATCCTCGAGACGATGCAGAGCGCCTTCGAGCGCAACACGGTCAGCAAGGTGGGCTATGCCGCAGCTTATATGGTCCTGCTCGTGCTGGCCGTCAACAGCTTCAGCACGGCGATCGGCTACGCGAAGGATGCGATCGGCGGGATGATTCAGTTCATGATGGCGATGGTGCCGCTCTTGCTGACGCTTCTGGCGTCCATGGGAAGCGTGGTGACGGTTACCGTGATGCATCCGCTGATCGTGTTCATGATCCATACGGTCGGCACGCTGATCTACACGGTCGTGTTCCCGCTGCTGTTCTTCTCCGCCGTGCTGCACATCGCCAGCTCGTTGTCGGATAAGTTCAAGGTCACGCAGCTCGCGAACCTGCTGCGCTCGATCGCCGTCGGGACGCTCGGTGTCCTGCTCACGATTTTCCTGGGCGTCATCTCGGTACAGGGCGCGACCAGCTCCGTAACGGACGGGGTGACGATCAGGACCGCGAAGTTCGTCACGGGCAATTTCGTGCCGGTCGTCGGACGGATGTTCTCGGATGCGGCCGACACGGTCATGAGCGCCTCGCTGCTTGTCAAGAACGCGATCGGCATTGCCGGCGCCGCCATCCTGCTGTTCTTATGCGCTTTTCCCGCGATCAAGATACTCGTGCTCGCGCTGATCTACCGGCTCTCGGCCGCGGTCATGCAGCCGCTCGGGGACAGCCCGATCGTATCGATCCTGGAGACGATCGGCAAGACGATGGTCTACGTATTCGCGGCGCTGGCGGTCGTCGGCATGATGTTCTTCCTGGCCGTCACGATTATTCTGGCCGCGGGCAATGCGGCGATCATGGTTCGCTAGCTTGAACGGAGGGGATGTCGATTGCTTGAATGGCTGAGCGATTGGCTGAAGTCGATATTGGCGGTCGTGCTGCTGGCCTCGGTCGTCGATCTGCTCATGCCGGGCAAGTCGTTCCATCGCTATACGCGGTTCGTGCTCGGGCTTCTCATCCTGCTCGCGATGCTTGGTCCGGTGCTGAAGCTGCTGCAGGACGACCCGGAGGTGCTGCTGAAGAACGGCATGCGCGGCTGGGAAGCGGCTTCGAGGAAGGCTGCTCCCGCCATGCCGGGGCTGGACGAGATTCAGCGCCGAGCCGAGGAGCTTCGCGCCAGCCGGAACGAGCAGGCGGCCGCTTTGACCGCGCGCAGCCTTGCAGCGGAGATCGAAGCCGCGTTGTCCCGTCAGCCCGGCATGCCGGAGGCGGAGGTCATCGTCGACATGAGCGGCGCAGTCGGGCAGGCTGGACCGAGGATCGAGACGGTAACGGTGCAATTCGCGCTTGCCGGCTCGGACTCGCAGCGGGATGATGGCGCAGATCGAAGCGCTCATGAACCTGGAGCGATTGCGGCCATCTCGCCGATCGAACGCGTCGATACCGCGATCGAACTGCGCGACCCGGCCGTGGCCGGCATCGCCGAGCACGGAGCGGAGGGAACGGCGCGGACCGCCCGCCGGGAAGCGCCGCCTGAGACGGCTGCGGCCGTCCGGGCGCTCTTGTATCAAGGCTGGGGGGTGGAGCCTGAGCGCATCATCGTGCTAGCGGCGGCCGAATCGTCCTGACGGACAGTACGAAGGGGAGGTAGGAGAAGGTGGCGAAGTGGCTGGAGAGTCTCGAGTCCATGGTCGGCGGAGGGCCGGGAGGTCCGAAGCGGGTGAAGTCCCTTCGCTGGCTGCTCATCATCGGCGGGCTGGGCATCGCGATTCTCATCCTGAATCCATTCATTACGCTTCAGAAC
>JAEWJS010000123.1 GCA_023386495.1 Bacillota bacterium | reverse complement strand
TCACGCCTCAACGAATGCGAAAAACCGCTCTCGTTCGCCGATATCGTTCCCTCACGCCTCAACGAATGCGAAAAACCGCTCTCGTTCAGCCCAGCATCCGGCTGCAAGCCTCTGGGTAGGCGAAATGGATAGCAAATATGCTATCCATTTCGCGAAATTGGGCGCAACGATGCAGTTGAATAGCAAAAATGATATTCAATCCCGCTCTTCGGCCTCCCACTGTGTAATTGGATAGCATATATGACATCCAATCCATCATTTGACCTCCCACAGTACGATTGGATAGCAAAAATGACATTGAGCAATATATGACCACTGATCGCCACGGTAGCCGGAGAACAACCTATCTACTCTCGCTGCCCGCACCCGATGTCCCACATCTATCTACTCTCGCAGCCCGCACCCGATGTCCCACATCTATCTACCTTTCGCATCACTCGCCGGGGCACGGGGTGAGTAACATTTCGCCTTTGAGCGCACATCGCCCGAATCCGATATCGCGCACCGATCTGCCTCTCGCCTAATTCCCAGCACTAAGAGAGCCCTGCGTCAGACGCAGGGCTCTCCGTTCACATAGTAAGCATCCTCCGCGTATACCTTGAACGCGATCTCTACCTCTGGTACGCCAGCCAACCGCAGATGCCGGGTGGCCGCCTCCGCGAACCGGTCTCGCACGCTTTGGCCGCGCTCGAACCAGGCTACTTCAATGAAGGGATATGTGGCGGCAGGCTGGCCGTCGGTTACGGATACGGTCGTCACCTGCAGCATGTCCAACGTGAAATTATCCGTCCCGCAAGCGCACACGTGCGCAAGCTCCTGGACCAATGGTGCCGCGATCGCGGATAAGGTACGTGGCTCAATTCCTCGAAAAGTCAGTTGCGGCATGGTGCTGCTCCTCCTCGGTACTTTTTCCAACAGTATACCATGCGCCAACTCTGCCAAGCTTGTGACAGGATGGGTTGCAACCTGTCCGCACTGCGATTACGATGAACCTAGTGAATATCAGCATAACCGCAATCACGAAAAGAGGCGACATCCAACATGATACGATTATTGATTAGCGACCTGGACGGCACATTGATTCACAACCACGCGGATATGCGAGAGGAAGATCTGGCAGCGCTGCGCAGCGCGAAGGAAGCGGGGCTCGAGCTTGCGTTCGCTTCCGGGCGCATGCATCCGGAAATTCTCAGCGTCATGGCGCAGATCGGCATCAGCGTCCATTCGATCTCGCAGAACGGCGCCTATGCCCATCTCGCCGACGGCAGCCTGATCGCGCGGAACGCATTCGACCCCGAGCTGCAGCGCTCGCTGATTCAGGCAGGCGAATCGACGCCCTTCCTAACGCTGCTATGCGCGGCGGATTACTATATCGTCGAGCGCATGACCCCGCACGGCGAACGAATCGGAAGCAGACTGTTGGCGCCG
This sequence comes from Bacillota bacterium, assembly GCA_023386495.1. Classification (GTDB taxonomy): domain Bacteria; phylum Bacillota; class Bacilli; order Paenibacillales; family Paenibacillaceae; genus Paenibacillus_I. Next base: position 14,424 of record JAEWJS010000123.1, on the reverse strand, counting down.
CTGCATACGGTGCCGGATGCGCGCGTTCGGCTCGGGCAAGATATCGTCAGCGGCAAAATGTCGTTCTTCGGCGAGATCGATCAATTGAACGCATTCCGCGAGCAATTGAAGGCCGAGCACGGCGAACGGATCGATGCGTACATCTCGGACATCGATTGCCTGGACGTCATGCCGTTCGGCGTCTCCAAGGGAACCGGCGTGCGCGCGTTGACGAGCAGGCTGGGCATCTCTCCCGATGAGACGGCTTGCGTCGGCGACTCCTTCAATGATCTCGCCATGTTCGCCGAAACCCCGCACAGCTACGCGATGGCCGGCAGCCATCCGGACGTCCGCCGCCGCGCGGCACACGTGACTGGCAGCGTCGCGCAAGTAATCGAGCTGATCACAGCAGCCGAGCGACGCTGAGCGAAAGCGCAAATAACAATAACCGTCAGGGTTGCCTACCCTGACGGTTATGCAATTATCCCGCAATTGCCTGAAGCATCCCGCGGCAATCTAGCAGCGTGATTACGCCCTCCGGAGACTGCTCGCATGCCCAGTAGGTATGGTGCAGATAGAAGGCCGGCCTGCCCATCCATTGCAGCATGCCTCCCTCGCCTCGGTCGCAGGCTCCCTGCAATAATGCCCGGAGCGCCTCGGCATCCATCCCCTCGTCTTGGTTCAACCTCGCGTATCGCTCATAAGCCGTCTTCGTCACAATGATTGTCATCGCTAGACACCAGCCCTTCCCTTACTCGGATGAGCTCTACTATACGCCGTAGCGACGACAACAACTTGTCAGCGAACGAATGTTCCCGTTATTTCGCCGTATATGTTCTCTATTCGGGCAGACAGCATCGATAGCTGATGCACCAGCGCGCCTACTTTCGCCTTATGCTCGTTCGTGTAGCTTGCATACTGTCTGGATTCCTGCTTCTTCAGATGATCCATCAGCTGATACAAGCCGTCCGTATGGCGAGAAATCTCCGTAAGTTCGGTCTCCAGCGCGGCGATCGCGGCTGGCAGGTCCGTCATTCCGAAGGCGCGATGCAGCGCACGGTTGAAGGCATGCGGTTCCGTGTAAGCATGGATGCGCTCGGCTTGCTCCAGCCTGCGGTTATAATCGATCGGCGTTCCTTGAACGGTCCGCAAATATTGGACGACGAGACGCGTCATCCCGATCGCGCGCTGCCGCTCTGTCGCAAGCAATTCCTCCAGCTCTTGCAGCCTTGCCTCCGTATTCGCGAAGTGATATTCCAGCGTCGCAGTCTTGCTCCACGCTGCTCTCTTCTGTGCCTCATCTCTCATCGCTTGTTCGGAAGCCCGTCTCAGGCTCCCTCCGCCTCCCTCATGATGGTAGTCTGAATCTTGCCTGCGGTGCAGAAGGTTTGATGGAATCGAATAGCCCCCACACGGCTGCATGGGGGCATGGATGATATGCGCCTCCGGCAACCCGGCTGTCGTCGCTTGCGCATTAGACCCGTGGCTTTGCGTCCCTACCTTTCGATAGGTTTGCCTTTATCGAACTCTATGGAACTGCTGGATGGACGAGCAAGATTGCCCATATCGCTATATTACGAAAAATCCCGCTTTTTGTCGACAGTTATCTCCGTCCGCTTCATTCCCTGACCGGACGCCGCCCCTTCCGCATGCCGCGGAGGACGAAGAAGAGATTGGCCGGACGCTCGGCGATCCGCCGGGAGAAATAGGCATACCACTCGGAGCCGAACGGCGTATAGACCCGCACCCTGTACCCTTGCGCGGCAAGCTGCAGTTGAAGATCTTCCGCAATGCCGTACAGCATCTGGAACTCGCAGCGTACCTTACCGACGCCGCGCGTATGCCGCACCTTGCGCAGCCGCTCGATGATCCGCCTATCATGCGTCGCGATCGCCGTGTAGCAGCCGGACCGCATATGCGCCTCCGCCAGCATCACGTACTGGCGGTCCACCTGCTGCTTGCGCGAGAACGCTACGCTGGGCGGCTCCATATACGCGCCCTTGACGATGCGAACATTGGCCCCGATCCGTTCCAGCCGAAGCCGATCGCGAGGCGTGCGATACAAGTAGGCCTGCAGGACAATGCCGACATGCCGCTTGCCGAACCGTTCCGCCAGCCGCTCGAACATCCGCAGCGTGGCGTCCGTCACCGCGCTGTCCTCCATATCGATCCGCACAAAATTGCCATGCTCCTTCGCGCGTCCGACAATCCGTTCCATCAGTTCCGCGCACAGCGTCTCGTCCACGAGCAGTCCGAGCTGGGTGAGCTTGACGGACACATTGGCATCCAGCCCGTGCTCCCGGATCGCATCAAGCGTCCGAAGCACGACCTCCGCAGACTCCGCCGCCAACTCCCGGCTATCCACGCTCTCGCCGAGATAATCCAGCGTGACCGCGAGCCCCTTGCGATTCAGCGCCTGCACCTTCGCGACCGTCGCTTCGAGCGTCTCCGCCGCAACGAAGCGCGAAGCGCCAAGCTTCATGCCATGCGTCGCAACCAGCCGCTTCACGAGCCGATTGCCGGTAACCGACAGCACCGCCTTGCGGAACAAGCGAACGCCCTTCATTCGCCCGCCTCCTTCCGATCTTCTAGCTGCGAGATTCAGCGTTCAAGATTCGACGTCGAGTAAGCTTCGAAGCATCCGCATCGCGATCACAAGCGAACCCTACAGGAGCTCCGACGTTAATTTGGCTTGCGTGAATTGCATCAGATAGTCGGGCCCGCCGGCCTTCGAGTCCGTGCCGGACATGTTGAACCCGCCGAACGGGTGGACGCCGACGATCGCGCCGGTGCAGCCGCGGTTCAAGTACAGATTGCCGACGTGGAATTCGGCCGCCGCGCGCGCCAGATGCGCGCGATTGTTCGAGAATACGGCGCCCGTCAGCCCGTATTCGGTATCGTTCGCGATGCGTAGACCGTCCTCGAAGTCCGCGCAAGGCGTACAAGCCAGCAGCGGGCCAAATACCTCCTCCTGCATGATCCGCGCCGAAGGCGGCACATCCGCGACGATCGTCGGCTCCAGGTAATAGCCCGGGCGCGCGATCCTCTTCCCGCCCAGCACGAGCTTCCCTTCCCGCTTCGCCAGCTCGAAGTAGCCCTCGATACGTGCGCATGCCGCTTCATCGATGACCGGCCCGACGTCGATCCCGTCCTCCAGCACGCCGCCGACCTTCAGGCCGCGCGTCAGCTCGATCGTCCGGTCCAGCACTTCGCGATAGACGGCACGATGCACGATCGCGCGCGAGCAGGCCGAGCACTTCTGGCCTGCGTAGCCGAAGGCCGAGCGCACGATCGCCCGCGCGGCCGCTTCCAGATCGGCATCCTCGTCGACGAGGATCGCGTCTTTTCCGCCGAGCTCCCCGATGAACCGCTTCAGCCAGCGCTGCCCGGGCTGCACGCGAGCGGCTAGCTCATGGATCCGCACCCCGACCTCCCTCGAGCCGGTGAACGCGATGAAGCGTGTCATCGGATGCTCCACCAGCACGTCCCCGATGACGCTGCCGTCTCCCGCCGCCAGACTGATCACGCCTTCGGGCAGCCCGGCGTCGGCCATTAGCTCGACGAACTTATAGGCGATGACAGGCGTCAAGCTGGACGGCTTCACGACCACCGTGTTCCCGCTGACGACGGCCGCCGCCGTCATGCCGGCAAGTATCGCCAGCGGAAAGTTCCACGGCGCGATGATGACGCCTGCGCCGAGCGGAATATAGGCAAGCTCGTTCTTCTCGCCAGCGAGCCGGACGAGTCCGCTGCGTCCGCGTTCGACCAGCTCCAGCATCTGGCGGGCGTAGTACTCGAGGAAGTCGATCGCTTCCGCGGCATCGGCATCCGCTTCGACCCGGCTTTTGCCGGCCTCGAGCATGAGCCATGCCGTGAACTCGGCCTTGCGCCGCCGCAGCATCGCGGCAGCCTTCAGCAAATACTCGGCCCGCCGATCCGGAGCGGTCCGCGACCAATCGGCGAACGAGCGATGCGCCGCCGTAACAGCCCGTTCCGCAAGCAAGGCATCCGCCTTGGCGGATTCGCCGACGACCTGGCGGCCATCCGAAGGATTGATCGAGACGATCCGCCGCGCGGTGTCGACAGGACGGCCGCCGATCCAGAGCGGATAGCGGCTGCCGAGCTTCCGCGTCACGGCAGCGATCGCTTGCTTCAGCTTCGCTTCCTCCCCGCTGTCACCGAAGTTCGTCAGCGGTTCAGGACGATACGGTACCATAGGCAATCAGCTCCTTATGCTTCATGTATATGCGTCTGGTCCTGTCCGCTAGGCAGTTATTCGCACGCCGTCCCAATTGCGTGCTTCCCTTGCAACAATTCCCATGCGCTGCGCGTCAGAAGCATAACAACATTCGCTGCGGAAGAGACCGATATAAATGGAAGCAGCATGGAACAGATCCAATCATTCAGGGAGGTATGTGTATGCGTGGCAAAAGCATGTTCGCCGCGATTCTGGCCATGACGCTGCTGGTCGCGCCAGCGATGTCGGGCGGCGGGACGGACAAGGCAGCGGCAGACAGCGGCATCCAGGTGGTCGTGCGGGGCGAGACGCTTCCGCTTCCGGCTCCGGCGATACTCGACAGCGGAACGACGCTCGTTCCGTTCCGTCAAGTGGCAGAATCGCTCGGCGCGACAATCGGCACGGGCAAAGATCCATCCGGCAAGCTGATGGTCACCCTCACGAAGGGAGATGTCTCGGCGACACTGGTCGTCGGAAGACAGGATATGAAGGTTGGTGACCGCACCGTGCGGCTGCCGGCTGCTCCGCGACTTCACAAGGACACGGTCATGGTGCCGCTGCGCGCGATCTCCGAAGCGCTGGGCGCCGTGGTCGCATGGGACGGCCCGAACAAGATCGTCCGCATCGACGATCCGCTGCAGTTGCCGACCGTCGGCACGGTCGAGAAGCTGCAGGAGCTTCTCCAATCGGCATCCGCCGTCGGCAATAGCGGTTACCTCACGTTTGACGGCTTCGCCGCGACCGCTGACAACGGGGGCGCAGTCGCCGCGCCTGCAGCCGGCGCCGAAGCGCCTGCGGCAGTCGCGCAGGAATCGTCCAAGTCCGCGGACAGCAGCGATCACTCGACGACGAACGTTCAGGTCGAGGGCGTAGACGAGGCCGACTGGGCGAAGACGGACGGCCGTTTCATCTACCAGTTGAGCGGCACCCGCGTGCTGATCGCGAGCATCGCGGACAGCGCCGCGCCGAAGCTCGCGGCCACGCTCGAGTACCCTTACGACAAGGGCTTCTATCCGCAGCAGCTGTACGTCGGCGACGGACGGCTCGTCGTCGTCGGCCAGCAGAATGAACAACTGCCGACTCCCGTGCCGATGCCGGTCGATATCGGCTCGCCGGAGGGCGGCCCTGCCGAAGAACCGGCTGCACCGCCGGACACGTCGGTATCCTCGAACGAAGCCGCCAAGATCGCGGTACAGATTGCGGCCGGCGAACGCATCGGCATCCTGCCGTATCCGTACTACCCGGTGCGCACGACGACGAAGGCGATCGTCTACGAGATCGGCGACGCCGGCACGCCGGACCTTGTCCGCGAGATCGAGGCAGAGGGCAGCTATCTGTCCTCCCGCATGATCGGCAGCGCGCTCTATCTCGTCACGAACAAGTACAATGACATCTACCCGATGCTCGAGAAGCGGGCCAATAGCAACGGCAGCGGCAGCCAGCCGGCTGACCCATCCGCATTCGAGCCTGTCTACCGCGATACCGCCGCATCCGACGAGCAGAAGACGATTCCGCTCGATGCGCTGCGCTATTTTCCCGGCTCGCCGGAGTCCAGCACGATGCTGATCGGCGCAGTCGATCTCGATAGCCAGCAAGAGATGCAAGTCACGGCCTACCTCGGGTCCGGCCAGACGGTCTATGCCTCGACGAAAAACCTGTACGTGGCGATCAGCCGCTACACGGCGTCGGGCGATACGTACAAGCAAGAGACGCAGCTCCATAAGTTCCGCCTCAACCACGGCAGCGTGACGTACCTCGGCGAAGGCACGGTGCCCGGCACGATCCTGAATCAGTTCGCGATGGATGAGCATGAGGGCTACTTCCGCATCGCGACGACGAAGGGCGACATGTGGGCTTCCGGCGACAATACGTCGAAGAACAACATCTATGTGCTCGACGAGCAGTTGAAGCAGGTCGGCGCGCTCGAGGACCTCGCCCCGGGCGAGCGAATCTATTCGACGCGCTTCATGGGCGGCCGGGCGTACATGGTCACGTTCCGGAACGTCGATCCGCTGTTCGCGATCGACCTGCGCAATCCGGCGAAGCCGGCGCTGCTCGGCCAGCTGAAGATTCCGGGCTACAGCGACTATCTGCATCCGTACGACGAGAACCATCTCATCGGCTTCGGCAAGGAGACGGTCGAGGTGCCTTCGAAGGGCATGGGGCCGGACGCGACGATGGCATTCTACCAAGGGTTGAAAATCGCGCTCTTCGACGTGACAGACGTGACGCAGCCGAAGGAGAAGTTCAAGGAGATCATCGGCGATCGCGGCACGCATTCGGAGCTGCTGTATGATCACAAGGCGCTATTGTTCGATAAGTCGAAGGGGCTCATGGCGTTCCCGGTCGAGCTGATGGAGATCAAGGATAAGCAGGCGAGCGAGCGGGACGGCGCGATGGCATACGGTCAATTCACGTACCAAGGCGCGTACGTCTACCGGATCGATCCGGAGCAAGGGTTCACGCTGCGCGGCCGCATCACCCATCTCTCGGATGACGATCTGGCGAAGACCGGCTATTACGGCTACGACTACGGGAAGGCCGTGCGTCGCATCCTGCACGCGAACGACACGCTCTATACGCTGTCGGAGCGGATGCTGAAGGCGAACGCGCTGGACAGCTTGCAGGAGAAGGGGGCACTCGCGTACCCGGCACCGCCGGAAGTGAAGTATCCAGGCGCTCCGGATATGGGCATCACGGCAGAAGCTAGGTAACAAGGTAACATCGAACAAGGCCAAGGGACGATTGATCGTCGCCTTGGCCTTGTTCGATATTGTACGATTTTTCTTATAAAATTCAACGTCAACCTCGCGAATTTACGATTGTGTACGATTTTTCAATCAAAAATGAACCTGCACCGCTCTAAAGCCTTAGATTTGAACGATATTTCGTTCAAATCTACTCAGATCGGCGATCGGACCGGTATTTTGTACGATATTTCACCTACAGCAGTTGGCCAAGACATCTCACTTTACTACCCGTCAGAGGAGAGCACACGCCGCCGTCCACGATTCGAACAAGCAACGCGCTTCGCCGCTAGTTCGTGATCAGCAGCACCAAGTCGTTCAGCGTGTCGCGCCCGTCCTCCGCCAGCTCTCGCAGGAGATCGCGCCGATAGGATGCGGCATGCTCGTAATTTTTCGTATAGCACTGGACCAGCTCCACCGCCGACTCGGCCGTCAGCTCGCCGCGATGAGCGGCAAGTCCGATTATGTGCAGCTTAATCATCGCGTAGTCGATCACCAGCAGCTTGTACTGCTCGTAGATCCCGATCCCTTGCTGCATGCCTGCCAGGAAAGAGCCGAACACCGCGTTCACCACATAATTCTCGAAGAAATAAGGATGCTCCTCCATGAAGGGCTGCAGGTGAACCGCATACGCTTCCTCGTACTGCCGCACGATCTGCTCGGTCTGATTGCCCTGCCGGGTCATCCCTTTCATGTAATCCGCCACGCATGCCTTATAGCGCAAATTCCAGATCGTGCTCTCCAGCTTGCGCATCAAGTACTGGTTCAAGGTGCGGATCTGGTACGCCGTGTCGCGGGGGAACGCGGCATAGTTCCGCAGCTCCTCGTTGTTCGCGAGCCCGCTGTCCAGCTCCTCTTCGAAGGAGGCGAGGAATGCCGGAATCTCCCGCGACGCTTGCTCCTTCATGAGCAGATCCAGTTGCTCGCACAGGAGACCGAGCAGGATGAGCCGATGCGGATAATCGTATCGCCGATTCTGCAGCACGCGGATCGCGGCGTCGCGAATGGCGCGGTAGTGGTACGCAGGCTGATTCGCGTCTGCAGTGCCGCCGGCTTGCACGGATGCGAAGACGAGGTTCGGCGTCTACACTTCGCTTGCAGTGGTCATCGCGCATGCATCCTCCCGCAGCAGCGCCAGACGCGCGGCTTCCGGGCAAGACAGCTGCGCCGATATCTCGATGGCGCCTTCCTGCTCGTTCACCTTGCGCGGGTACGTCGAGCAGGTACCGGACAGGTACTGTTCGCCATGCCGTGCTTGGATCGTGCATAAGCCGCCGCTCAGCATGGAGCAGCCTCCGGTGCCGGGATTCATCTTGAACGATGCATAATCCTTGGCATGGCCGCCAGGCTTCAGCTCCAGCTGCGACAGGATCCGCTCCCGCTCCGCTCGATCCGCAATCCCGCGATAACGGTCATAGGTTCCCTTGTCGACGCTGATGCCCCACCAGGCACAGCAGGTGTCCTCGCATGCGGAGCCGATGCATTGGAATTGCTGCATATAGCGCGGCATCGCGTAACGTGTCTGTGTCATGCTCATCTGTCATATCCTCTCCACTCGTCGCTATAGCAGTATATCGGCCGCCCGAGGGCAAAAAATAACCGCCGACGCGCAAGATGGCGCGTCGGCGGTTACTTAACTGCTAGGATGATAGATAGTTGACAAGTCCTTGCGCGATTGCCGCTGCGGCAGCGCGCTGATAGTCCTCCGTACGGGCAATCTCTTCGTCCTTCTCGTTCGTCAGGAAGCCCAGCTCGACGAGCGCCGCAGGCACATCGTTCTCGCGAAGCACATGGAAGTTGCCGTATGCGATGCCGTTGCTCTTCAGCCCGATGCCCTTGGCCAATTCGGTCTCGACCGCGCGGGCCAGCTTGCGGTCGTCTTGCTGCGAATAGTAGAACGTCAGCGTGCCGGACACCTTCTTCGGCGAAGAATTATAATGCACGCTGATGAAGGCATCCGAACCGGCTTCCTCGGCGATGCGCACCCGCTCGGACAGCTCCGGCTTCTCCTCGTCCTTCGTCCGGGTCATGACGACTTTGGCGCCGAGCTTCTCCAGCTCTTCCTTCAGGTACAGCGACGTAGATAAATTCAAGTCCTTCTCGTACGTCTTGTGCTTGACGCCGACCATGCCGGGATCGCTGCCGCCATGGCCGGGATCTACCGTGATCACGCGTCCCGTCAACGGCCCGTCGACGACCTTGGCTGGTTTCTTGTTCGGTGCAGGCGCTGCTGTACTCACGTACTGCACGGAGACCCAGCCGACCAAGCCTTGCGCCGTCTCGACCTTCACCCATTCCTCGCCGGCCTCGAGCACGGTCAACTGCTCGCCGTTATAGACGGCGCCTGCGATCTTCTGGTCGAGCCCAGGCGCGCTGCGCACGCGCAGGGCATCCGCCGTTACGTACACGGTTCCGTCAACGACAATCGCGCTGGCAGGCTGCTGCTGCTCGCCCTGAGCAGCCGCTTGCTCGTCTGGCGGCGTATCCGCCGCGGGCTGTTCAGGCTTAGCATCCGCTTGACCCGCTTCGGGCGCAGCGTCCCCCTCGGCCTTCGGCTTGTCAGCCGACTGTGCCGGATCATTCGGTGCCTGCGCAGGCGTATCAGTCTTGGACGCTTCTGCGGGCTCGGTCTTAGGCGTACTGTCCTTAGGCTCCGCCGAGGCTGTCTCGACGTTGCCGTCCTTCTTGAGATAGTAGCCGGCAACCCAGCCCTTAAGCTTGCCCGACTTTACCTGCATCCAGCCATGCGACTCTTTCGAGACGGCGACGACGTCGCCGCTGTTCAGCGATCCGACGACAGACGCCTTCAGACTAGGCTCGCTGCGGACCCTCAAGGAGTCGGCGATTACCTTATACTTATCGCTAGCGGCCGCGTTCCCGGCTCCCGCCGAGAACAGATAGAAGACGACAGACAACATCCATACGGTCGTAATTAGCTTCTTCTTCGTCATGCTTAAGAACCTCGTCATCGTAGAATAATGGCGTACAGCTATTATATCAACTTCGCCGGATTTTTCCAGCAATCGCTAGTAGTTTCATAGAGAAATCGAAAAAAAGCGTCGAAATACCCACAGAAAGAGGGAATTTCGACGCGTGTGCGCACTCAGATCGGGCATATGGGCGCGGAGCGGATCAACCGGCCAGCGTGTTCGCGACGGCGCGATCCGGTGTGCGCTTGTTATAGAAGTACGTTGCGATCACTGCGCATGCCCCGAGCAGCGCGAGCCCGCTGCCGATGCCGTACGCCGCCCCCGGCCCGATCGCGTCGAAGGCATAGCCGCCGCCGGCGCTGCCGATCATGCCGGCCAGACCGCCGAACGTCACCGCGAATGCGGCTTGACCGGTCGCCCGCAGCTCGCTCGGCACGAGGCTGCCCAAGTACGTGATCGCCGCCACGAGGAACAGCGGGAATGTCATGCTGTGCAGCGCCTGCGCGCAGATCAGCACGACCGGATTGTCCGTCAGGCTGTAGATTGCCCACCGGACGGCGTAGCTTAGGGAAGCGATGAACAAGATCGCCAGCTCATTGTAACGCTTGATGAGCTTGCCGACCATGAGCAAGGCAGGCACCGTGCTCATCGTGGCGACGAGCCACGCCATGCCCAGGTACGACTCCGGCGCGTTCATCTGTTCCAGATAGAGCGACAGCAGCGTATCGTTCATCCGATGAGGAATGCCGACGAGCATGATCAGCAGCAGGAACCATAGCAGCCGCGGCTTGGCGAGCAGCTTGCCGAGGGCCTTGAGGTCGACCGGCTTCGGCGTCGCCTTCGAATCCCGCAGCAACAATCCTGCGCAGAGCGCAGAGCCCATCAGCATCAGATAGAGCGACCACAGATAGTCGACGCCGATTCGTTCGATGACGAACCCCAGCATGAAAGCCGACGTGCCTACCCCCAGTTCGCCCCAGAGGCGCAGCCTGCCGTACTCCTTGTTATTCTCCTGAGCGAACGAGATGCACAGTGTCTCGGTCAGCGGTCCGGTAGCGGTGCTGAAGAACATGAGCAGCATATAGAATACCATGATCAATAAAACCGTGTTCATAGAGAAGAAACCGATGCTAGCCAATAGGCAGCCTGACATCAATACGAGCAAAATGCGCTTGACCGTCTTCTTCTTGTCGCTCATGTAACCCCAGAAAGGCTGAGCAACCATTGCGACTAACGAACCGAGAGCGACCGTCGTGCCGATCTGCCCGGCGTCGAGGCCGCGGTTCTGCAGATAGAGCGGCAGGAAAAATCCGACCACGCTGAACGTGGAGAACAATAGATAGATGTAGATCGATATCCGCATCATCGTGATGACCTACCTCCTAGCAGCAGTAGCCTCCATCGTACCACATCCGCTTCCATCGGGGTATGCACGCATTTGATCATAAGCTTCCAATATATGACCCGCCATTCTATAATAGTGGGTATATCTCCCATTTCTTCTATAAGGAGAAAGTCCACTACCTTCATCACATGTTTAAAAGAGCCAGCAACCCTACGAGGAGGATGTTCATGACAATCGGGGAATGTTCAATCAAATTGCAGACACTAGAGTCCATAACGGTTATCGGAATGTCGATCATAACTTCCAAAGCGGAAGAGAGGAAGAGCAATAAGATCGGCAAGCTGTTCGCAGCGTTAGCCAACCGTTCAGACGAAATCCGAAGCCGCATCCATGAGGATTGGATCGGGGTCAGCATATATCCCGAGTCGTATACGGGTTTCGAGAAATACGAATATATCGCCGGATATCGCGTGACCGACGCGCAGGAAATACCCGAAGGAATGGTGATGCGCCAGTTTCCGTCCTGCCTGTATGCTGTCATAACGCATAAAGGGAGCTTGAGACGACTGGTCGATTCTTACGGCTATTTTCACTCGAAGTGGCTGCCCGAATCCGGTTACGAGTATGCGGACAGCTATGATATCCAACTCTATGAATCCCGATTCCTGGGCGGAGACCATCCGGAATCGGAATTGGACGTCTACATCCCTGTCCGCCCTGCACAGAAAGGCGTCGTACACCATCCTTCAAGCCCGATCGGCGGCCACATCCAAGGTGCGTTCATCCCGGTCAAGGACATCCGTGCCGCGAAGAGTTGGTATTCCAGGATACTGGGATTACCGGAAACAGATTCGATTGTGAACGGCCATCTCTATGTACTGCCTGTGAACGGGATCAGTCTCATTCTGGACGAAATGCCGATGTGGGGCGGGAACGACCCGGACGGCCCGCCAGCTTATCGCACGCCGGCTTTTATGCTGCCGACTGCCGACATCCAGGAAGCCTATGCGTTCATGAAGTCGCAAGGCATCGAACTTGCAACGGGAATCATGGACGAGCATTGGTTTGCCTTCCGGGACCCCGACGGCAATCTGCTCATGGTATGCCAGACGACCGTACCATAATCATAATCAACAAGCGACAATGAGCCTTCCAATTCACGCATTCATTATTCTAAAATTCGACACAAAGCGCCAAACCTGTATTATAGTAGTAGCATGGGTTGTACAAGAGGAAACGGAGGCTATCCATTGTTACGCAAATTAATACTAGGTTGCATGCTTATCGCTTTGGTTGGCAGCTCGTGGATGACGAAGGGCATCTCGGCAGCCGAAGTGCCGCTCGTCATCGAAGACGATTATGAAGCTGACAGCGGATTATGGAATGTATTAGGTTCTGCAGCTATCGTATCCGATGGGGCAGACAACAAGGTGTTGCAATTGACGCCGTCGACCATGAGCCAGACCGGCACCGTATGGCTCAATCAATCGATCTCCCCGCCGTTTGAAGTCGAATTCAGGTATCGCATGCTGAATAACCGCGACAACTACGTCCATTACGGTGCGGACGGGATCGTCTTCATGTTCAACAAGCAGCAGAACATCGAGCCGGTGAACGGAGGCGGCATGGGCTTCGAGGTTGACCCGCTCAATCCGGATAACGGCAACGGCTACGGCGTCGAATTCGATACGTTCCATAATGAAGAATGGGACAGCAGCGGCTCGCACATCGCCTTGTTCCACAAGACCCCTTCATCCAACCATACCGACCATCGGTTGGCCAATGCCGACGTATTCGGCATCAACAGCTCCACATGGAAGCAGGTTCGCATCGAAGTGACCGAGAGTTCCGTCGACGTATACTGGGGCGACAGCCTCTCGACGATGACGAAGCGGTTGTCGTGGTCGGGTGCCGCGCTGGATGCGACCTACAGCGGCATCGGCATATCCTCCAGCACGGGCTGGGGGTACAGCACGCATCAGGTCGATGATTTCAAGCTTACGCAGCATTCGATTGCATCTATGGATGTTGAGCCGCCTGCCATTACGCTGATCGGTGGTTCCATCATGAATGTTCCTAAGGGGGCAATTTATGTAGAGCCTGGTTACGTGGTGACGGACAATGTGGACACGGAAGTGGCCGTTACTGCGCACGGCACGGTGGACACCGACATTCCGGGAACGTATCAGATCGTCTATGAGGCCATCGATGCAGCCGGCAACCAGGCAAGCGTGACACGCTTCGTGCACGTGCTTCATCCCCCAACATCCGGCGGCAATCCGGCCGGAGAGCCGCTGAAGCTCGAGCTGATCGGCGAAGAGGAACTATACATCGAAGCGGGATCGATCTATGAAGATCCCGGATATACCGTGACAGACGCCGTCTACTCCGCTGACGTCACAGTCTCGGTAACGGGCTCGGTCGACACCCAGACTCCGGGGACGTACACGATCGTATACAATGCTGTTAATCCGGCCGGCGACCAAGCGAGCGTAACGCGCATCGTGCACGTCATTCCCCCTGCCATACTCGACGAGGAGCCTCCGGTCATCGCGCTTAGCGGGCCGAAGCACATGATCATGGAGCGAGGAACGGCTTATCTCGATCCGGGGGCCTCGGTTACGGATAACGCGGATACCGGCTTGCAGCATGTCGTGACCGGCATCGTCGATACGTCCGTACCGGGCACCTACCTGCTCACCTACCGCGCCAGCGATGCTGCGGGCAACGAGGCGGAGGCACATACGAGGACCGTTGTCGTCGTGGACCGCGCTGCGACCGTATCCCTGATGAATGCCAGCGGCGGCGGACTGCATCTCGGCCATGTCGCTGCCTTCCTAGCCGCAGGCGGAGCCGACCTGAGCGGCGACGGTACGATCCAGACCGACGAGATCCGCTATCTGCTATCCTTAATGGCAGCTGTCTCTCGGTAAACCAAAAAAGGCGGTGCTAGAGGCAATTCCCTCTAGCACCGCCTTTTCTATTGTTTCAACCTTTACGGCTTCGCGTACCACTCCTTCAGCACCTGCTCGGCCTTCTTGCCGTAGATGTCGAAGCCGCGATTCTGCTTCGCCTCTTCGAGCGGATACAGCTTCGTGCTCCAATCCCACCAGAAGAAGCCGCCGAACCAGGGCTCGTCATAGAACACCTTCAGCACCGAGCTGTAGAAGTTCGCCTGCTCCTCCT
>JAEWJS010000112.1 GCA_023386495.1 Bacillota bacterium | reverse complement strand
CATCCATTGACGCTGCCACACGGCAAAATCCGGGTATTGAATCGTCAGCTCCGGCAGGCGGAGCGGCTCGTCAAGTACCAAGGACCGGTAGATCGCTGACAGCTCCTCATCGAACACGTCGGCCGACCAGCCATCGTACACCAAGTGATGCGTCATCCACACCAAGATGTGCTGCTCGGGGCCTAATCGGAACAGCATGGCTTTCACGAGAGGGCCGTTCAAGAAATCGTAAGGCGTCGTCGCTTCCTTCTCCATGCGCTCGTAGACCATCTGCTCATCGGACGATTCAATGATCGGCAGTTCGATCGAGAGTTCAGGTTGAATAATCTGTACATAATCATCGTCTTCATAGGCAATGACGGCCCGCATAATTTCATGCCGCTTAACCATCTCATTCAGCGTTCGATGCAGCGCATCGATGTTCAGCTTGCCGATCAGCTTATAGCCGTTGGCAAAATTGTACCGCTCGGTCCCGGGCATATACTCTTCGAAGAACATGACGTCCTGCTGCGGGAACGACAGCGGAAACCGATTCGGCCCTTCTTGTCTAGGCTGCTTCGGTATGACCGATGCCGCTGCAGCTGCCTTCGCCTTCTGCTGCTTCGCCTTCAAGGCGAGCAGCGCGCGCCGTTCCGGTGTCAGCTGCTCGATGCTGTCCAGTGTCTTACTCATACTGAACCTCCTTCACGAGCTGCTGCTTCGCTTGCTGGCGCTGTATCAACAGGCTGGCAAGCAGCGTGCGCCTCTGGGCTGTTAGATCCGATCCGATCGCCGCGATACGGCCAGCGGGAACGAGGGCTTCGCGCTTGGATACGCGCCGCCGTTCATGAGCCGAATAATCGCGGAGCAGCACGTCCGATTGAATCGCGAATTCCGGCCGGCCGATCACCGACTCCATCGCTGCGCAAGCGGCAGCCATCGTATCATGCTGCTCCATGACCTTCGCAAGCTGACGGCAGCGCTCGCGCACCGCGGAAGTCATCATCCCTCTGACAGCCTGGGCGATCACCTCCGGCTGCCACTGGAGGGGCGGCAAGTAATCGCCGATGCCCAGATGCTTGATGCGCATGCCGTTGTCCGGACGATCCGTATCGGCCGCCAATGCCAGCTGAGGAACGGCTGCTGTCATTGCTCCTGTAATCGTCCCGATTCCGCCGTGATGGATAACGCCGGATACGAGCGGATAGACGCCGGCCAGCGGCAGAATCCGCTCCCAGCGGATATACTCCGGCAGGTCGTCCGGAATGAACTCCTCATGTCTGGTCACCACGATCGTGCGCTTCCCCAGCCGCTTCACGCCGTCGATCGCGGCCCGGTAGAAGTTCGGCTTGATCATCTTGCCTGTTCCGCCCGTAATCAAGAGCGGCGGATCGCCTGCATGGATGAAGTCGAGCAGATCGACCGGCAGCGTCTCGTACTCGATCGTATCCGCCAGCGGAAATCCGACCGTATCGACCTTCAGCGCCCAGGACGGCGCTTCTACCGCGGCATCGAACGTCTCATGCCAGAACCCGACATTCTTCTTCACCGAGCCCATCCAGGACGTCCAGTTCGAGACCGCCGTCAGACCCAGATCGCGGCGGAACGTGTTGATGAGCGAGATCGCGAAGTCGAGCCCGAGCTCCTCCCAGATATGCAGCTGCGTGACGTAGCTGGGGGCCAGCACGCCGGTCACGATCGGCACCTGCATGACCTCGGACACGATCATCGCAACGAAGCCGTCCCTTTCTTTGCAGATCAGTACGGAATCGTCCCGCTGGCACAGCTCGGACAGAATATCGTATTCCTGTCTGAATTTCTCCTTCGAATAATATTTGCGCTGGTAGGCTTCGTAGAGGTCCGGCTTGTTGAGCGGGTCCTCCATCATATAGAGATCCTTCATGATCGCGGTATATTCCTCGGGTTCGTCGATGCCGCGGAACGCGATGCCGGCCTTCGCAGCAAGATCCGCGAATGCGCCGTGCGTCACGAGCGTCGCGTCATGGCCGCGCCTCCGAAGCGCGGACGCAAGACGCAGGAACGGCAGCACATCGCCGTTCGTCATATGGGTGCTAAGCACGAAATTTGCCACGAATCGTCTCCTCCTGCCTCTCTTCTGATCGTTACTTCAGCAGTGCTTCGATTTCTTCTTCGGACATATGCTCCGTCTCCCGAAGCAGCGCCTCAAGCTCCGCTTCGTCGGTATCCGCGAGCAGACTGGCCTCGATGATCGAAGCGAGTGAACGAACCGTCGTGCCTTGCGTAAGCATATCCTTCAGCGAGATTTTCACCCCGAACGCTTCCTCGGCGCGAACCAGAATCTGCGTCGCGACGAGCGAATGGCCGCCCAGGTCGATGAAGTCGTCGTCCAAGCCGATCTGATCGAAGCTGAAGAAGCCGGACCAGATCGCGGCGAGTTCCTTCTGGATATAGGTTTCTGGAGCGGCATACGTCTGGCCGATCATGCTGCGGGACAGCGTCGGGCTAGGCAGCAGCTTCTTGTCGGTCTTGCCGCTGGCCGTTAACGGGAAGGTCTCCATTTCGACGAAGTACGAAGGGACCATATATTCCGGCAACAGCTGCTGCAGATGGCTTCGCAGCTCGATGATGGATGGCGCGTATGCCGCGTTCGGAATATAGTAGGCCGCAATCCGTTGATCGCCGGGCTGATCCTCGCGGACGATCGTGACGGCTTGATGAATGCCGGGGTGCTGCTCGAGCACCGTGCTAATCTCGCCGAGCTCAATGCGGAAGCCACGTACCTTCACCTGATCGTCGTTCCGACCGAGGCACTCTAAGCTGCCGTCCGCAAGCCAGCGCCCGAGGTCGCCGGTATGGTACATGCGTGCGCCGGGCTCCTTGCTGAACGGATCGGGTACGAACCGCTCTGCCGTTAGGTCGGGCCGCCCGTAATAACCGCGCGCCAGGCCGATGCCGCTGATGAACAGCTCGCCGACCTCGCCGGCGGCAACTGGTTCGTACCGTTCATTGAGCACGTACATCGCATTCTCGGTTATCGCCTTGCCGATCGGGATGACCGTACGTCCAGGTTCCCGGTCGCTGGTCCAGCTGGTAATGAAGACAGCCGCTTCCGTCGGGCCGTACAGATTGTGAAGCGCTGCCGACATCATGCGGCAGAACCGTTCGTTCAGCGCAGCCGACAGCGGCTCGCCGCAGAGGAAGACATGCTTCAAGAAGGGCAGATCCTCCGCCTGCTCGTCGCTTAAGAACGTCTGAAGCATCGTCGGCACGAACTGGACCATCGTAATCCGTTCCTGCTTGATGACCTCCCACATGTAAGCGCTGTCAAGATGTCCTTTAGGCTTGGCCATGACGAGACAAGCACCGCATAAGTGCGGCCAGAAAAACTCCCAGACGGATACATCGAAGCTATATGGCGATTTTTGAAGAAGTTTATCATTTCCCTCCATTTCGTAAGTGTGCTGAAGCCACAGAACCCGGTTGCGAATGGCAGCGTGCGTATTCATCGCGCCCTTCGGTCTTCCCGTCGATCCCGAGGTGTAGAACATGTAAGCCAGATGGCCCTCATGCAAAGCAATATTCGGATTCGTCTCCTCCTCTCTTGTAGCGTTCTGCTCCCACGGCTCCGATTCATCCAGTACCACGATCTCGTCTACCGTCCCCGCGAACTGCTCCGCGAACCTGCGCTGCGACACAACGCGCTGCACGCCGCTGTCCTCAATCATGTAGGCCAGCCGATCCTTCGGGTAATCCGGATCAAGCGGAACATAAGCGCCGCCTGCCTTCAGTACGCCATATAGGGCGACGACCAGCTCGATCGAGCGTTCCATGCAGATGCCCGTCAGCACGTCAGGTCCGACACCGATCGTTCGCAGGCGATGCGCGACGCGATTCGCGCGGCGGTTCAGCTCCGCATACGTGATTGACTGTCCCTCGAACCGGACGGCCACTCGGTCAGGCGTGCGATCCGCCTGCTGCTCGAACAGCTGATGGATCAGATTCGTTGCTAACATCCCATCACTCCTTAATATGAAGTTGTCAAGAGCCCCTGTGTCCAATCTCTGGATGAAATGTCACAATGAGCCACACAAGATTCTACTGGATACGAGAAAATTTCGCTAATGCGTTGGTGACTCATTTGACGTTGTTGTGACTTTTGATGCAAATAAGCCCTCGCAAATGCGAAGGCTTATCTCCTAGTGTTGACATAATTATTATTCTGTTATCAACCTATTCCAAGCTATTGCTGCCAGCAAGGATGCGCCGAGCGGAATGCATGCCTCATTCAGGTTGAACTTCGGATGATGGAGTCCGTATGCGTGTTCGGCATCTTCGGCCGGTCCCGAGCCAAGCCAGAAGAAGCAGCCCGGAACGTGCTCCAAGTAGAGCGCATAATCCTCCCCGGCCATGGTCGGCTCAGCTTCCGTACGCTGTGCCGCTCCGATCATGGCGTCGATGGTGTCTTCGACATGCCGAACACAGACATCGTGATTAACGAGTACGGGCACCTGCTCGATATAACGCAATTCCGCCTCGCATCGATAACCTTCCGCGATCCGAAGCACGATCCGTTCGATCCGATTCTGCATGGTCCGCTGCGTACGCGGACTGAACGTGCGGACCGTGCCGGTCATGACGGCATACTGCGGAATGACATTGTTAGCGTCTCCTGCCTGGATGCTTCCGATCGTCACGACGGCCGGCTCGAACGGCGGGAGCTCGCGGCTGAGAATGCTCTGCAGGCTCATGACGATGGCGGATGCGCATACGATCGGGTCGATGCTCTTATCCGGCATGGCGCCATGTCCTCCCTTGCCGACCAGCTTGATCTCGATCCGGTCGACGGATCCCATCAAGGGGCCGCTGCGCGTGGCGGCCATGCCTGCGGGCAGCGTCGGCAGATTGTGCAAGCCATAAATCTCGTCTACGCCCTCGAGCGCCCCCTGTTCGATCATCGCCCGTGCTCCTGCATTGATTTCCTCCGCCGATTGAAACAGCAGCCGGACAGTGCCCCTCTGCGGCATGCCTGCGATCGTCAGCAGCTTCGCGGCTCCGAGCAGAATCGCGGTGTGCGCATCATGGCCGCATGCGTGCATGACACCGGCAATAGCGGAGGCGAAGGGCAGTTCGGTCTCCTCTTGAATGGGAAGTGCATCCATGTCGGCGCGCAGCGCGATGACTGGGCCAGGCAGCGAGCCCTTAAGCTCGGCGACGATGCCATGGCCGCCGATCTGCACGCGATGCGGAATCTGCAGCCGTTGCAGCTCGGCGGATACCATCCGCGATGTCTCCTGTTCTTGGTTGCTCAGCTCCGGGTGTCGATGAAGCGCCCTGCGGAATGCGATCAGCTCACTCGTCAGCTTCTGTCCCTCGCTCAACATCGTCTGCAGCGCCATGCTCGTCACCTCCCCCATACAGATCCTTCATCAACCGGCGCCCCGTCGGGGTATCAGCGAGCCCGCCCTCGGCAGTCTCCCTATAGATCTGCGGCATGGCGGCACCTACCTCGCGCATGACGCCGATGACCTCGTCAGACGGAATGACGCTCCTGACGCCTGCCAGCGCCATATCCGCTGCCGCGAGCGCGGTTACGGCGCCGAAGCCGTTGCGAACGATGCAAGGAATCTCGACCAATCCGCCGACCGGATCGCAGATCAGGCCGAGCGAGTTTTTCAATGCGAGGCCGACTGCGTGGATCGCTTGCTCCGGAGTCCCCCCGCGCAGCTCGACGAGCGCCCCTGCCGCCATTCCGATCGCGGACCCGACCTCCGCTTGGCAGCCGCCTTCGGCGCCCGAGACGAAAGAGCGATTCGCAATGACGTAGCCGATTGCGCCGGCGCTGAACAGCCCCATCGCCATATGATCATCCGACCAGCCGAATCGCTCCTGCGTGCTGACGAACACGCCGGGTATAATGCCGCATGAGCCGGCAGTCGGCGTCGCGACCACGCGCCCCATCGAAGCGTTCACCTCTGATATCGCAAGCGCGTAAGCCATCGCCGTGCAAGCTTCGCGCCCGAGCGACGCCGTTCCCTGGCTATAGGCAAGCACCCGCTTGGCGTCGCCGCCGGTCAGGCCGCTCCGGGAGCGCGTATCCTCCGTCGTACCTTTGCGTACCGCTTCCTTCATTACGTTATAGTAGTCTGCCATTTGCCGATAGACTTGCTCGACGGGACGGCCGGATTCATTCGCCTGCTCCTCCAGCATGAGCCGTCCGATCGTCATCGGAGAGGATGAAGACGTCCTGCAGAGCGCTTCCAGCTCCTTCAATGTGGTGAATCTCAAGCGTCCGCCTCCCCATCTCGAGCATGCAGATCGACGACAGCGATCTTCTGTACGCCGGATAGCAGCCGCAGCTCCTGCAGCAATGCCTGCGGAACCGCCGTATCGAGTTCGATGACGGTGAGCGCATCGCCGTTCCTCGCCTTGCGATCAACTTCCATATAGCCGATATTGACGCCCGCCTGTCGCAGCAGGCTTGTAACGTCGGCGATAACGCCTTGCCTGTCGGCGTGGAAGATGCACAAGGTCGGATTGTTGGCCGTGAACTTCACGTCGAAGCCTTCGACCTCGACGATCTGGATGCTGCCGCCGCCGATGGAACAACCCGTCATCGCGACACGCCGTTCGCCACTGCTAAGCAGAATCTCCGCCGTATTCGGATGCACGCCGGGATCCTGATGCAGTACCCCGCTGAAGCGCGGCACGAATCCGGCGGCCTCAGCGTCTGCAAGCGCGTCGCGTATCCGCGTATCGTCCGTGTCGTAGTCAAGCAGGCCGGCCGCGATGGCCAAGTCGGTGCCATGTCCCTTATACGTGGCAGCGAACGAGCCGTAGAAGATGATGTCCGCTTCCTGAGGCAGGCAGCCTAGCAAGTGCCTGGCCGTACGGCCCAGGCGGACTGCCCCTGCCGTATGCGAGCTGGACGGCCCGATCATGCTTGGCCCGATGATCGCGAACACATCCTTGAACCGGTTAAGGTTAGTCATCTGCCAGCCACTCTTCGAGATGCTGCGCCACGAAGTCGTCGTCATGCAGATGCGGATACGCGCGGTAGACGCGATCGATCTCCTCTGCCTGACCCGGTGACAGCTGCTCCTGCGGATTCAGGCACCATGTTCCGCCTAACAACCCCTGCCGCCTCAACACTTCGTGAATGCCAGGGATGCAGCCTTCGAAATGATGGGCCGGATCGAAAAATGCCGCATTCGCATCGGTCACTTCCACGTTGCGCGTCAGCCATGACCGGGAGAGCGCCATTGCCTCGGATCTGCGTTCACGCTTAATGTCCGCCAGCAGCTCGACAGCACTGCGCGTCCACACCGCCCAATGGCCGAGCAAGCCGCCGACGATCTGTTTCTCGACCGGTTCGCCGTTCACGTCGAAGCGATACGTCGTGAGCAGATCGTTCACGATGTTGTCATCGTTGCCCGTGTAGAGCGCGATCTCATCCCGCCGGCTCGAATGGCAGACGGCCCGCACGACATCGATCGTCTGGTAGCGATTGAACGGTGCCATCTTGATCGCGACGATGTTCGGGATCTCGGCGAACGCCCGCCAGAAGTCGAAGCTGAACGTTCTGCCGCCGACGGAGGGCTGCAGATAGAAGCCGATGACGGGCATGACGGCGGCAACCTCCCGCGTCCGCGCCAGCACTTCCTCTTCGCTCCAGCCGTTCAGGCCGCCCATGCTGAGCAAGCCGGCATCATAGCCCAGGGAACGCGCCGTCTCGGCTTCCTGCAGCGCTTGCGCGGTAGGGCCGCAGATGCCAGCGACGAGAATGAACGGCCGGTCGAGCTTGCCGCTGGCCTTGGCGCGTGCCGTCTCCTCTGCCGCCATGCGAAGCACGGGCGCATACAGATTGTGCTGCGGTTCGCGGATCTCGAACTGCGTGGAGTGAACGCCGACGGCCATGCCGCCCGCGCCTGATGCGATATAGTAACGCGACAATGCGCGCTGCCGTCGTTCATCCAGCTGCCGACGCTCATCCAGCGCGAGCGGATGGGCCGGTATGACGAGGCCCTCGTGCAGCGCTCGCTTCAGGTCCGGTGCCAATTCAGCCTGACTAACATCGCCCGCAGCCATTAGAACTTCCCCTTTCGCTCTTGGAAGTGGGTCGGCTTATTCCATGTCGGGCCGTCCGCCGCTACCCACTCGGCGGTCCAATCGATCATCTGCAGCAGCGACGCGGACGGATAGCCGAACCGTTGATGCGAACGGGATGCATTGCTCAGGAGCGCATGGTCCGATTCGGCGCCCGCGAAGATCGGCTCGACGCCGAAGCGCTCCGCGAACTGCTCGGCCGCCCAGCGGATGGACAGCGTCTCCGGTCCGGTCACGTTCAGAACGCTCGGCGGAGTCGAACAGATCGTCAGGCAGCGAAGCGCGACGCTGTTCGCATCGCCTTGCCAGATCACGTTCGCATGCCCCATCGTGACGTCGACCGGGCGCTGCTCGCGTACCGCACGAGCGAGTTCGAGCAGCACGCCGTAGCGCATGTCGATCGCATAGTTCAAGCGATACATCGCCATCGGCGTCCCGTTCTTGTGCGCGTGATACTCGAAAATCCGTTCGCGACCCAAGCACGACTGCGCGTATTCCCCGATCGGCTCAGGGGACGTCTTCTCGTCCGCGCCGCCGCCCTGGAGTACGGATGCGAACGGATAAATGTTGCCGGACGAGAAGACGACGATGCGCGAATCCTTGTAATGCTCCGCTACCCGCCCAGGCAGATAAGCGTTCATCGCCCAGGTGAAGTGCTCGCGGCCCGTCGTGCCGAACTTATTGCCGGCCATGTAGATCACATTGGCGGCAACCGGGAGCTCCTGCAATGCCGAGTCGTTCAGCAGATCGCAGCTGATCGTCTCGACGCCCGCTTCCTCCAGCTCGCGCCTGGCTTCCGCATTCGAGAAGCGCGATACGCCGATGACTCGCTTATGAAGTCCGCCTTCGCGAACCGCATTTGCCGCTAACCGCGCGAGACTCGGTCCCATTTTCCCCCCGACGCCCAGAATGACGATATCGCCCTCTACCGTAGACAAGTCTTGAATCAACGCCTCTGTCGGCTCGGCGAGCTTGGCTTCCAACTGCGCAACCGTGGTCATGTTCTGCATACAAATATCCCCCTCCGCATGATTCAGATCAGTGTCAGCTGATACTGCTATCATACGAAGAGGGGATACTTAAAGACAAATCTTTAAATTGTCTATTAATAGCGAGGCGAACAGGCTCAGCTTCCAATGCGCGTCAGGAACGGGAATCGGAAAATCTGACGCGGCCGTCCCCGGGGCACCTTCTCCATGCCGGATACTTCCACCAGCCCGTTGTCCATCCATAGCAGCAAGAGACGATGCGCCGTACGGACCGTGACGTCCAGCAACGCGGCTAGCTCCTGCACCTTGTACTCGAACTTGCCGAAGCGCGCCATATTCGTCAACAGCTTGCTGAGGTAAGCGCTCGTCATGCCGGCATCCGCGGCCAGCTTGATCAGCTCGGAATCGGTCGGCGACACGACCGTCTGCAGTGGATCGGACATCTCGAGCGGCCCGATCAGCGTCTGGTCCTCGCGGACGATGAAGCAGGCATTGCCGCCCGCTTCCTTCGACTTGCGCAGCGCGGACCGCGCATTCGTGCCGGCCTCGTTGGCCGACATCCCGAACCCGATGCCGAGGCTCAGCGCGATGCCATGGCTCGTATTCACATCCTTCGCAAGCGGAATCGTCTTGTAACCGCCCGTCTCCCGTTCGAATATGCCGCGCGTCGTGAAGAACAAGTACTCGTCCCCGCCTAGGGAGGTTAGATACCCGTCGAGCGACTCGACGTATCCGAGCACCAGCCGGTGAATGTCCAGCTTGAGCCGCTGTACTTCGTGCTCATTGGCACGCGCCATCGCCAGCTTGCCGAAGTTATCGACATTAATCATGCCGACCACGATCTGCGACTCCTTGCCCTTGCGCGATTCGGTCGACAGCAGCGCGCGCTCCAGCGTGACGATCATGTCCTGCTCAGACGGCAGCAGCCATTCCGCTGCAAGCCCTTGCCCGGCGAGCTCGCGCGCCGCTTCCTCCGCGCCGGTGAAGGCAACCGAGCAGCCCGCTTCGGCTGCTTGCCGGGCATGATACTGCACGAGCTTATCCGGCGATGCGTAGGCAGGGCCTTCGTACACCTTGACAAGCGTGTCCGCGATGCCGAGATCATGCAGCGTTCGCATGACCATCGCCTTCGTCAGCGTATCCACCGAGATGCCGCCGCGGAGCCGATCAGCCCTCGCCGCCAAGAACAGTGCCTTATACAAGCTCGTCCCGGTGAGCGGCACGAGGTGCATCGGGACGATCGCGGACAGCTTCTCCTTCGCCTTGCGATGGAAGCGCGCGTCGAAGAACAGCAAGACCTCCGCAATAGAGGCCTGCTGTTCCGCGATCTGCAGCGCATCCGATTCGTTCTCCGCGAGCCGTACGATCGGATCGAAGGTGGGGAAGTTGCGGATGACCCGCTCCATTGTCTCGAGCGCGGTGCGTGACGCGATAATGCCAATCTTGATCCGCATCTTACTTCAGCATTCCCTTGTAGATGCCCGGCGTCGAACCTTCAATGACAGTTGCGCCCGACGCCTTCACGTAGAATCCCTTCGGTCCCGCACTGCCGACGATCGCATAGCCGTATCCGTCCAGCCGCATCAGCTGCAGGGCATACAGGTACAGCATCTTCCCGACGCCTCTCCCCCGCTCGTCCTCGTCGACGCCGGTTGGCCCGAAGAACCCTTTCATCGTGGCATCGTAGCAGGCGAAGCCCAGCAGCTTCCCGTTCTCCACGGCGACGAGGCACGTAATCGGCGTCTTCGAGAAGGCGACTTCGCATTCGCTTGCCCACCCGATGCCGAACTTCTCCTCGACCCAATTCAGAATGACATGCCTTTCCGGCGCGATCGCGCGCCTAACCGTCACGCCGGTCCGCGATTCGAACGCCTCCACAGTCTCGATGGCAGGCAGATCATACAATTTTACCAACATATCCGACATGGGAATCCCTTACCCCTCTCCTATGCGTTTCTTGAAGATGAAGATGACTTCCTCCGCCGCGCTCGTATCGCGCAGCTGCTTCTGCGCCTGCAAGCCGCTCTCGTAACCGTCTACGGCGATTCGGCGCAGCTCACTGCCCACGTCATCCTTAGCCACGAGCTCGACCGCCTCGAACCCGTTGCGCAGGTAGAATTGCTCCACCTTATGGTCATCCGCCGATCCGACGCCGAGGAGCTTGAACTCCCTTGCAGCAGCAGTCCGTTCGAAAGCCCGGACCAATCGGGAACCGATGCCTGCACGGGCGAAGTCCTTGCGCTGGTCGAGCGTGACCGCCACGCCTGCCAAATTCATCTCCCCCGGGAAACGTACGGACGGATGGCCGTAGACCACGCCGACAACGTCTTCGCCGTGATAAGCCGCGAGGTACAAGTCCGGATAGGCTTGGACGCGCTGAACGAATTCGTAGTAGCTCTCTTGGTCCAGATATTCCGTCTGAAAAGCATGCACCGCCTCGTAATCCGTCTCGCGAAGCGTTCGGATCTGCACCGTGGCATCGGCGGGCAGCTCGAAGGACAGCCCCTTCGATAACAGCTTGTCGATCATGGCCTGCCAAGCCTCGAACGAGAATTGCGCATGCATCATGACGATCTCGTTCGAGCGTGGGTCATTCAGCCCTCTGCCGCCCTCCGGCACATGCTCATCCATGCGTGCCAGCAGGTCTGGCAGACCGCTATAGCCGAAGCGATCATTGCCGGGAGCCAGACACCAATCGAACGTATCGTACGTGCAGACGACATCGAGACTGACCGGATGCCCCGCTTCCCGATACCAGTCATAAGTGATTCCGTGCCAATGCGGCTGTTCGAAGCCCAGCTCGCGGAGCAGCGCTTGGATCGCCTTGATGTGCTCCGGAGAGTGCTCCCTGCCGTTGTCCAGATACGGGAAACGGAACACTTTCATCGTCCTCGGCACGCCGACGGAAGCGTAGATCGACTCGATGATCGCTTCCGTCCGCATGATCTGATCGCGGGCTTCTTCCAGCGTAATGGATGAAAATTTCGGATGGTCATAGCTATGATTGCCGATGATATGGCCTTGCCGGATCGCATACGCGGCCTCCTCGGGAGAACGCTCCAGGTCGATTCCCATGCAGAACCACATCGCGCGTATACCCTTCGCACTCAGGTAGTCCACCTTCTTGATGAAGTCCTGCTGCGGTCCGTCGTCGACGGTGAGGTACGCTTTTTTCACTTGAGACGCCATTGTCATCATCGTGCTCCTTATCTGCGTAGTCGATATAGCCGCATACCTATTCCTTGAATGCGGTTCCAACTTTCGAGACTATCATACGATATTGACCGCGAGAATACCACCGTTATTAGACGCCGCAGCATGGCTGAACTTCGTGCTTAAGCACGGCTAGCATGATAGAATAAGGACATACTAGGCTGGAACGGAAGAAGGGGAACGAAGATGAACGTAATCAAGCTGAAGGATCGTCAAGAG
>JAEWJS010000022.1 GCA_023386495.1 Bacillota bacterium | reverse complement strand
GCATCGCGCATGGCGCGGAGCGCTTCCAGCTCCCAAGCGCGGCAGGCATCGTCGAATGCTGCCCACGCCTGCTGCAGCGCCTCCTTCGTCTGCGGCACGAATGCGTAGCCGTCGGCATCGGCCGCCTCTGCTTCCGGCGCGTCACGCCTGCCGCGCAGCTCGCCATCGCTGCTGCCGCCCTCGGCTTCATTCCCGATCGCGCCGGCCTCTGCGCCGGCTTCGCGCACTTGTTCGTTCGCGCTGCGCAGCGCCTCCTTGGCGCGCCCGGCCTCCCGCTCCGCCGCTTGCAGCATCTCCCGGAATGCGCGGACACGATCTCGCAGCGCAATCGTCCCATCGAAAGCCGTCAGCTCCTGCACGGTCCAATCCGGCGAGATCGACGCCAGCAGTCTACGCAGCCGTTCTTCATGCGCCTGCTTGTCCGCCGCTATGCCGCCGCGCGCCTCGCGAAGCGCTTGCATTGCCTCGGCGGACATGTGCAGCTTGTCCGCCGCCGCTTCCAATGTCAACAGCGGCCATTCCACACGGTCTCTTGCATCTGAACGCTCAGCGTCATCCGCCCCGAATTCCACTCCGCTCCCTGCACGCTCGGCTTCATTCGCCTCCCTTACTGCAAACCATTCGCCGCGCATCTTCGTCAGCGCCGTCTCCAGCCTCTGCCGTTCACCCTCCAGCCGCTGCTGCTCCTGCGTCCATAACCGCCATTTGGTCTCTGCGTCCGGCGGCAGGCGCGAAGCGTCGGTCAGCCCGGACCGCTCGACTGCATTCGCCGCGAGCCGAAGCCATGCATCCCGAACCGCGAGCGCCCGCACGGCAAGGTCACGCTGCATAACCAGCGAGGGCAGCTCCTCCTCCAGCTGCCGGCATTCGAATTCGACGACACCCAGCGCTTCAGACGTCTCATTGTAGGTATGAATCGAATCCGGAAGCCCTCGCAGCTTGTTCTCGATCTGTTCGAGCTGCTTCAGAAGCTGATTCATCGCCTGATTCTGCCCCCGGGGCCGGAACAGGCCGTCCATCTCTTGCTGCAGCTGCTTCTCAACAGCGGCCAAGCGCCGTCCGCCGTTCAAGCCTGCATGGTACAGATGCCGGCCAAGCTCCTCGTCCTGCAGCGCGGACACCTCGCGCAGCTCGGTCAAGCTGATCGCGAACAGTTGCCGGTAAGCGCTCTCTGAGATGCCGCCTAGATACTTGCGTTCTAGCTCCTGCTGCGTCAATACGGCGAAGCCTTCGCCTTGCGCCTGGCGCAGGCCGGGCTTGCCGCCGTTCACGCCGGCATAACGCTCCAGGACGAGCTCGCCGTAATGCTCGGAGCGCAGCAGCAGCCTGCCGCCATGCTTGCCTCCGGACACAGGCTCTTGCCGCTCGATTCGATTGCTTCGCGTCGCATACCCGTACAGCATCGAGCGAATGAAGCCGAATAGCGTGCTTTTCCCCGCCTCGTTCGGCCCGTATACGATCACCGTATCGGCATCGAGATCGAGCCGCGAATCTTGCAGCCTGCCGAAGCCGTCGATATTCGCTTGCGCGATTCTCATGAAGCTCCCTCCTCGTCCGTCAGCAGCTGCGCAAGCCGTGCCGCCGCGGATGCCACCATGCCGGCATCGCGCTCCGCAGCACGCTCTGGACTGCGTTCGCGCAGCAGCCTCCTTAGGCGTGCATGCTCCATGAGCGGCGACAGCGCTTCGTTAACCAGTTGGGCCTCCGCCTCCGGATCATCCTGCAATTGCACGCAGAGACGCAGCAGCTCGCCGGCGAAGCTGTCTTCCTCCGCAAGCGACGCAACATCCACGTCAGCTGCCGTATGTACCGTCAGGCGATGTACCCATACCCATGCACCGCCCGTCCCGTTCGCCGGGCCGGCGGCTTCGATTCGTTCACGCAGCACTAACAGCAGGTCAGCGCTTACAGCCGAAGCGGATACCTGCCGATGCAGCCTGCCATGTCCGTTCAATTCGACAGCCAACATGAGAGGACGTCCTTCCGCAAGCTCGGCCGCGGCTTCGCAAGCCTCCTCCATGCGGATCAGCAGTGCGTCCATATGGTCAAGTCCGTCGATCGATACGGAGACATTCTCCCAGCGAACCGCATCCACCGCGCGAAAGGTTAGCCGGACATCCTTGTCGCCGGTTACATCGACGATATAGCAGCCTTTTGCCCCGCTCTCCCGTACATGCCGCCCTTGCACGTTGCCGGAGTAGACGACATGCGGGAATTCGTGCAGCACGCGCCGCGCATGGATATGCCCTAACGCCCAATAGTCGAAGCCGGCGCCTGCCAACTCGGAGAGCGCGCAGGGCGCATAAGGGTCGTGCGACGAATCTCCGTCCACGTTGCCGTGCAACAGCGCGATATGGTAGGGAGCCTGTCCGTCCGGACGATAGCGAATGGCGAGATTCTCCGACACAACGCGGGTGCCGTAAGAGATGCCATAGACGTAAGCGGCCAGCTCACCGTCTCTGCGGTAAGCCGGCCTGCCCTCTGCTTCGCTGGATCCGAACACATGAACGCCGCCCGGCAGCGCCATCCGGGCACGTTCGCCGGACAGCGGATCATGGTTGCCGTGTATGACGAACACGCCGATGCCATGGGCACTCAGCCTTGTCCATGCTTGATGCAGCGCGGATTGCGCCCGCAAGGATCGATCGGCCGCATCGTATAGATCGCCAGCGAATACGACCCAATCGACCGCTTCCTCGATCGCCGTATCGATCAATCGCTTCAGCGCCGCGAAGGTCGATGCCTTCAAGGCGTCCTTTACATGCGGCGGCGCATCAGCCAAGCCCTTGAACGGGCTGTCGAGATGCAGGTCCGCTGCATGCATGAATCGAAACGGAATCCCCATCGTCTCCCCCCGTTCCTGCTGTCTGTGCTTAGGTACTGCTCACATGTCTTGCAAGCTATCTCTCATCGTCTGCGCCGGCTTCCTTATGCGCTTGCGAGGTCTCTCCTGCTTGTATGCGAAATGCCGCATACTCCGCCTTCAACTGCGCGATGACGCGCTGCAGCGAGTAGACCTTCTTCGCTTTGTCCCATGCGGCGCGTGCCATATTGTAACGGAAGGACGGGTCCGTCACCAGCTTCTCCAGCGCGGCGCTCAGCGCGGCCGGGTCGTCCGGCGGCACGAGCAGGCCGTTCACGCCGTCTTGAATCTGCTCCGCGATGCCGCCGACATTCGTGCCGACAGGCGCAAGCCAGCACAGCGCAGCCTCCGCGAATACGGAGCCGAATGCTTCAGCCCGCGAAGGCAGCACGAATATATCGAAGAACGGCATGAATTCTTCCGGGTGAAGCATATAGCCGTAGAAAATAATATCGTCGTATAGGTCCAGCTCCGACGCCAGCGCCTCGAGCTCCGTGCGACTCGGTCCGTCGCCGATAATATGCAGCACGAACGGATGCCCCTTCTGCTTCAGCAGCGCGCAGGCGCGCAGCAGCACGTCAAGGCCCTTCGCGGGCACCAAGCGGCATACCGTGATCAGCTGCGGCACTTCGTTCTCGTGCGAGACCGGC
This sequence comes from Bacillota bacterium, assembly GCA_023386495.1. GTDB lineage: Bacteria > Bacillota > Bacilli > Paenibacillales > Paenibacillaceae > Paenibacillus_I. The sequence continues at coordinate 3,056 of JAEWJS010000022.1, read as the reverse complement.
CGGAACCGCTTCTCGTCGAAACCGTTCGGGATCACGCCGATCCGCGCGCTGTCCGTGACGTACGGCGCGAGATAATGGCGGAACGATTCCGACACGGTCAGCATGCGATCCATCTTCGCCTCCAGTTCGCCGTAGAGCGAAGTCAGGAATCGATGCTCGGGGCTCCCTTCCGCGATCTTGCCGTTCAGGATCAATTCGCGTTCGTAGCTGGAGTGGATCGTCATGATGACCGGCGTGTCCGGGAACAGCTGCTTCATGACCAGCGCCGCGATCGGATGGTGCGCGTGGATCAGGTCATAGCGCCGCTTGATGCGCATCCGGGTCCACCAGATATAATCTCGGTAAGTCTGCAAGTATTTATCGACGATCGGATTGCCTGCTAAGCCCTCCGCGTCGAAAGTCTCGAATTTCACTTCCTCGTGCCCTTTTCCCCTCACGCGCTTAGGCAGCGAGAACAGTTCCATGCTCCAGCCCATCTTCGTGAATCGTTCTTGGATATACGGCACCATCGAGGACACGCCGCCCGGCTGTTCGGGAGGGAAAAACAGCGCTTGTAAAATATCCATCGGCTTTCCTCCTATCGGCAGTCATGACGCACCTGCCAAGGTTATGATATAATAGAACATATGTTTCTGTAAACTATGGGATACGGAAGGGCGAACAATATGCATCTTATCGAATGGCTGGCCGGACCGGCAGGTCGGACAGCTTCTGCCGCGTCGGTCTTCACCATCCTGACTCTGCTCCTGTTCATGACGGCGATGCTGCGCAGGCTGAACCGCCGCAATGCAGCCTATCGCTTGCTCGCAGCCGGCACGGCGCTTGCCTTCGTGCCTTTAATGTGGCATCCCGCCGAGGACCGCCTATTTGCGATATCGGAAGGGATCCGGCTGATTTCTTTTATCCTCACCCAATATGCCGTCCTGGAGATGTATGCAGCCGCCCGAGGCCGCGACAGATTGATCCTGTGCGGCTTCCTGCTTGCTGCGGCAGGTACGGCGACGTTCCAATGGTTCGCCTACGAATCGGCCGGCCCGCAGCAGCTGCCCGCTGCCGGCGTGACGCTGCAGCCGATCAGCCTGGGCGTGCTTGTGGCAGCCGCGCTGCTGCTCTCGCTCGTACTGCCTCGCATCGGCCAGAAGACCAAGTTCGCGGCTGCGCTCGCCGTGTATACGATCTATCAGCTCGTCCTGTCCGCCAATGCGGTACCCGAGAACGGTTATCCGTATGTGCAGGCGCTGACGGCGCTTATGCCGATCGCCTACTACGGCATTCTATTCCTCCTGCTCTTCGAACGTGTTATCGAGCGCATGCAGTCCGTCTACGTCTCTTCGATTCGCGACGGATTGACGGGGTTGTTCGTTCGCAGGCATTTTCTGAAGAAGGCGAATCGTTATGCCAGCCGCGGATTGACCGTGTCGATCCTCTTCTGCGATATCGATAACTTCAAGAAGCTGAACGATACGGAAGGGCATCACAAGGCCGACCTCGTGCTTCAGCACGTTGCGGAGATCGTCTCGACCGAAGTGGCGGGCAACGGCACGGCCGGCCGCTATGGAGGCGAGGAGATCGTGGCCGCAGTCGCGCGTCCCGGCGTCAAGGCAGCCGACCTCGCGGAAGCGATTCGCAGCCGGGTCGAGACCGAGACGCCCGTCACGCTCAGCATCGGCTGGTGTGCCGCCGCGGAAGGCATTACGGTCGAGGAAGCGATCAAACTTGCGGACGCCGCGATGTACGTGTCCAAGACGACCGGCAAAAATAAAGTGACGGCCCACAAGCCGTCACGTTCCCAAGCCGCACCGGCTTCCTCTTAGCCCCTCGTTCGGTCGGCGGCCTCCAGCGCATATAGCTCATCCTCGATCGATGCCATGCGCTCGGCGACTACCTTGCGCGCGGCCGTGACGGCTTGATTGTAGATGACCGGGCCGATATCGGCAATGACGTGGTCCAGCAGCTGCTCCGCGGCCACCGAGCCGATCTCCTCGCCCCGTTCTTTCCAATAGAATGCCTTCAAGCTGTCGATGATGCGTTCCTTCTGATCTCGTGGCAGCTTCATATTCATCATAGCGTTGTGTCTCCTCTCGTCTCGCTGGAATGGGCGCTCGCTCGTTCGGACAGCTCGCCGCGGAGCACGGTCACGGCCTGCCCCTCAATCGCTACGCGGTTGTCCGCGACGCGCACGCGCAGTTCGCCGCCCCGCTCGGAGGCCTGGTATGCCAGCATCTCCGTTATTCCCAGCTTGGCAGCCCAATAAGGCGCCAGCGCGCAATGCGCGGATCCGGTGACCGGGTCCTCGTTCACGCCGATCGCAGGAAAGAAAGCGCGAGACTTGAAATCGTACGGCCGCGACGCCGAGCGGCAAGTGACGATCACGCCTCTCGCCGGCAGCTTCGCAAGCAATTCGAAGTCAGGGTCCAGCGCCAGTAGAACCTCCTCGGATTCTACCTCGACGATCAGATCCATCCCGTTCCCACCCGCATACGCGTAACGATCGAGCCGAAGCGCACGCTGCAAAGCTTGCGAGCTGCCAGCGGTTGGCGGGAGTGAAGGAAAGTCCATGACCATCCAGCCCTCCAAGCCCCGTTTCACCTGCAATAACCCGCTGTGCGTATCGAACGCGGCGGCATGCTCATGCTGCAGCATACCGCGCTCCCACAAGACATGCGCGGCGGCCAGCGTTGCGTGTCCGCATAGATCAACCTCTGCCTTAGGGGTGAACCATCTGAGTTGGTATCTGTCGCCGCTCGGCCATACGAATGCCGTCTCCGACAAGTTTATCTCGGCAGCGACCTGCTGCATCCATTCCTCATCCGCTCGACTCCCCAATACGCAGACGGCGGCCGGATTGCCGCGATAGGCTGATTGCGTGAACGCATCGACTAAGTAGATCGGAATCCCCATTCGTCTTCATCCTTCCGTTCATCCTGCCCTAGAGTGAAGGGCAGATAATTTTCTGCCCCTCCTCATCAAACCGTACGTGAGGTTTTCCCTCATACGGCTTTCCGATGTTCGTCATTCATGTGCATGCAGATTACAATAGCGTTTTGAGTCCACAT
>JAEWJS010000193.1 GCA_023386495.1 Bacillota bacterium | reverse complement strand
GGCTATTTCCCGTTGAAATGCGGGCACGCGTTAACAAAAAAAGAGGGGTCTCCCCCTCCCATGTTCCCGACGGTCAGTCATGCTCGGCACTTGTCCGCTTGCGTTCTTGCTGCTCCAGCTGGTTCATCACATAATCGCGAAGCTTCTCGATGTCGAACGGCTTCGTGAAAAACTTATGTACCCCCAGCCTGCGTGCCGCCTCGATCTTCTCCGCATCCCCGTAGGCCGAGATCATGACCGCTTCGACGTCGGCATCGAGCGATCGGATGACCTTCAGCGCCTCGATGCCGTCCATATCCGGCATCTTCAGATCAATCAGCACGAAATCGATGGAATTGTCACGGAACGTCTCGATCGCCGAGCCCCCGTTCGATGCCTCATACACGTGTACGCCGGCGGTCTGGAACACCTCGGCAAGGAGCATCCGGATGGCCGGCTGGTCGTCAACGATTAGGACATGAGCGGGTTCGCCGTACTTGCGCTGCGCTCTCGGCTGACGCTCATGCACCGCCGGTTCGATTCTTGCTGCTTGCTTCGCTTGCTGTTCGGCAGTCCCGGCTGTCGTTCCCGTACCGCCCCGCACGCCCGCGCGCTTCTTCGCCGCGAGCGCCAGAACGGCAGCGAGTACGGCCGCAGCCGCGATTCCTATCGTTAAGTAGACCATGCCGCCTCTCCTTCGTTAAGCTATCTGCACTATCAATTCGACAATCGCTCGCCTATTCCCTGCTGAATGGGAATATATCGACCCGTTAATCATTCACCGCCATCGGCCCGAGCGGCCCATCCTCCCTGATGATCGATTGCAAATCGAATACGGAGATCGGGAAGTACGGAAATCCGTAGACATAGGGCGTAATCTCGTACACTTGAAAATAGATCACGAGCGCACGGTCTGCCACGTAATAGTCTTGGTCCGGCCGGATCGATTCGAACGGTTCAAAATCGTACACAGGCACTTCTCGGGCCGCGATCTGCCGCTTCACATGCTCCGTCAACAACTTCACGTAGTCGGTACCGGGCTTGAACAGCTCCGCCAGCGTGTATGTCTTGCCCGTGTCGGACCGGAATGTCAGCGAACTCTGCAGCGTCAGCCCATGCGCACCGCCCGCATAGGCATAATTGTACAGCGAGAGGCTGAACACGTAACGTTCGTTCGTCTTGACTTCGAACCAAGCCGTCATTTCGGAGCGCGGATCGGTCAGCGGACCTTGCTTCGCTACGAGCGCTTCCATCTCTTCGCGGATCGATTGTCGGATCGCTCGTTGCGCATCTGCGTGCTGCAGCCCTCTGACGTTCGGATACCAGATCTCGGTCTTGGGCCGCTCGACGCGGACGGCCTGCACGATTGCGGGTAGCTGGAATGCCATGATTGAACACCTGCCTATTCATAGGGATGTTCAATTGTATGCCGACTAAGCCTGCCAACCTTCCATTTCGCATCGCATTTCATGCCATTCGATGCCTGCATGACGAGATGGCGAGATGCCGACATATGTGAATCCGAGCGATTCGTACATCGGGATCAGATGCGCTTCGCACATCAGGAATACGGCGTGCAGCCCACGCCGGCGGGCTGTCTCGAGCAGCTGCCGCATCAGCAGGCTGCCGATGCCCTGCCTGCGCGCCTCCGGTTCGACCGCGACGGATAAGACGCATAGATGCCGCCCGGACGGCGACTCGTGGCCGCTGCCCTTCATCGCCTCTTCGCCCGTATCGTTCGCATCGGTCTGCACGCCGTTCGCGAAACCGACAAGCCTATCTCCCCGCCACGCCGACCAGAAATAATCCGCGTAATGCCTGATGCGATGCCGTATCGCATCTAGCGTAGCGGCCGCATCCGGCGTATAGCAGCGAAGCTCCAGCGCGTAGGCCGCCTCGGCTTCTTCGGCCCTGATCGGCCGCAGTTCGATTCCGTGCGCGCTCACAGCATCATTCGCTCCCGGGACGTCAGCTTGCGTCCTGCAATATCGAAGGCGATCTCGCCTTCGGCAAGGCCGATGATGCGGTCCGCGAACCGCTCGGCCCATTCCCCCTGCGACAGCACAAGCACCATCGTCACTTGCTGCGTGTGGCAGAGCGTCCGGAAGTCCGCCAGAATCTGCTCCGCTGCATGCGGATCGAGACCCGTGACGGGCTCGTCGGCGAACAACGCCCGCGCGCCGTGCACCAGCGCACGCGCCACAGCCACGCGCTGACGTTCGCCGCCGCTCAGCTTCGCCGCCTTCATATGCGCTTTGTCGAGCAGGCCGACCTTCTCCAGCATATCCATGGCACCCATATAATCGTCATTGCGCACCATGCCGGTCAGCATCCGCCACAGCGGCGTCTGACTCCTCGTGCCGACCAGCACGTTCTTGAGCGCCGTACGGTTCGGGGCAAGCGTGGGCTTCTCCTCGATGTAGGCGAATTGCCTGCGCACGCGCAGCCTGCCCAAGAAGCCCTTCTTCGTCATGTCGTTCCCGTCCACCCATAACGTACCGCGCGTCCAGGCTTCCTGCATCGATAGGCATTTCAGCAGCATCGTCTTGCCGCTGCCGCTTGCGCCCATCACGGCGACAAGCTCCCCTTGGTCCAGCCGCAGGCTGATATCCTTCAATACGCGCTGTCCGTCCGGCAGCTGCTTGGTTACATGCATCGCCTTGATCATTCGCTACCAACTCTCCCATCGCTCATACCATCTAAAAAAATAGTTTACGGGAAATAAAAAAGACTTTCCACCCGAACAAACGTTTGGTATAATGGAAACAAGAACAGACGTTCTACTTTTCTTCAATATCCGACGGAGGTGGATGATTATGCGCAGCTGTGAACACTATCGATTTATTGAGAGGCACCGGCCTTTCCGGGATTTAACATTTAAATTCTATTCAGACGGGGCATTAACGATTATTGATAACGAAGCGGAAGCCGTCATCACCCCGAAGGAACTGAAGGGAGAGAGCTTGGACTTTTATGTAAGGAAACGGATTGCTTTCATTAAGAACGACCTGACCGCCAAGCGTCAGCGCTATGCTTAACGACTTTGGGGACAGGCTGCATCATGGATGCGGCCTGTCCCCTTACTTCGTTCGTTGCTCGTTGTCGGCTACGTGACGTTCTTGGCGATCCCGTTCTGGTTCGGGGGACGCTCGGGCTGCTTCTTCGATTTGATACCGGTCTCGGGCTCGTTGATCGAATCATTGTTCTGCTGGTGCTTAATCGTCTGGCTGCGGTTATGCGGCAACGTCATCACCTCCAGCCTCATTATGCGATTTACGCGCAGGAACTATGCAGTTTGACGGCAATAGGAGAATGCGGTAGATTGAGACGTAACAATAACCTAACGCGCCATAGAGAGGATCACGAATGAAGCAGACGATATTGTTCGACCTGGACGACACGCTCATCCATTGCAATCGATACTTTCATCTCATCATCGATCAATTCGCCAGTCTAATGGAGGACATGTTCCAGCCCTATAGGCTGACAGCTGACGAGGTGCGCGCCAAGCAGACCGAGATCGACATCGCAGGCGTGCAGATCGTCGGCTTCCAGAGCGACCATTTTCCCCAATCCTTCGTCGAGACTTACCGATACTTCGCGGACTCGCTGGGGCGTCCGCGTTCCAGGCACGAGGAAGACGCCATATGGCAGCTGGGCATCAGCGTCTACGAGCTCGATACCGAGCCTTACCCGCACATGGAGGAGACGCTGCGCGACCTGACCGAACAGGGACATGAACTCCATCTCTATACGGGAGGAGAGCCGCTCATCCAGCATAAGAAGATCGACCGTTTTCGATTGGAACGCTACTTCGGCGATCGCATATACGTCCGCCGGCATAAGAACATCGAGGCGCTCGAAGGCATCCTGCAGCAGCTTGGCGTGGATCGCGCCAAGACCTGGATGATCGGCAATTCGATCCGTACCGATGTCGTGCCCGCATTGACGGCCGGCATACACGCCATCCATATGCAGGCGGAGACCGAGTGGGTCTACAACATCGTCGGCATCGACGTAGAGCCGCAAGGCGCATTCCTCCGATTGAATCATCTGGATGAGGTTCCATCCGCTATTGAGCGGTACGTGCAGCAGCGACTGTAATCGATAGGCACAACACGGAGATAGACATGGTCGACACCCCGTCGCCTTGGGCTGTCTCTTGTTTATGGCTGTTTTCGGAGTTACGGCAGAAAGGCGGTTACGCTTATGTTGCAGAAGATAACCCTACTCATCGTATACGTGCTCATTGTGGCTGGGTGCGCGAACACCAACATTCCTAATGATTCACTCCGATTCGTTACGGATCAGTCTACTGCCAACCTCGTCGAAGCTGAAGATCGGCTTCTTACCGTTGCGTTCGTAGTGCATAATACTTCCGATCGAACAATCGGACCTTTTACCATCGATATACAAGCATCCAACGAAGCGTTGAGCGGGTTGCTTGAACAAGGTTTTGGCAATCTGGGTGCGCAATACACGCTGCAACAAGACGAGAAACACGGGTATGGCGCGACAGCGCTTGTCAGTCAAGAAATCTCCGCCGAGCAGCTTCGCTCAGCCATTGAAGATCACAATAGCTTAGAGGTTCGGCTGTTGGATGAATCTGGGGAGATCATAGCCTCCGAATGGATTCGAAAACTGATGATTCAATAAAGTCACGTCATGACAAGTAAAAAGTAGGCCTGTCTCCCGTGATGGAGACAGGCCTACGCTTACGAATTCGTATCCAGTTCCGTTGCAAGTCCGCCGCGCTGCCGGTCGACAAGCTTCAGCTTTCCCTTCACGCTCTCGCCGCTCTGCAGCTTGAACGTCAGCTTCTTCGTCTCGCCCTTTTCAACCAAGGCAACCGCCATCGCTGTCGTAATCGGCTTGTCCGCATAATCCTTCCAGATGACGAACTGGCAGCCTTCGCGGTAGTGCGTGCAGCCGAAGCCGCGCTTCCCTTCGATGAGACGCCCGCCGCATCCCGGACGGGGACAAGCCGCCAAGCCGTCCGATCGTGCCGCCAGAACGGCCGTAGAAGCGCTGTTCGCTTCGCGCATGGGTGAAGCTGCGGCGTGATCAGCCTTCTTCGTCCTGCTGCCCGTACTCGAGCCGGATCCGCGGCTGCCGCCTCCCGGTGACGCTGCGCCTCGATTGCCGGCGCCGGCGCTGCTGGCTTTACCGCCGCGCTGCCTCCTCTCCCGCTCTTCCTGGAACACGTCGGGTCCGGCCGGACGCTGCTGGCGCACCTTCCCGACGATCATCGCCGCGAACTTCTTCACGTTGTCCATGAAGCGCTCGTCCGAAGCTTCGCCCTTGGAGATCTGATGCAGGCGCTGCTCCCAACGCCCCGTCATCTCGGGAGAAGCCAGCAGCTCGACGCCCGCTCCGCGAATGAGTTCGATCGCCGCGCAGCCCTTCGGCGTAACGTCCAGCTTCTTGCCGGTCAGCGTAATATAGCCGACCTGCTTCAAGCGTTCGATCGTTGCCGCGCGCGTGGCCGGCGTGCCCAGCCCCGTATCCTTCATCGCCTCGCGCAGCTCGTCGTCCTCGATCGATCGCCCCGCGCCTTCCATCGCCTTCAGCAGCGTGCCCTCCGTATACGATTTGGGCGGCTGCGTCGCTTTCTCCGTAATGTCGACGCCGGTGCAGAGCACCTCCGCCTGCGGATCGACGGTGAAACCGCCGCCTGACACAATGGTCACTTCATCGGCATCGTCTTTATCGTCATCCTTCTTCTTCTTGCTCTTCGAGCGCTTCTCCTTGTCCTCTTCATCCGCGCCGCTCAGCACGACCTTCCAGCCCGGATCGAGCTGCTCCTTCACCTTCGTGCGGAACAGCTCTGCCTCAATCTCGGTCATGACTTCGTGATGCTTGTATACGGCAGGCGGATAATAGTGGGACAGGAATCTTCGGACGATCATATCGTAGATCTTCTGCTCGTCCGGCTGCAGGCCCGAAGCCCGCTTGGGCGTTGGCAGAATGGCGTGGTGATCCTCGACCTTGCTCGGGTTGCATACCGCCTTATTCCCCTTGTGCACGCGGCCGCGATCGGCATTCGCCGCAAGCTCGGCATAGGGCGTGCCGTTCTGCAGCATGCTCAGCGTCTTCGCCATGACCGGTATGTTCTCTTCCGTCACATAGTTGGAATTCGTCCGCGGATAGGAGATCACTTTATGCTTCTCGTAGAGCGCTTGCGCAAGGTCAAGCGTCTTCTTCGCGGAGAAGCCGTGCTTGCCGTTCGCTTCCCGCTGCAGCAGCGTCAGATCGTACAGCCGGAACGGATACTCCTTCTGTTCCGTCACCTCGTAGGACGCAATGCGCCCCTTGCGGCCGTCGACCTTCGCCGAGATCGCGTCTGCCGCCTCGCGCTTCGTCAGCTTGTCGCCCTGCCATACCCCGCGGTACGAAGTGCCGCCCGCGCGGAACATGCCGTGCAGCACGAAGTAGGTCTCGGACTGGAACGCTTGGATTTCCTTGAAGCGATCATAGATCAGCGCCAGCACGGGCGTCTGAACCCGGCCTACGGACAGCAGCGCACGGTGGCGGATCGTGAAGGCGCGCGAGGCGTTCATCCCGATCAGCCAGTCCGCCTCGCTCCTCGCCTTCGCCGCCCGCGTCAGCGGCTCGTATTCCGTATCGCTCTTCAGCGTGTCGAAGCCCTTCCGGATCGTCTCCGGCGTCAAGTCCGAGATCCATAGCCGTTCGACCGGCTGCCTAAGCTTCAGATACTGCCGAATCAGGTGAAAGATCAGCTGCCCTTCCCGCCCGGCATCGCACGCGTTGACGATTCGCTCGCAGCGCTCGGCCAGCTCGCCGATCGTCTTCAGCTGATCCTTCGTCCGCGGGTTCGGCCACAGCTTGAATACGTCCGGGATAATCGGCAGGTCGGCATCATTCCAGCGCTTGTAGCGCGCGTCGTAGTGGTCGGGCTCTGCCAGACTGACCAGATGGCCGATGGCCCATGTGATGATGTAGCGCTGCCCCTCCAGATAGCTTCTTCTGTTCTGCGCGCCGGGTTCGATCGCGGCAGCAATCGAGCGTCCCATATCCGGTTTCTCGGCGATAATTAATGTCTTCAATCCATTCGCTCCAACTGCCGTAGCCGCGCTCGTCCTCCTGCACGATGCAGGGGGACGACACACGCGGCTCGACATTTATTCGATACTCTTCTTCATCGTCTCGAACAGCTTATTGACCCCGACATGCCAGTTGGGATCCTCCGCATACTCGCGGTTGATCCACTGCACCGGGTCCAGCTCCGCCGGACGTTCCCGGCTCAGCCGAACGATCGTGCGCGACGCGATTGCGGCCGAATGCTCGATCGTCGTGTTGAATTCTTGCCAGCTATGATAGACGTTAAAGGGATTGTTCGCGATTTCCTTCGCATGCTTGTGGTCCTCGTTCACGAAGCCCTGTTCTTGCCCCGTGATGGCGAATAACAGCAGCGGATGGATGTCGAACGCACGGGCCGCGTCGAGTATGGCCCCGCGATAGGGCTCCATGCGGAGCATCGATTGCCGCGATTCCAGGAACAGCGCAAGCTTGTCCTGATCGATATCGCGGTAACGATGCGTTGCGGGCAGCTCATTGCCCGCAACCAGACTGATGGCGCTGACGGTTGCCGTAGTCACGTCGGATCCGGTCTGCCCCTCGGACGAAGGCGCATGCACCTCCACTCCGTTCGCCGGCTGATCCGCAACGGTGAGAGACTGCAGCCAACCGTAGCAGAGCATCGCCGTGACAAGCAGAAGTGACAAGAGTCCGTATAGGATGTTCTGTCTGCGCCGCATCCGTGCAGCTGCCGCAGGCTGGAACATCGGCACGACCGTCGCCAGGCGAGCGGCTTCCAGCTCGCTCCCGGCCAGCATTCGATGCGCATCCGCCGCGCTCCGGAGGCGCTCCGCGAGACGCGATACGTCCAATCCGGCCTCGCCGTCCGATGCGGCACCTTCACGCGCTTCTTCCAGAATCGATGTGACCCGCTCGAGCGGCAGGCCTGCCGCCAGCTTGCTCCCGGCCCATCGCGCCAACGGCTGCAGCAGCTCCGGACGATGCCAATCCAGCTTCGAGCACTCCGCCATGACGGCAACGGCCGTAACCGGCCGCTTCTCCTTCACGACCGTCGAGCGGATCAACGAATCGGTCATCCGCTTACGGAGCCCTTCGTCGAACTCCGGCAGCTGCCGATAGATCGTCCGGTTGACGGCATCGGCGACGATCTCCGCGTGCCGCTCTTGCGGCAGCTCCGCATACTTCATGCGGACATAACGCCTGATATTCCCGACATCCCTGGGGCTTATGATCGACGCATGCTCGACGGCCAACGCGAACACCCTCTCGTGTGAAATGAGTGAAATGGTAGATTCCGTACATTCATCTTAAGTACGATTCTACCACATATCTCCTCTTACGAGTGTACGAGATTCGCGATCCGTCCGGCCGTATTCGTAATGACGTGCGCGATTGGCGCATTCGACACAAAAAGCGCCTTTCGGCGCTTCTCGCATGGTACGCATATGCTTATCTTAAGGCAAAACCGATGATCCCATCAAGTACTTATCGACTTCGCGGGCAGCCTCGCGGCCTTCGTTGATCGCCCAGACGACCAGGCTCTGGCCGCGGCGCATATCGCCGGCCGCGAACACCTTATCGACGTTCGTGCGGTATTTGCCGTAGGCAGCCTTCACGTTCGAACGGCGGTCCTGAGCCAAGCCCAGCTGCTCGATGATCGGCGTCTCCGGCCCTTCGAAGCCGACGGCGATCAACACGAGATCCGCCTTCCATACACGCTCCGTACCCGGAATCTCGGTGTAGATCTTGCGGCCGGTCTCGTCGACCGTACGCTCGATGTTGACCGTGTGCAGCTCCTTCACGTTGCCGTTCTCGTCGCCGACGAACTTCTTCGTCAGGACGGAGAATGCGCGCGGATCCGAGCCGAACAGGGCCTTTGCCTCCTCGTGCGCGTAGTCGAGCGTGTAGACGTTCGGGAATTGCGGCCACGGGTTGTTGATCGGATCCCGCTCTAGCGGTGCCTTGCCGACAGTACCGAACTGCGTGATCGACTTGCAACCGTGGCGCAGCGCCGTCGCGACGCAGTCCGAACCGGTATCGCCGCCGCCGATGACGATGACGTCGAGCCCCTTGGCATCCGTGTACTGCCCATCCGCCAGACCGCTGTCCAGGTAGCTCTTGATCGTGCCGTTCAGATAGTCCATCGCAGGCATGATGCCCTTCAGCTCGCGTCCTTCGATCGCGACCTCGCGCGCCTTCGTCGAGCCGCCGCAGAGGACGACTGCGTCATAGTCTGCTACGAGCTGCTGCGCTTCGATGTCCTTGCCGATCTCCGTGTTCGGCTTGAAGTCCACGCCTTCCGCCGCCAGCAGATCGACGCGGCGCTGGACGACGGCCTTATCCAGCTTCATCGTCGGGATGCCGTACATGAGCAGCCCGCCGATCCGGTCGGCGCGTTCGAATACCGTTACGGTATGGCCCGCCTTGTTCAGTTGAGCGGCTGCTGCCAGCCCGGCAGGACCAGAGCCCACGACAGCGATCCGCTTGCCCGTCCGCACCTTCGGCGGCTGCGGAACGACCCAGCCTTCCTCGAAGCCCTTGTCGATAATGGCTTGTTCGATCGTCTTGATCGTGACCGAATCGCCGATCAGGCCGACCGTGCAGGAGCCCTCGCATGGCGCCGGGCAGACGCGGCCCGTGAACTCCGGAAAATTGTTCGTCTTATGCAGACGATCGAGCGCTTCGCGCCACAAGCCGCGATAGATCAAGTTGTTCCACTCAGGAATCAGGTTGTTGACCGGGCAGCCCGATGCTCCTCCGGCCATCTCGATGCCGGTGTGGCAGTAAGGCGTTCCGCAATCCATGCAGCGCGCGCCCTGCGTGCGCAGCTGCTCCTCGGACATATGCTTATGAAATTCCTCCCAATCCTTGATCCGCTCCAGCGGATCGCGGTCGGCTGGAATCTGGCGTTCGAATTCCATGAATCCCGTTGGTGTCGACATCGTTCGTTTCCCCTTTCCCTCTCCCGTACTCCGATGCTTCTCATTCGCCGATAGCGGGCAATCACCCAAGCCCTCGGTTATAATAAATTATGCTAACATTAATCTGACTCGGCCCGTAATGGATTATTTCTTCGATCATTTGCACTAATTGACACATACGAGGTGCGCATAGGATACGGGAGTCTGCAGGGAACAGGCTATCGACGACGCATATAAGTATTGAAATGAAACGCAAAGGCATGCCTGTCGTCGGCCGGGTGCTCGACCGATGCGGCCAGCTCCCATTCGTCCAAGCTGAATGCCGGAAACCGCGTGTCGCCTTCGACGGTCGCCTCAACCTCGGTCAACAGGATCGTATCGGCATAAGGCAGCAGCAGTTCATAGATTTCTGCCCCTCCCGCCACCATGACATCTTCGCCGCTATAGCGCTCCAATGCTTCCTCGACGGAATGGACAATTACGCATCCTTCCGGCGCATAGTCACGCTGCCGCGTCAGCACCACGTTCGTGCGGTTCTTGAGCGGACCGTTGAACGACTCCAGCGTCTTCCGCCCCATCAGCACGACCTTGCCCTTCGTGCTGCGCACGAAGAAGGCCATATCATCCGGCAGCTTCCACGGGAGATCGTTATCGATCCCGATTACGCGGTTCTTCGCCATTGCTGCAATTAATGTAATGGTCATCGCTGCGTTCTCCTCCTCGCTCTACACCGCGACCGGTGCCTTAATGGACGGATGCGGATCATAGCCGACGACCGCGATATCCGACACCTCGTAATCGAAGACGGATTTCACGTCGGGATTGAGCTGCAGCTCCGGCAGCGCCCTCGGCTCCCGGCCGAGCTGCGTCTCGATCTGCTCCAAGTGGTTCACGTAAATATGCGCATCCCCGATCGTATGCACGAAGTCGCCGACCTGCAGGCCGCATTCCTGCGCGATCATATGCGTCAGCAGCGCATAGCTGGCAATATTGAACGGGATCCCGAGGAAAATGTCGCCGCTTCGTTGATACAACTGGCAAGACAGCCGGCCTTCGGCAACGTAAAATTGGAACAACGTATGGCAAGGCGGCAGTGCGGCACGTTCGGGCGTCGCATCCTCCGGCGACCAAGAACTGACGATGAGACGCCGCGAATCCGGATTGCGCTTGATTTCGGCGATGACATTGCCGAGCTGATCCATCGTCTCGCCTTCGGACGTCTGCCATCTGCGCCATTGCTTGCCGTATACGTTGCCTAGATCGCCGTATTGCAGCGCGAATTGGTCGTCCTCCAGAATCCGCCGGATGAAGATCGCTTCCTGCTCCTCGTACTGCGCTCGGAACGCCTCGTCCTGCTGCGAGCGAAGTCCGAAATTCGTCATATCGGGCCCGGAATAATCCGCGCTTTCCACCCACCGCTTGAACGCCCATTCATTCCAGATGTTATTCTTATGCTGCAGCAGGTAACGGATGTTCGTATCGCCCTTGATGAACCATAACAGCTCGCTGACGATCAGCTTGAACGGCACCCGCTTCGTCGTCAAGAGCGGAAAACCGTCATTCAAGTCGAATCGCATCTGATAGCCGAACACCGAGATGGTACCGGTACCCGTGCGGTCTTCCTTCTTCACGCCCCGGTCAAGCACATGCCTTAGAAGATTGAGATACTGCTGCTCGTTCTGCAAGTTAACGCCCCCACATTCACGTTCGTTGTACAGCGCTTAAGCGCCGCTGCTATTTCCTATATTGTATCATCTGATCCGTGATCTTGCTTATAGCAATAATATTTCAATCCTATAAAATGCCTCTATTCGCGCCCGCGCCCACGCTTCCTCTGAACGCGCAGCGCATAGCGTTCCGGCGCCGAAGCATGCAGCCGCTTCTCCTCATCCGTCTCCGGATACACCTCGGGCACCGGCGTCGGCTTGCCGCTTGCGTCCAGCGCGACGAACGTCAGGAAGGACGTCACGGTCGTTCGCCGCTCCCCGCTGTACAGGTTCTCGGACTGCACCTTGACGTAGATTTCCATCGAGGATTTATGCGTCCAAGTAACGAACGCCTCGACTTCGATTACCTCGCCCAGCCGAATCGGCGCCAGGAAGTCAAGGCTGTCGCTCGACGCGGTGACGACCTGCCCTTGCGCATGCCGCATGCCCGCAATCGCGGCGAGCTTGTCGATGTATTCCATCACCTTGCCGCCGAACATCGTCCCGTGGTGGTTCGTATCCTGCGGGAAAATGAGCTGCGTCATAATCGAGCGCGAGGCGCCGCAAGGCTTGCGCGCGCTGCGACGCTCCTCTTCCCGCTTGTGTTCGTGCTCCTGTCCTTGCTCCTGGTCCGCCATCTCGATCGCCCTCCTGTATCCATACTATACCAAACCTAAT
>JAEWJS010000184.1 GCA_023386495.1 Bacillota bacterium | reverse complement strand
GCCATGGCTGGCGCCATCGCCAGCTGCCGAGACGTCCGGCAGCGCCGGACGCGCAGGCCGCGGCGGCAGCAGCGCAGCGAGCGCCTGCAGCGCTGCAGCGCGCGCGGCTTCGAGCGCGTCGATCCCGTCGAGCGCCGCCGTCTGCAGGGCGATCTGCGCCAGACGGCTCTCCGCCTCCGCCGTATCTGCCTGCGCCGCGGCCTTAGACCGCTCTACGAGCCGGTCGATCGATTCGAGCGCGCGTTTCCTATACGCGCTCTTCACGTCGGCAGCGAGCGCGCGGCTGTAGGTCATCGTATATTCATTGCCGAACACGGCGCCCGGCTGAATAAGCGCGAGCAGCTGCGCCTCCGTCGTCTCGCAGGCCAACGGCTCCACGACCGCGCGCTCCGCGTCTTCGCCCCGCCAGCCTAGACGCTCGGCGGCCGCTTTGCGCAGCATATCCTTCAGATGCCATTCGATGCCCGCCTTCGCCTGCGCATTGATATCGCTGCACAGCAGCGCCAAGCGGCGCGCCCGCTCCGCCTCCGTCTTCGCGCCGGCAAACAGGAGGCCGGTCTTGAAGCCGGGCTTCTGGCTCTCCAGCATCGCATGCGCATGAGTGCGCGTCGGCGCAGGCGTGATGATCGCATTGTCAAGGAGCGCCTGCACCTCGCGCTGCAGCTCGATCCGCAGCTGCTCCGTGCCGGACGCCAGCTGCTCGATCCGGTTCTTCAGCGCGGCGTACTCCGCCCTGGCCGTCTCCGCGCCGGATTCGCCGCCGGCTTGCGCCAGCAGCGCCGCACGCTCCGGCTCCTGCGCCAGTTCCAGCTTCTTGCCATGCTCCGCGATCAGATGGCGCGCCGAAGCATCGACGCTATAGGCCGCGAGCGGCTGCTTCAGCGAGCCGATCCCGTGCAGCAGCGTCTCAAGCGCCTTCCACTGATGATGCGGATGGTCCGGCTGCTTCATCGACAGATACAGAATCGCGGCCGGCTCGAGGTGCCAATCCGCGAACGCCTGCGCGACGCTGCGGCGGTATTCGGCGAAGGACAGCTCGCGCTCGCGGTGCTTGTCGATCTGATTCACGATCAGCACCATCGGCTTGCCCCAATCGGCAAGCTGCTTGGCGAACGTGAAATTAATCTCCGATTGGACATGGTTATAGTCCATCACGTAGAAGACGACATCCGCCATATGCAGCGCCGATTCGGTCGCCATCCGATGCGCGTCGTCGGTGGAATCGATGCCCGGCGTATCCAGCAGCATAAGATCGTCGCCCAGCAGCGGGATCGGATACGTGATATCGACGGAGATGAATTCTTCGCCGTTTACGCAATACTGCTCCAGCGCCTCCGGCGCGGCGGTCAGCCGTTCGATATCCCCGTTCACGCTGCGAACGATCCTGGCAAGCGGCTCACCGTTCTTGATCGAGACGACGTTCGCGCTCGTCGGGATCGGGCTCGACGGCAGAAGCGCCGTACCGCACAGCCGGTTCACGAGCGTGGACTTGCCCGCGGAGAAGTGGCCGCAGCAGGCGATTACCGCCCTGCCCTCGTCCAGCTTGCCGCCGAGCTGCCGCAGCTTGCCGGCATGGCCGCTGTCGCCGGCCGCCTCCATCTGCTTGGCTATGCTACCTAGCGCTTCGGTGATCTGCTCATGATTGGTCATTGTATGTGAATTCCCCATGCCTAGCTCATCTCTCCTCTTCCGGCAGGCCGTGCTGCCAACGCAAACAAGGAGCCGGCGGCTGAATGTCGCCGCCGGCCCTTGTTACGGTCGGTATGGATACCGGTTATTCCGCGGACGCTTCGCCCGGCATGCAGATCTCGAACACGTTGCCGTGCTGCAGAATCGTAATGCCGCGCTGCTTCTCGCTCATGACGACAACCTCTGGCTTGATGCGCATCCGTTCAATATATTGTTCCGGAACATCGCCCGATCCGCTGACCGTGATGCCTTCCAGGACAACATCCTCGTTATCGGCTGGAGGGGAATCGACGATCTGCTCGTACAGATCGGAGAACGTCTCAAAATTGTCGGTATACACGGAAATGCATTTCATGGCTTCTCATCCTTTACTGGCGATTTGCTTGGGTTGTTTACGCTTGGGCTTGCTATTCCGTGCCGGTGTCATGCGCTGCTTGCCTTCCTTGCAAATGTCCAGCAAGGGACAGATCTCGCACTTGGGCTGCTGCGCCTTGCAGTGATAGCGGCCGAAAAAAATCAAGCGATGATGCGTCTCCGTCCATTCTTCCTTGGGTACGAGCTTCATCAGCTTCTTCTCGACCTCAAGCACCGAATCGTCGGGCTTGGCGACGCTGAGACGCTTAGACACGCGCTCGACATGCGTGTCGACCGCAATGGCCGGTACGCCGAACGCGTTGGAGACGACGACATTGGCTGTCTTCCTGCCGACGCCCGGCAGCTCGGTCAGCTCCGCGTGCGAGGCAGGAATTTCCCCGCCATGCTTGTCGATCAGCAATTGGCAGAGCTTCTGAATGTTCGCGGCTTTGTTCCGGAACAATCCGATTCGCCGGATATCCTGCTGCAGCTCCTCGAGCGGCACCGCGAGATAGTCTTCCGGTGTCCGGTACTTGCGGAACAGGTCGACGGTGACTTTGTTGACGGTCTCGTCCGTGCACTGCGCCGAGAGCAGCACGGCAATCGTCAGCTCGAACGGATTGTCGTGATTCAGCTCGCAATGCGCGTCCGGGAACATGACCGCAATCGTATCCAGAATATGGCGCATCCGCTCTTTTGCATTCATGTCCGATTCTCTCCCGCTTGATACTTCCGTTCAAAAGTGTATCGAAAAATGTCGCGCTAAGCAAGCAAAACAAACGGTTCCGGCAACTATTTTTCACCTCTACCGGACCAATCGTCACACAATGCTAATAAATAGGCGCGACCGGTGGTCCCGGCCGCGCCTCGATGCACAGTTATTCGATCTCGATTATTGCTTAGCCACTTCTACGACAATGCCGTCCCGCTGATAGATCGTGACCAGATCCGAGCTCTTGAGCGACGACATCGCGATGATCGCGTCCCCGGAAGTAACGAGCGCGTCCGCGCTCAGCGTATACGTGCCGCCGCCGATCGTAGCAAGCTTGCGCGTGACAGTGTCGTAGGAGGAGAAAATTTTCTTCTCGGCCGTGAACACGCTCACCAGCACCTTGCCCGATTCGTCCTTGCGAACCTCTACGCGGTCTCCGGCCGTCAGCGACGCAATGTTCGATGCGGCGCCGTTCTTCGTCACTTCGTAATTCGAACCGAGCGCGATCTCATGCGACTTGCCGTTAAAGTCTTTCACCTTAATGAGGCTTGCCGACACGGTCTCGGCGCGGCCGTACGTCACGATGACGCGCTTGAACGCGGCGGGCTGCTTGCCTGCGAACGTGACGTTCGCGTATTGGCCTGCGGTCAGCTGTTCCAGCTTCAATGCGGCGCCGAATTCGTCCGCGTAGGTGACGTCCGTACCGATATGGTATTCCGTCACGGCGCCTGCCGCCGTCATCAGCTTCACCTTGCGCAGCCCCGCGTCGACGGCGATGATCTTATGCTGCACGGTCTGGTGCACTTGAATCGCGACGGCGCGCTCTTGGTTCTGATCCAGCAGCAGCGTGACGGTATCGCCGGATTTGACGTCTGCCAGGGCAGCCGTTGCCTTCCCGAAAATATCGATCGACGGCGTCGTGTACGGCAGCGTTATATTCGATCCGTCTGCCAGCTTCAGCGTCACCTGATTGGACGTCGTGTTCAGCACCATCAGCG
>JAEWJS010000031.1 GCA_023386495.1 Bacillota bacterium | reverse complement strand
CACCGAGATGGTGGGCTTCCCGGCCTTCTTTGTGCCTGTACAGGGCATACGAGCGCGTGCTCGGTCCGGGGCGCCGTGAAAGTATTTTCAGAGACCGCGTGTTGACTCCGTGTTGACTTCGGGGCATAAAAAATACAGAGCGACGGGTTCAAGTTCACCGTGCCCTGTATTCAAAGTCCAATACTGCTATTTTGCTTGCGGTTCTTCTTCGCTTCCCGTAGCGATCTCAGACCCTTGCCAAGTTATCCAATCACTCCAACTGCCCGCATACAGCTTCACGTTGCGATACCCCGCCGCCTCCAGCGCGAGTACGTTCGGGCATGCCGTGACGCCCGAGCCGCAGTACACAATGATTGCCGCATCCTTCGGCACCGCAGCAAAACGCTCCTCAATCTGTTCCGCGCTCCGCCAGCGCCCTTGCTCGTCCAGGTTGTCCTTCCAGAACCAATTGCGCGCGCCCGGGATATGTCCGGCCACCTTATCAATCGGCTCTTCCAGCCCCAAGTATCGCCGCGTCTCGCGTGAATCGACGAGCACGCTGCTGCCTTCGTTGCTAGCCGCACGCACCGCATCCACGTCTGCCAGCATCGCCGCTTGCACGTCCGGCTCATACCTTTTCGGAACGCGAATCGCAGGCTGTGCATCAGTCACGAGATAACCTGCCGCCTTCCACGCGGTGAAGCCCTGATCCATCACATACACCGCATCATGCCCCATATACCGCAGCAGCCACCAGAGCCGGGAAGCCATCGCGCCGCCCTGGTCATCGTATGCCACGACACGCGTGCCCCGATCGATGCCGGCCCGCCCCAGCTTAGCCGCAAGCTCTCCCACGTCCGGCAGCGGATGACGTCCGCCATGCTCCCCCACCGGAGCCGATAGATCCCGCTCCAGATCCATGTACACCGCGCCGGGGATATACCCCTCGCTATAGCTGCGCCTGCCTGCATCCGCGTCGCTCAGCAGGAATCGGCAGTCCACGATCGCCAAGTCCTGCTCATACAGCCGCGCCAGCAGCCACTTCATGCTCACAATATGCTCCACGAACTACACCTCCGACTCAAATGGCACAATCCACTACTACCCACTCTATTCGCCTCATATATTCTCTAATCCTCTCAACTCGCGATATACCAGCCACAATGTGGTGGAATATTGAAAATAAAGCCGCGCGACTGCTGCTGAATCCCATGATGAACATACCGATAGCATGCCAGCCTAGCGCACTCTTAATACTATAACGCCATGAAGGGAATAAACTCCCATGATGATACGAGTTTCGTGCATCAGATAATTCAGCAGATCAGTCCGGATGTCGCTACGGTCCAATGGCTCGATGAAGGCACGGCTTATTACGCATCCGCACAGCTGGCAGAAGAGATGCAAGCGAAGACGTTCTACTACGATATTCCGACTCTCGAACAGTTCGCCGACCCTGAGTACTTCGACAAGGCCGGTGGTGCGGCGTATTTTTACAGCGGGCTCATGGTCCAATATATCGCGGATACCTACGGTGTCGATACCTTGAACCGAATCATTCGGCAACCCGATTACACGGCAGTCGAGCGAATATTGAATCAGTCCATCTCAGAATTATATGAGATATGGCATAGCGCAATGATGAATAAGTAACGGCGATACGACTCCCCGATTCCAATCCTAGCCAATCTTTGATACCCTATAAGTACGTGTTCATAAAGACCGATACGTTGCTTCGCGATCGTGCACGAGCTCTTATGAACAACCTCAACAAGCAAGACGCGACACCACTACCGATTGATAGGGAGGCCCCTCAGCATGATGACTTATCAAGCAGAATGCATCATAGACGAACAGAATCAACTCGGCGAAGGGCCCGTGTGGGACGACCGGCTTCAGGAGATTTTCTGGGTCGATATCGAGGGCTGCACGCTGCACCGCCTCCGTCCGAGTGACGGCAGACGTACCCAACACCAATTCCCGCACAAAATCGGCGCCGCCGTACCAGCACAAGACGGTACCTGGATTCTCGCGCTCGCTGACGGGTTCTACCGTTTCGACCTCGAGAACGGCGTGTCGACGCTTATCGCCCATACCAAAGACGCCAATCCAGCCAACCGGATGAACGACGGCAAATGCGATCCGTCCGGCCGTTTCTGGGCAGGCACGATGAGTGCGAAGTGGCAGCGCGACGCCAACCTGTACATGCTCGATAACGGCCAGCTGTCGCACCGCCTGTCCGAGGTCGGCTGCTCCAACGGTCTCGCCTGGAACGCCGACGCGACGATCATGTACTATATCGACTCCTTCGAGCGCATCGTCTACGCCTTCGACTACGATGCCGCGACAGGCGCGATCTCGAATCGCCGACCCGCCATCACGTACCCGGACATCGAGGGTGAGGGCGGACCGGACGGCATGAGCATCGATGCGGAAGGTATGCTGTGGATCGGCCACTGGGGCGGATCGCAGGTGGGACGTTGGAATCCCCTCACGGGGGAAAAGCTCGCCACCATACCGATTCCCGTCCTCAACGTCACCTCATGCGCATTCGGCGGCGTGAACCTGGACGAGCTGTACATCACGACCGCGCGAGTCGGCAACGACGAAGCAGCGCTCCGCAAGCAGCCGCAAGCTGGCGGGCTGTTCCGCGTGAAGCTGGACGTCGCAGGCTTGCCAGTGCACCGCGCGAAGGTGTAATCGGTTGGGTTATTGCGCAGGTCGCCATTTTATGCCAAAATGTAGCACATAACGCATCATTTTCGTGGCAAAGCATGCCCCGCTCCTAATCCCCAATGGGAAGAGCGGGGCTTTCTGCGTTCATCGACACTATCGAATGGAGGATGATCTCGAATGGGGTTCGACACCGAACACGAGCAGTGGATTAAGGCACATATGACTAGGAGGACCGGCGAGCGACTCGATGCGCTCCGACGCGGCCACGGCTTCGGCAACCGTCTGTTTGTCGAGCGAGTATGGTGGCCGTTGGCGGGACATTTTCACGGGCTGCATCCGGAGTATGAAGTGAAGGACTGGCGGGGCCGGCCGTACTATGCTGATTTCATGTGGATAGTGGGCGGTTCGCGGTTTATTTTCGAGATTATGGACTACGGCTCTCATGGCACGGATCGCACCCAGTATCGCAAGGACTTCAACCGTGGGCTCTACCTTCAGGCGCAGGATTGCAGTGTCCACTACATCCCGCTCGACGAGCTCAAGGAGAATCCCACATTCGTCCTCTCCATGCTGCGGAGCATTCTCGCACCGTATCTGCTCGTGAACCAAGGTGCTGCGTCGGCGTCTGCTCGGCCTTATTCCCGGATCGAACGCGACCTCATGCGCGCCGCCATCCGCCGCAATCGCGTTCTCCGGCCCTATGAGGCAGCTCGGGAGTTGGAGTTGCATAAGAGCACGGTTGTTAAGTACTGCCGCCTGCTGGTAGACAAGGGGAAGTTCCGCGCTGTGGCACGCGGAGCGTCTCCACGTATTAGTTGCTACGAATACATCGGCTCTCTCCAAAGTCCGGATCTGTACTGACCCGTAAGGGCACAGCACCGCTTCCGGCGATCGAGGGCGGTTTTCCGCTCTCGTTTCGCCCCACGGCGCCGCATACGGCGATCGAGGGCGGTTTTCCGCTCTCGTTTCGCCTTCCAGCGCCGCTTCCGGCGATCGAGGGCGGTTTTCCGCTCTCGTTTCGCCCTCCAGCGCCGCATACGGCGATCGAGGGCGGTTTTCCGCACTCGTTGCGCCTTCCAGCGCCGCTTCCGGCGATCAAGGGCGGTTTTCCGCTCTCGTTGCGCCTTCCAGCGCCGCTTCCGGCGATCGAGGGCGGTTTTCCGCTCTCGTTTCGCCCCGCAGCACCGCTTCCGGCGATCGAGGGTGGTTTTCCACACTCGTTTCGCCCCGCAGCGCCGCATACGGCGATCGAGGGCGGTTTTCCGCTCTCGTTGCCCCCTCACACCACCGCCCCCTCACACAAAAGGGCCACGGCGCCCGCGTCGCATCAAGCGACGAACGCCATAGCCCCCTCCCCACTACCGACCACCTACTGCCGCTCTACCGGCCGCCTTCCGCCGGCACCCGCCGCGACGCCGCCGCCATTGCGCCGAGCAGCACGATCAGCATCGCCGCTGCGCCAGCGATCATCCACAGCGTGCCGACCGCGCCGTAGTTGTCCATGAACCAGCCCGTCGCCTTCGGGAGCAGCGCCCCGCCCAGGCCGCCTGCAGCGACGAGATAGCTCGTCGTCCGCTCGGTCATGCCCGGCAGCTTGCCGTTCACGTACAGCAGGCCAATGGCGAACACGCCCGAGAAGAACAAGCCGCTGAGTCCCGTCCAGACCAATCCGGTCACCTCGTGCCCCGTCATCGCGAGCAGGACGAGGAAGCCCGCGCCGACCGCGGATGAGATCAGCAAGTACCGAAAGTACCCGCTCCACTCGGCCACGCGCCCGGAGAAAATCCGCCCCACGACCATCATGCCCCAGAAGATGCTGAGCGAGGAAGCCGCTACAGCCTCCTCCATGCCCATCCGCTCTTTCAGAATCGACGGCAGATAGTTGCTGAAGCTCATCTCCATCCCCACGTACAGCGCGAAGAACAGCATGCCGATCACCAGCACCGGCAGCGAAGCCCGCACATAGCGCGGCTTCGGCGGCGCGCCGCTCCCTGCCCTGCCCGCCGCGCGGGCGAGCGGATCATAGGCCAGCATGTCGTCGAGCTTGCCGAAGGACAGCGTCAGCCAGAGCAGTGTCGTAATGCCCGATACCGCCGTCACGACGGGAAAAGCCATCTGCCACACCTGGTTCGCGATCAGCACCCCTGCCACAGCAGGCATCGCCAGCGCGCCGAGGCCGAAGAACGTCTCCAGGCGCGTCATCGCCGAAGCCTTGCCCTCCACGACGAACTCGATAATGATGGCGCCGAGCACCGCTTCGGTTAACCCGAAGCCGAAGCCGGCGACCGGACCGAAGCCGAGCATCCAGCCCCAAGGCAGCAGCAGACTGTAGGCAGCTTCAGCCGCCGTTAACGTCCCCAGCGCCACGAGCAGCGTATTGCGCCTGCCGAGCATCCGAATGATATAAGGCGTCGCCAGGACGCCGAACAAGAATCCGAGGAATTGATTCATGATCCACTGGCCGCCATCGCGGTAATCCAGTCCATAATGATCCAGCAAGGGCTCCAGCACGGCGCCCGCGACGACATGCGCCATGCCGATTACAAGATAAGACAGACAGCCTAGCCATACTAATTTCTTCATGAGTGCTCCTTCAGTATGTCAACATCCGCTTGCGATGCAGAATCGTAAGGATCGCGAACGCGATTTTACCCTAACCATCTTACCATGCGGCATTCATCATTTGTTATAATGATTTCATCAATTTTGTGGATGCGTACGGTGGGGGAGTGAAGCGCTAGATGGAGGATGTGTTTCGCGGCATGCAGATCGTCCCGATGGAGATCGCACATGCAGCCGCACTATGCGAGTGGCGCTATGAGGAGCCGTTCGATCTATTCAACTGGCCGGCTTGGGAGGACATGCAGGAGCGCGCCATCGAATTCGGCGATCCCGAGCTGCGTGAGCGTCAATTCGCTTCAATAGTCAACGCAGACGGCGAACTGCTCGGATTCGCGCAGTTCTTCCCGCTGCTCGGCTTGACCCGCCTCGGCATCGGCATGCGCCCCGACCTCTGCGGCCGCGGCGCCGGCGCCGCCTTCATCCGGCTCGTCGCGGAAGAAGCCGCGCGGCGAATGCCGGGCGACGAGATCGACCTCGAGGTCCTCACATGGAATGAGCGTGCCATCCGCGCCTATCAGCGTGCCGGATTCGTCATCGACGATACGTATTGGCGGCCGACGCCGACCGGTCCCGGCGAATTCTACTGCATGGTCTACCGCCCGCATAGCACCAGCACGAGCACCAACACCAGCACCAGCACCAGCACCAGCAGTACGTCCAGCACCAACACCAGCGCCAGCAACACCGACGGCAATTAACGCCCGATCCGCCCGTCCGCAATGTCCATGAACAGAATGCCCTTCTCGGACACCGCAGCGGACACGGTGCGGATCCACAGCCGCGAATCCAGATCGGCATAGGGCCGCGACACCGTCGCGCGCGATGCGCCCCGCAGCTGCAGCAGGTCCGATAGGAAGTAAGGGCGCCAGCTCCAATTCGCCCCGCGATACTCCGTCTGCCGGACCCATGTCCCGCCATCGCCGCCGCAATAATAGTTCGAGGACAGCTGCATCCCGTCCACCCGGCACAGGTACACGCGAATGCACGCTTCCGGCATCAGAGGCAGCATGCGCGCGATCATGCCGTCATAGCGGTCGGCGTATTCCGTTGACAGCTCGAACGCCGCCCCGAGACTTCCGCGCTCGAACGCGAAGCGGCCGGCATCCATGCTAGCCACGAGCTCGTCCCCTAGGCTGCGCCAATACGCATCCGATGCGCGCACGACGCGCCGATGGTCCTCCAGCCCCTGCTCGACCAGGGAAGAGAATGCATCCGGTTGGCGATACTCCGCCTCCGCCGGCGCGAACAAATACCCCTGCACATACCTCGCCCCGATCTCGATCGCCCGCAGCAAGTCCTCCCGCGTCTCCACTCCTTCAATTAATAGCGAAGCGCCGATCTGCTCGGCCAGTGTCGAGAACGAGCGAAGCACGCCCAGATAACCGCTGTGGCTGGCGCTGCTCTTCATCATATGAATATCGACCTTCAGCAGGTCGGGTTGAATCTGGGCAATCCGATCCGCCGAGCTGAACCCGGTGCCGACATCGTCGATCGCGATCCGGCAGCCCTTGCTGCGATAGATCTCGACAATATCCCGGAATTCGCTCATCGAACCGACATAAGCATCCTCCGTAATCTCCAGCACGATCCGGCTGGGATCGATCCGATAATCCTCTAGGTACGATAGGGTAGGCAGCTCGCCGGTCTCTGCATAAGCCTTCTGGATCCACGAGGGCTTCAAATTCACGAACAGCATCGGCTGCTGCTCCGTCGTCCGGCTCAGCTTGTCGAACGCTTGCCGCCGAATGTGGCGATCAATGCGCATCTGGTCCTCCGACGACACCCGCTCATCAGCGAAAAAGGGCCCCAGGCTCTCTACGCTACCCCGACCGACTCTGCGTCCCAGCACTTCATAGCCTACGATCTGCCGCTTATCCAGCGCCAAGATCGGCTGGAAGTACGGCACGGCATCCTCCAACGACGGCACAGCCGCTACCGGCCCCTCGTCCCTCTCGTACATTCCCATCCCATCGTCCCTCATCTACATGATGTAATGTTATCTGACACAATACTATCATTGTACGAGGGCGACCCTTGAATGTAAAGCACGCATTGTGCCAGAATCCGCCTATACGAGCCTAACGATCCGAATCTCCTTGCCGTCGACGGAAACTTCTATGACATGGTGCTTCGGATGATAGACGACGACTCCGCCGCCGACCTCAATCGATGCCTGCTCGCCCAAGCCGTAGAATACGTCATCCGCCAGCGCCTCTAGCACCTCATGCCGCTCCGCCTCGCCCAGCCCTTCCCACTCCTCGGCCGTCATATCGAAGAATGCGTAGCTGTCCGCTATGCCGGCTACCGCTTCCTTTAAGTCCTGCAGAATATCTTTATATTCCCTCGCATGCTTCACGCCCACGTTCATTCCGCCTCCCTGTGCAGTCTTTTACCTCGTATATTATAGTACACATATTGCCAATTCGCTCCACCTATCATTCCTACTCTAATATTCTCCACTTTTTTGACGATAAATACTATAATAGTAATGTCGAAAATGTTCTGATTATGCGATTTGGTGACGCTTCGGCATAGGGTATCATGGATCTTACATATTTCGTTATGGGGTGTATTATGGAGAAATCGACCATCATCGGCATTGTACTAGGACTCGCAGCAGTAATCGGAGGGATGTTCCTCAAGCACGCTCCGCTGGCACAGCTGGTCAACCCGGCAGCATACGTCATTATTCTCGTCGGCACAGCGGCATCCCTGTTCATCGCCTTCCCGTTGTCTGAGATTAAGAAATTCCCTACATTGATTAAGATTATTTTCGTCGAGCAGAAGCTTGTCCGCCGCGATGAACTGATCACCATGTTCATGGAATGGGCAACGATCACGCGCCGTGAGGGCTTGCTCGCGCTCGAGACGAAGGTCGACGAGATCGAAGATCCGTTC
The DNA here is from genome assembly GCA_023386495.1 of Bacillota bacterium. Classification (GTDB taxonomy): domain Bacteria; phylum Bacillota; class Bacilli; order Paenibacillales; family Paenibacillaceae; genus Paenibacillus_I. The sequence goes on along the minus strand of JAEWJS010000031.1, from coordinate 26,253 downwards.
CTTCGCAATGGCATGCGGATGATCATTGACGGCAATGACCAAGATTTCGTACGCGACGTTCTGCTCGAAGAGATTGCGGCGACGGAAGAGCGCCACAAGGCCGGCGCGCTGATCTTCTCCCAAGCCGGCATGTACGCGCCTACGCTCGGCGTACTCGGTGCCGTTATCGGCCTGATCGCCGCACTCGCGGACATGAGCGACATGGGCAAGCTCGCCCATGCGATCGCCGCCGCGTTCATCGCTACGCTGCTCGGTATCTTCACGGGTTACGTGCTCTGGCACCCGATCGCGACCAAGCTGAAGCGGCTGTCCAAGGCCGAGTCGCAGATCCGCCTCATGATGGTCGAGGGCTTGCTCTCGATTCAATCGGGCGTATCGACGATCGCGATCAGCCAGAAGCTGTCCGTCTTCCTGACGCCTACCGAGCGGAAGGCGATGTCCGAAACGGAGGGAATGGCCGTTGAGCAAAAAGCATAAGCACGAAGAACACGAAGAGCACGCTGACGAATCATGGCTCATCCCGTATGCGGATCTGCTGACGCTGCTCTTGGCCCTGTTCATCGTCTTGTACGCGATGAGCTCGGTTGACGCCAAGAAGTTCCAGGATATGAGTAAGGCATTCAGCATCGCGTTCAACTCCGGCACCGGCGTATTGGAACAGTCTGGCATCGTCACCAACGCGAACCAGATGCATGAGCAGAACAATACGCGCCGCAGCGCGGATGCGGAAGACAGCCTGAACAAGACGCACCAGGCCGAGGATGCGCAAGCGCAGCAGGAGCAGCAAGAACAGCTCAAGCGGCAGGAGCAGCAGCAGCTCGAAGAGCTGAAGCAGAGCTTGGACGATTACATTAAGAACAACGGCCTGACCACGCAGCTCGAGACGAAGCTGAACCAATCGGAGCTTATGATCACGATCAGCGACAATGCCCTGTTCTCTTCCGGCAGCGCGAGCATTACGGACAACGCCGAGAAGCTCGGCATCGCGATCGGCACGATGCTGAACAAGTATCCTGGATACGAGGTTACGGTTCACGGCCATACGGATAACCAGCCGATCAACACGTTCGAATTCGCTTCGAACTATGAACTCAGCGCGAAGCGCGCGATCAACTTCATGTCGATCCTGATCGACAGCGGCAAGCTGGACCCTCGCCTGATCAGCCCTACGGGCTACGGCGAATTCCGTCCGATTGCGGAGAACACGACGACTGCAGGCCGAGCCAAGAATCGCCGGGTCGAAGTCTCGATCATCCGTAAGTACGCGGATCCAGCAACCAGCGAGAGTGTAGCCGTTGACGGCGACGCGCAAGCAGCCGCACAATAGCTCACATAACCACAGCCAAAAGCCCGTCAATCCTACCTCGCGGATAGGTTGACGGGCTTTCTTATAATGCGAGTTCAAAACGCGATTGGCTAACCTCTATACCGTCCTGTAGTTCAGGTCCGCGAATAGCCGCTGCTTCTCCGCATCGGTCAGATCGCGCCACTGGCCTGTCGGCAGCGTTCCGAGCTGGATGTTCATGATTCTCACCCGCTGCAGCCGCCTTACGCTATAACCGAACGCGGAGCACATCCGCCGAATCTGCCGATTGCGGCCCTCCGTCAGCACGATCCGGAAGGTCCGCTCCCCGACGCGGGTCACCTTGCACGGCAGCGTCATGCTGCCTAGGATGTGCACGCCGCTCGCCATGCCTTCCAGGAACTTCGGCGTGACAGGCCGATCTACCGTAACGATATATTCCTTCTCATGCTTCCCCTCCGAGCGCAGCAGCGGATTCACGATATCGCCGTCATTCGTCAGCAGAATCAAGCCTTCCGAATCCTTATCCAGCCGCCCGATGGGAAAAATCCGTTCCCGATGCCCGACATAGTCGACGATATTGCCCTTCACATGCCGCTCCGTCGTACTCGTAATCCCTACCGGCTTATTCAGCGCGATATATACATGCTTCGTCTGCTCGCCGATCTGCCGGCCGTCGACGCGCACGTCATCGCCCGCTTCGGCCTGGCTGCCGAGCTCCGCGGTCGTGCCGTTAATGGTTACCCTGCCGCTCTCCACCAGCTTATCCGCTTCTCTGCGGGAACAATAGCCCGTCTCGCTAATGAACTTATTAATACGCATACGTCAACATTTCACCTCAATATTTCCCGTGCAATAGAAGCGATCGCATCCGATTCCAGTACAGTTACGCTGCCCCCGCCTGCATGCCGCGTCGTGACCCAGGCGCCTTCGCGGCACCCTTCCCGCGCCTTAGCGTTCGCCAGCCGGCCAGCGGCGGCCTCTGCCGCGGCATAACGCATCGCGGCCGCAACCGCTTCGCCTGCGATCGGCCTATATCGGCGCAGCGGACCTGCGAAGAGGAAGCCTGACCGCGCGCTAATCTTCGCGCCCCATTGCTCCCCTCTGCGATACTCCGCGCGCGTGCCTAGCAGCAGCGAGGGCCGCAGGAAGATGACATGCGGCACCGATAAGGACGCCAGCTCCCGCTCCGCTTCGCCCTTCACGCGATTATAGAAGAAGGACGATCGTTCGGACGCCCCCATAGCGGTGACGACCGCCAGCGCCTGCGCCCCGTTCCGCTCTGCCCACTGCCCGATCGCCAGCGGGTACGTCAGATCGACGCGGCGGAATGCCTCCCGCGTCTTCGCCTGCTTCATCGTCGTGCCGAGCGCGCAGAATACGCGTTCCGCCCGCACGCCCCGTAGACTCTCCTCAAGCCGGTCCAACCCTTCGCCGATCCATCGCAGCTTATGTCCGCCTGCCGACCGCAGAAGCGCTTCAGGCGCTTCAGAGCGCGCGATGACGGTAACCGATGTACAAGCCATATCGGCCAGCAGTTGCTCCACAAGCGCGCTTCCTACCAGTCCTGTCGCGCCCGCGACCAATGCCGAGTAGGGATTATCCGATTGTATGATAGCCATTATACTTGCATCCTTCCCTAATTGCTCGTCCGCTAGTCCACGATCGCCGGCAGTGTGAGCGTTACCTCGGTCCCTTCACCGACGGTACTGCGGATATTCATCGTCCCGTGGTGGCTCTGGATAATGCGCTGACTGACCATGATGCCGAGCCCTGTCCCGGTATCCTTCCCGGTGAAGAACGGATCGCCCAGCTTCGGAATCATCTCCTCCGGAATCCCGATCCCCTCATCGATGATCGCCACCTCAATGCGATCCGCCTCCGGCCGTTCCACACGGATCAGGATCGTGCCGCCCTCCGGCATGGCCTCGATGCCGTTCTTCAAGACATTAATGAATACCTGCTTCAGCTGATTCTCCTCGCATGCCACTTCGCAGGGCTCGGTCGTGAACGAGGTCTGGAACATGACATCGCACAGATGCGCCTGGCTGTCGAGCAGCGACAATACGTCGCCTAGCACGAACCGGACGTCCTTGATCTCGAACTTCGTCGCCTGCGGCTTAGCTAGGATTAGGAATTCGCCGACGATCAGATTGATCCGATCCAGCTCAGACAGCATGAGGTCGCTGTGGCGGACATTGAGCTTCTGCGTCTGCTGCTGCAGCTGCACGAACCCGCGCAGCGTGGTCAGCGGATTGCGGATCTCATGCGCAACGCCGGCGGCCAGCTGGCCGACCGTGTTCAGCTTCTCCGCCTGCCGCAGCAGTTCGTCCATCTTATTCTTGCTCGTCATGTCGCGCGTAATGCTGGCGAAGGCGCGAATGATCCCGTTCTTGTCGCGGATCGGCGATGTCGTGACGCTGACATCCAGCCACGTCCCGTCCTTGCGGACGCGCACCGTCTCGCGGGCAGGCTTCAGCGTTCCCGCCATCATGGCGTCGAACGCTTGCTTCTCTTCTTGCATGTAACGCTCTGGAACGAGCTGCAGCTTCTGCCCGACGGCTTCATCCTGCGTCCAACCGAACATCGTCTCGAACGCCTGGTTAACCCGCACGATCGTACCGTCCAGCTCCTCGATATGTATGGCATCCGGCGTATGGTTAATAATGGACTCCAGGTACTCGCTCATCGAACGATTTTCCTCGAAGGCGCCCTTCAGCTTGGTCGTATAGACGTCCAGATTCTTGGCCATCGCGTTAATTCGTTCTGCCAGTTGACCCAGCTCATCCTTGTGCTTCACTTCGAGCGGCGTATCGAATACGCCGGCCGCGACCTCATTGACCTTGCCCAGGATGGAGCGAACAGGACGGATCAAGACGCCGGATAGCCAGTAGCTCGTTAAGATGACGAAGATCAGAACGGTTGCATAGATGACGACGTGATTCAAGCGATTCCTGTGGAGCTCGGCATGCCAATAATCGAGGTTCGTGACGGTGCGGACAAGATAAGGTTCTTCTTCGCCATACGTCTTGTAGCTGATCGAGAGTCTCAGGTCCCCTGCCTGATGCTCGCGATACATGATTCTATCTTGCGCTAACGGCTTATCGACCGCCCCCTCGATCGAGCCGTCCGCATATTGGTAATCGCCGAATTGAATTTGCCCGTTCTTAATGACGGTCATCTCTAGAATTTCCGGGTGCAAGCCGGTAATGTCACGTATAATGGCCTGCGGGCCTCCCCGCTCCAATAGGCTGATCTCCTGCTCGACATCGATGCCGACCGCAAGCATGTAATCCCGATCAGGCAGTTGAAGGTAGCCCCAGAGCCGTTTCTCCCGTTCGCTCTCGAGCAGCGTATCATTCGGCCAATCGGATAAGTAGAAGGATTCTGCGGACTGGCCCGTTCCGCTGCCGCCGCCGTTCGATTCCGCATGAAGCATCAATCCCTTGGGTACAACGTTGAGATCGACAGGCTTGCCCCGCAAGCTGCCCAAGCTCGACTCTTCGATCGTCCACTGCGCACCGTCGTACCTGATCATGGATACGTGGGCCAGGCTCATCTGCTCCGCCGTTCTCGCGAGCGTGGCGTCCGTAATCTCGCTCCGGTTCTTGGGGACCATGCTGGCTGACAGATAGCTGGCATAGCGCAGCTTCTCGATGATCTCCACCTCGTAAGCCAGACGAATGCGATCATACTGGTCCACCGCATTGGCAACTTGATTCGAGAACCGTTCCATATCTCCCTCAGACTCGGCACGAAGGTTGACCCGTGTGGAGTAATCATTCAGAATGACAGTAAGTGACAAGAATAGGAATACGATAGTCGAGATGGTCAGCGTCAATTTGTACTTTACCGACAAACATTGACACATCCTTTACGATATAAGGTCCATATAGGCGATCATATCACAAAAGAAGGAAATTGGAAGTCATTCCATAGCCTCAACTCTGTCGGTTACTGGCTGTGCATGACGTGAATTGGCGAACCATTTCACTGTGGATAACACCCTTATTATCCTCAGCCCCCTGTATATAATGTGAATAAATCTGTGCATAACCTATATCTTATCCACATAACTATACACAACCTGTTAACAACGAATATTTGTTCGTGGCACAATTCGTGATTTATCGACAGCCAATCGTGTCGATTCATGGTAGTAGAGGAGGAATCCGCATGCACAACGAGGATGATAGTCGGTTCATGCTAGAAGCGATCGCCGAAGCGAAAAAGGCCGAAGCGATACGTGAAGTGCCGATCGGCGCTGTTATTGTAAGGGAAGGCGTGATCATCGGGAGGGGGCACAATCTGAGGGAGACCACAGGAGATCCGACCGCGCATGCCGAGATGATCGCGATTCGGGAAGCGAGCGAGCACCTGCAGGCTTGGCGGCTCCTTAATTGTACATTGTACGTAACCTTGGAGCCTTGCCCGATGTGCGCAGGGGCTATTGTACAGTCGCGAATCGAGCGAGTCGTATTCGGTACCGGGGATCCCAAGGCTGGCTGCGCAGGCACGCTAATGAACCTGCTCCAGGAGAACAGGTTCAATCATATGGCAGAGGTTGTTCCGAACGTGCTGCAAGAGGAGAGCGCCCGGCTGCTGACGGACTTCTTCAGGGGGCTGCGCAAGAAGCTGTGAATAGATCAGCCGAGCGCTAAGTCGAATAGGGCTTGCGGAGAGCCGCAACGCCGCCGATCTCATTCTTCTGAAGCTGCTGAAGGACTACAATTAACTGATCCGCTTCCTCGCTTAAGGCTAGGACATCCGGATCGGTCAAGCTGCCTCTGGCCTCCGCCATTTCATGAAGGCGTGTTCGGAGGTTTTGCAGCTGTAGCAGAAGAGATACCTTTTCCATGGCCGCTCCATTTGCCTCCAGTTTAGGGGTAGGTTTCCTACCATTATACACATCGGTTGTCACAGATTTTGTAAAATTCTGTCGATGAATCCGTAATTTTTTCACATTTGTTTCGACAATTTCTACGATGCCCCTACCAAGGACCTAATCTATTGCTGGTTGCGAATAAATAATTGTTACGGAATCGGTCAAAAGGTGGTATACTACCAGCAAAATCGACATAATGAGGAGCACGACAGATGAACGCAAACACGAATATAGTAGCTCAGTTGCTCGCAATGGATTTGAAGCGCAAGAACGGACTGCTTTTCAAGGCGTTATCCGCCACCACCCTGCTCACGCTGGTCGGTATCCTCGCGCTGAGCGGCACGAGCGAAGCCGCCGAAAGCAGTCAATCCACTTATCTAGCGATCATTCTGATGGTGATCCAGTTGGCTACAGTCGGCGCGCTTCATTATACCAATCGATTAACACGTGTCATCCCTTACATCGGTATTATCGGCAGCTTCTTAACCAGCATGATCCTTGCCGTGCAGGACCCTAACATCACCTATACCCTGTCAGCTTACTATATCATGATTATGGCTACCATCTATATGACGACGCTGCTCTATATCGTCGGAGCCATACTCGGCCTGTTCCTGAACATCTTCACGCTCTTCCTGCAAGATATCGATGCCGCACAGCAAGAGCTTGCATCCACATTCTTGATCTACTACGTCCTCATCGCGGCCATTATCTTCTTCGTCGTTCGCAGCTCCGGCTATCTCATAGGCGAGATCCGCAAGCAAGGCGAGCAGGCCATGGAGGCCATGCAAGCGCAGCAGGCCCAGCAGCAGCTCGTACTGTCGACCGTTACCGAAGTGTCCGAGCACCTGACTGCCGTATCGAAGGCAGGCGACGACAATAACGCCATGTTCGACCATATGAATACGGCATTCCGGGATATCGCGGCCGGCGCCAGCGGACAAGCCGAGTCGACGGCCGAGATCGCGGAAGCCGTCCAGCAGACGGCGCAGCTGATCGATACGATGCTGAATACGCTCGGAGGCCTGCAGGCGAAGGCGGATACGGCCAGCCAGCAGGCGCATGGCGGCCGCGAGAAGATCGATGCCCTGCATGACACGATCACGGAATTCCGCGGCAGCATCGGCCGCATGGCCGAAGACATCCAATCGCTGAACAATATGATTCAGACCGCGGCGCAATTCAGCAACTCGATCCAAGAGATTGCCACGCAGACGAACCTGCTCTCCCTCAATGCCAGCATCGAGGCGGCACGCGCAGGCGAGAGCGGCCGCGGCTTCGCGGTCGTAGCCGGCGAGATTCGCAAGCTTGCCGAGACGTCCGGCGCGTCGGCAACCGAGATTTCGCGTAACCTGCAGCTCTTGGAGGCTCAAGCCGGCACCAGCGCGAAGCAGATGGAACGCATCGCTGTCCAGATGGCAGCCAGCGCCAACCTGACATCGGAGACGCGCGAGGCATTCGTCGATATCGCCGAATCCGTCGACGTCGTGAACAGCAGCATGGTCGGGTACGGCGAGCTCGCCAATTCGGTCCTATCCTCCGCCAAGGCGATCGAAGGCGAAACGCAGAACTTCGCGGCCGTCACGGAGCAGTCCACTGCGACGCTGCAGGAATTGTCTGCCACTGTCGAGACACTGCTTAACCGCAACATCGACACAGTCGCTCGCATCAAGCAAGCCGAGCACACTGTACAACAACTCGTGAAATAACAGCATTCGACTGCAGAAGATTGTATAGATTTGTCGATTGCCAAAAAATGCATACGCGGGTATACTGTATATACTGCAAATCACGTTCGGCCAATTGCATAGAGACATGAATCGACAATGGCAAACTTGCCGAAAGGCAAGGACGCAAAGCCACGGGTCTAAGGCTCCCCAATTACGAGCTACGATCGCCTGGTTACCGAAATCGGATACGATCCGCCATTACGGTAAGCCATCCCATTGTCAGGGATGGCTTTTTGTCGACTAGATTCGAATTCCACATGGGAAAGGGGAATGAATGATGGCTATGACAGACCCGCTTAAGAAGGATGTGTACTACTACGGCTCTAAGGAAGGCTACGATATATCGGTTATGACCGACTGCAAGGCCGTGGTAGAGAAGAAAGGCTACGTCGCCACTGGCACGCTGACTTATGCTGCTGGCGAGATCATCGAGATTGAATTCCCGCAATTCGACACCTTCCAGCTCGGCGAGGCCGTGCGCGTCATGGTGTACAGCAAGGGCGGCATCTATGTCTTCGACACGACCGTCATCGCCAAAGCCCAGGGAGCGCTCATCATCATCAATCCGCCGGAGAATCGCAAGCGGTTCATGGATAAACGTCAGCACCCGCGGGTCGATGCGCGCAAGAACGGCAAGATGCTCAGCATGTTCGAGACGGCCCGCAAGACGGAACGCCGATTCGATGAGCCGATTCCGTTCAAGCTGGAGAATATCAGCATGGCCGGCGCAGGCTTCGTCACGGAGATCGAACTGCCGCTTGCCGCACAGACAGAGCTGGCGATCGAAGTCGACCTCGGCTTTAACTTTCAATGCCGGATGGAGATCGTGCATAAGAAGCGGATCGAGACCGGCTTGCAATTCGGCACAAGGCTCGTCCACATGTCGGACGACCATGCCAGCAAGCTCCGCGCCTTCATCTTGAAGAGCCAGATCGAGACGTATTATAAGGAGAAGGCGGACAAGCTGCAAGAGGCGCTTCGGAATGCGCATCTTAAGAAGACCGCTCCTGCTCTGCCCGATTCCAACGGCGGTGCCGTTCGGACGGACGATCTGGTCGGCTCGGAAGATTCGCAGGGGAAATTCTTCATCTCGGAATAGACGGGATCGAACGACACAAGGGCTGCCTGCTGCAGAGTGGTAACTCTGCTGCGGACAGCCCTTTATTGGTATCGATGCTCCATATGGAATTGTATAGGTGTGGCGGCCCCGAGACGACTCGAACGTCCGACCTGCGGTTTAGGAAACCGTTGCTCTATCCACTGAGCTACGGGGCCACAGCGATAACCATTATACCACAACCCTGATCAAGAACACCAACAAAAACAGCAATGAATAAAGGGAAAATTTTACACAATATTCATATTGATTCACGAACTCACGTTCTCTTATAATAAGACTGAGGTGAACGATGTGAACATGGATATCGGGCTCAAGACACGCCCTACCCTCTATGCCGATCAGATCGTACGAATTGAATCCCGGATCCGCAGCTCCTGTAACGAGAAGCGGCTGGTCATGCTCCGGATGTTCGACCGCTATGAAGAATTACGCGTCATCGGCATCGTGGAACGGATCGACTCCTTCAAGCGCCGCTTCCAAGTCAACGGCGACTGGTTCCGGATTGATGACGTCATGGAAGCCGAATGATCCGCCCAGCGCTCACTGCGCACGCATCTTTACAAGGTGCGGATCCATATGCTATCATGATTTTGCTATTTTCGCAGCATGACCTTTCGAGACGTGGCTCAGCTTGGTAGAGCGCTTGCTTCGGGAGCAAGAGGTCGCAGGTTCAAATCCTGTCGTCTCGACCATCTACACCCTTCGAATTGCGAGAGTTCTCTCGCAATTTTTTTATTTTTGCAACCAATAGAATACAACAAGATTCGCGTTAGTTTGCTATAATGAATAAGAGAATTGACTAGGGAATATAATTTTTGTATGATAGACGCGTTGAACACGCGTTCACACAAGGAGAGCTGTCCGTTGAGAAAAGTCGAAGTGAACAGCGTAGAGATTGCAAGATTGGCTGGCGTATCCCGCAGCACGGTCAGCCGGGTCATTAACAACTACAGCAATGTCCCGCCTGAGACGCGCGAGAAGGTTATGAAGGTCATTGAACAATATAATTACTACCCGAATATGTCCGCACAGGTGCTCGCCGGCAAGAAGACGCGCACGATCGGGCTCTTCCTCGTCGATGCGGGCCATGTCTCGAATGACATCCTAACGAACATGCTGCTCTCGAGCGTTATTGAGAACGCTTCGGCGTGCGGTTATTACGTGCTCACGCATATCATCCGCCGTACGGACGACTTCGAGGCGGTCAAGAGCGTGAAGGAGATTTTCCACCAGCGCAGAATTGATGGCGGCATCTTCATCGGGGCGAAGAACGACGAGCCGATGATCGAAGAGCTGATCGCCAAGGGCTTCATGGTCGCGGTCGTCGACCAAGAGCTTCCCGGACACTGCGAACCGAACCGGATTATCGCGAACTTCGATAACGATGCCGGCATGGAGCAAGCCGTCGATTACCTCGCTTCCCTTGGCCATACCGCCATCGGCATCATTAACGGCAACATGCAGCGCCATTCCGGACCGACCAAGTTCGAAGGCTTCATCAAGGCGATGGAGAAGCGCAAGCTGGCGATTGAGCCGCAGTGGATTCTCGAAGGGGATTTCCATGAGGCGGCTGGATATAAGGCGATTCAGACGCTGCTGGCCAGCGGTACGACTCTGCCGACAGCCATCGTCGCGGCCAATGACAGCGTCGCATTCGGCGCCATGCGCGCGTTCAAGGAGCACGGCGTATCGATTCCGTCGGAAGTCTCGATTATCGGCTTTGACGACCATGCGCTCAGCAGCATGCATCAGCCGGCATTGACGACGGTTAAGGTCGACTTCAAGGCGATGATGAAGCACCTGACAGGCGCGCTGATCAAGAAGATCGAGCACGGCGCCGGAGACTTCGAGCCGTTCACCGTCCCATCGGAGCTTATTATTCGGGATTCTTGCGAATCCCGATAATATTCTTTTTTTACGGCACAATAAACACGTGTTCAACCCAATTCACTATATAAGAGGAGTGTCACACTATCATGGCTAATCCTGTACTGGGCAACAACATCGTAACGCAGATCGGCATTCTCGTGCATGACATCGAGGCAACCAGCCAGGCTTGGGCCGACTTCTTCGGCATCGACAAGCCGCAGGTTATCGTCACGGACACGGTCGATATTGCAGAGACCGAGCTGCGCGGCGGCTCTACCGAAGCAAGAGCGAAGCTGGCGTTCATCAATGCCGGGCAGCTGCAGATCGAGCTGATCGAGCCCGATCACAATCCGAGCACCTGGCGCGAACACCTCGACGAGCACGGCGAAGGCCCGCACCACATCGCCTTCGTTATCGACGGCATGAAGGAGAAGATCATGACGCTGCAAGGCGCAGGAATGCCGCTTATTCAGAAAGGTGAGTATACGGGCGGACGCTACGCATACATCGATTCGTTCTCGCAACTGAAGGTATTGATCGAACTGCTCGAGAACGACAAGAAATAGATACAAGATTAAGCCGGCGCATTCCCGCGCTTATGGAGGCGAATACCCGATGAACATTCTAATTACCGGAGCGAACCGCGGCCTAGGCTTCGAGCTTGCCTCGGAAGCGCTGCAGCGCGGCCACCGCGTCTTCGCTGCCGCCCGCACGCCGCAGCCAGGCGATAAGCTGGACACGCTGCGGCAGCAATACCCCGACTCGCTCTCCGTCCATGCCATGGATGTCGTGAATGAGGAGCAAGTAGCTGGCGTTGCGGCAGATCTGAGCGCCCAAGGCGTCCAACTGCATGGCGTCATTAACAATGCCGGCATTCTGCTCGGCCGCGAGAATCCGCTGGAGCAGCTCAACATGGATGACATGCGCCGGACGCTCGAGATTAACTTGTATGGACCGATCATCGTCGTGAAGCATATGCTGCCGCTCCTGCCGACCGACGGCAGCTACGGGGCCATCCTGAACATCTCCTCGGAGGCAGGCAGTCTGACCAACGCCTATGCCGGCGATTATCCTTACGCGATTTCCAAGACGGCGCTTAACATGTTCTCCGAGCAGTTGAAGCGCTATGTAGAGAAGCGTAATATCCGCGTGTTAAGCGTCCATCCCGGCTGGATTAGGACCGACATGGGCGGCGACAAGGCGCCAGGCGATCCGCGCAGCAACGCTGCTAGTATTCTGAATCTGGCCGAAGGCGCGGAGATCGTGAAGAGCCAGTTCGCCTTCGTGGACTTCACGGGCAAGCCGATGGCGATCTAATACAGGCACGTTTAAAGCCCCGGCGATAATCGCCGGGGCTTCGTGTAACTTCTTATATCTTACATTGCTGGCGCCATGAATGCGCCCATGAGCTCATCGATCGTCATCGTATCCTCAGGGATCTCGATTTCGAACTTCACGTCCTTATTGATGTTGCTGTATTGCGAAGTGAACGTCAGGCCGATCTTCGCAGTCTGCCCCTCGTTCGTCACGTCCAGGTTCACCTTCGCTTCTTGATACACCGGCAGGTCGCCTTCGATCGCTGTCGTCAAGCTCAGCTCATTCACCTTCACGGCTTCCTTGAACTCGTCGAGTCCCGCACGCAGTTCCCCGCGGTCACCCTCGGCCAGCTCCTTCTTCGCCTCTTCCAGATCTTCCTTCGTGAGCTGCATCGTGTCCATATATTCTTGGTTGGCAATGATCAGATCAATCACTTCAGGAGCAACCTTATCGATGAGCGTCATCACCATCGGCTCGAATGTCTCCTGCGTAACGAAGAACTTCACGATCTGGTCCGGCTTCACGTCAGTCGGCAAGCTCGTCATGTCTTCCTTCTTCACTTCCGCAAAATAATCCTTCTCTTCGAAATGCTTGAACAAGATGCCCGTCATATCCTCAACCATCTTGCGCTGCTTCTGAATGTCCAGATCAGGCACTTCGACGCCTTGCTCTTCGGCCAACTGTTTCATGTCGATCTCGATGAACTTGCCGGAAGCCTCGCCCAGCGGCAGCATCGGGATATCGGGAATTTTCACCCACATCTTATCTTGTGTAATGACCATCGGGATATGAAGATTGAACGCCATATCGCCCTTGAGCGCGAGCTCCAGCTTCATCTCCATCTTCATCGGGTCTTCCTGGTAAGCACCCGTCACGTTAAGCGACGCGTTCTTCACCATGTCCAGCATCGAAGGGTCCATCCCTTCGAGCATCTCTGCTGGCAGATCGAGCTCATTGATTGCGAGCGATCCCTTGAAGGAATAAGACTTCATCTCCATCGACTTGCCTAGTGCCTGCTGTATCGCTTCTTTGGGCGGCTCGGCAGAACTGCATCCTGCCAGAACGACCAGAGCTGTAAGTATGAGTGCGATGAATGGCATGATTCTTCTCATTGGTTCCGTTCCCTCCTACAGTGGTTTAGCGCATGAGGCGCAACTACCTCATTCTAAACCAAGAGGAGGGTAACGGGAAGTAAAATTTCATTAAAGAACGGGTGTGAATGTTACCAATGTACCGCCCTAACCGTTACCCTTCGCCGTTATTATGACGGGAATGATTGTCCTGCTTAACTTGCTTGGAGCCGGATAACGGCTCTTGCTGCGTACGTGCCGAACGACGCTTCGCATTCTGCTTGTCGGCTGCTTCAGGGACGGGATAGCTGTCCGGTTTGCTCATCGCTAGACCCCCTTATCGTTATTGACCGCCGAGTTCAAGTCATTCGGATTGTCATGATTCAGCGCGTCTTGATGGCGACGGTCGTTCTTATCCTGCTGGATCTGCTGCGCTTGATGGCTGTTCACCGGCGTAACCGCAAGCGCCTCGACGACATTGCTCAGGTTCTTGTCCAATCCGCCCTTCGCTTTGCTCATCTGCCTCGTCCTCTCTATCCGTTATGCATGCGTATACGCATGGAGCTGCTGCGCGCATTCATGCAGATGCCGCGTGTAATCCGCAACCAATTGTTGGACGACATCCGGCCGTTCGTCGATTGTCCGGCCATCCCGCTCCACATCGACCAATTCCACCTTAACCTCACGGCTGTCCACATACTCCACTAGGTAGTCAAAAGAGTACATCGTATGTCCCGCCGTGTCGATATGGACGCGCAGCGCCTTCGGGTTCGCTTCATCCGCCAACACTTTCGACTGGTCGGAGCTGTTCATGACGGTGGGCAGCGTACGTTTCCACGCGTCTGCCAGCGATGCTTGATCGATTTTTAACTCATCCTTATTGGCCATCTCGTTTACCACCTCCATCATTCATAACATGCGGTTAACGGCTAGGATTTATGCGGGCTCGGCCTATTCGTGCGGACTGTCCGACCCATTCGCTCACAAACATGCATAAAGGCTATCATAAATTACTTATTATGGAATGTTGTTATAATCTTACATTGACTATAAAAGCCCATGAATACTATATTTGATTTATGTTACCATGCTTCTCGTCTGTACGAAGCATGATCTTACAAATACTGGATTATCTAGACATCAGAGAGGGGTATATTTGTCATGATGAAAGGTCGTAAAAAATTCATGTTATCCATTCTGCTATCAGCGGGATTGGTAGCGCTTACCGGTTGCGGAGGGAGCGATTCCGAGTATACGGTCGCCATTTCGCAATTTGTTGAACATCCGTCGCTGGATGCGACACGGGAAGGTTTTGTAGCCGCGCTGAAAGATGCAGGAATCGAGGAAGGCAAGAATCTGAAGCTGGACTTCAATAACGCGCAAGCGGATCCGACCAATAACCTGTCTATCGCGCAGAAGCTGTCCGGCGAGAGCTATGATCTGATCTATGCGATCGCGACGCCGTCCGCGCAGGCGATCGTTCAACAGGAGAAGGAAGATCCGATCCTGTTCGCCGCCGTTACGGATCCTCTCGCAGCAGAGCTCGTAGATAAGCTGGACAAGCCGAGCGGCAACGTGACCGGGGCTTCCGACACGAATCCGGAGGCCATCACGCAGCTGATGGAATATATCGCGGCTAATTTTGCGGATGTTAAGTCTGTAGGCGTCGTCATCAACGAAGGCGAATCCAACGCCGTCATCATGGCCGATTATGCAGAGCAAGCCCTGGCGAAGCATGATATCAAGCTGGTCAAAGCGCCGGTGACGAACACTTCCGAAGTGAAGCAAGCGGCCGATTCCTTGGTTGGCAAGGTCGACGCGATCTTCATTACGCTGGACAATACCGTTGTAAGCGGCGTGGATGCGATCATTCAAGTGGCGAACGACAACGACATCCCGTTCTTCTCGAGCGACCGCGACACGGTTGAGAAAGGCGCATTCGCGACTGTCGGCTTTAAGTACTACGATCACGGGTACGAGGCAGGCCAGATGGCCGTACAGATTCTGAAGGACGGCAAGAAGCCGAGCGACCTCGCAGTTACGGCGCCGACGAAGC
Source organism: Bacillota bacterium (assembly GCA_023386495.1). Taxonomy (GTDB): domain Bacteria; phylum Bacillota; class Bacilli; order Paenibacillales; family Paenibacillaceae; genus Paenibacillus_I. Next base: position 10,903 of record JAEWJS010000031.1, on the reverse strand, counting down.
TGGACCTCATCTTGAACCTGAAGGCTGCGGCCGAGCAGGGAATCGAAGTGACGGATGCTATGAAGGCCGCCGTTAAGGATCCTGCGACCAACATCATCGAGTAATTCACGTAGGAGGGGGTGGACGTGAACATCGTCCGCCCCCTTTTCGATCTTGATAGGGAGGTATCGTAATGCTCACGCAACTCGACGGAGCGATTGAGCTAGGCCTTCTATATGCGCTTATGGCACTTGGGGTCTACATCACGTTCCGCATCTTGGATTTTCCCGATCTCACGGTAGACGGCAGCTTCACGACGGGCGGCGCAATCGCCGCGATCATGATCACGAACGGCTTCTCGCCGTGGCTCGCTACTGCCGCTGCATTCGCAGGGGGCTGCGCTGCTGGCGCCATCACCGGCCTGCTGCACACGAAGGGCCGAATCAACGGTCTCTTGTCCGGCATTCTGATGATGATTGCGCTCTATTCCATTAACATGCGCATCCTGGACCGTCCGAACGTATCGCTCATTAAGTCCGAGACGGTATTCACCTCAATCTCGCCGATCTGGCTCATGCTGATCGTCGTCATCGTCATCAAGCTCGCGCTTGATGCGTTCCTGAAGACAGACCTGGGACTTGCGCTGCGGGCTACCGGCGACAATGCGCGCATGATCGGCAGCTTCGGCGCCAATACCGATACGACGAAGATTCTAGGCGTCAGCCTGTCCAACGGGCTTGTCGCGCTGTCTGGCGCATTCATTGCCCAGCAATCCGGCTTCGCCGACATTTCCATGGGCATCGGGATGATCGTCATCGGCCTGGCTTCCGTCATTATCGGCGAAGCGATTTTTGGCGCATTGACCGTATTCCGTGCCACGCTGGCCGTCGTACTCGGCTCGATCGTCTACCGGATCGTCATCGCGATCGCTTACCAGATCGAGTGGCTCGAGGCGTCTGACCTTAAGTTCATTACGGCGTTCATCGTTATCGCCGCGCTTGTCGTGCCGCAGATCCAGCGATCGATCAGCCGCAAGAACCTCGCGCGCAAGCGCTCGGTCGAACTGTCTTCCGGAGGTGAGCAATAATGCTGCAGTTAAACAATGTGTTCAAGTTGTTCAACCCGGGCACGCCTGACGAGAAGACAGCCTTGATCCGCATCAATCTGCATCTGAACCCCGGCGACTTCGTTACGGTGATCGGCAGCAACGGCGCGGGCAAGTCCACCTTGATGAACATCATCTCCGGCGGCTACAAGCCCGATATGGGCGAGATCCGCATCGAGGGCCAGTCGATCGGCGCTCTGCCGGAGTACCAGCGCAGCAAGTGGATCGGCCGCGTGTTCCAGGATCCGATGGCCGGTACGGCACCGCATATGTCGATTGAGGAAAATCTAGCGATGGCGTTCATGCGCGGCAAGACGAGGGGGCTGCGGTTCGGCGTAACGTCGAGCAAGCGGACGATGTATCGCGAGCAGTTGAAGCGGCTTGGGATCGGTCTGGAGGACCGCCTGCGCGCCAAGGTCGGGCTGCTGTCCGGCGGCGAGCGCCAAGCGCTCAGCCTGCTTATGGCCACGTTCACGGAGCCGAAAATTCTGCTGCTCGACGAGCACACGGCCGCGCTTGACCCGGCTCGTGCCGAGCTCATCACGCGGCTGACCGAGTCGATCGTGCGCGAGATGGGGCTCACGACGCTGATGGTGACGCATAACATGGAGCAAGCCATCCGGCTGGGGAACCGCCTGATCATGATGGACAAGGGCCAGATCATTCTGGACATCACGGAAGAACGCAAGAAGGATCTGACCGTCGAGCAGCTGCTCGGCGAGTTCGAACGGGTTAGCGGCCACAAGCTGGCCGATGACCGGATCGTGCTTGGATAGATCGAAGAAGAGGCCGCACATGATGCTGATCATGTGCGGCCTCTTGCTATGGGGTGCTGCTGCTGGTTCGTCTAGCTCAATAAGACCGCGCATTTTCCCCCATATGGCCAGACCAGCCGAGACATCGCTCGCCCGGTTAATCCGGACCTGATGCAAGCCCCCAGCTGCATGCTGTTCAAGTGGATGGGCTAGAGCTTATTTGTTATCGGCGCCTGGGGTCGAGAATATGCCTGCGATTGCGAGTTCGGATTAGCCGAGTTCGGATTAGTCTAGTTCGGATTAGTCTACTTACAGCAGCCGCCTGTAAGCAATTGGCGCTGCAAGTCTGAAATGCCGAACTAGAAAGCGTTATATGGCGCAGTGGTCTGAAAAACCGCAGTTTAATTTGGCGTTTCCGAACTACAGCGGGGAGATTGGAACCAACGCCCCACGTAGTTCGGCATATCGTGCTTGCAGCACTCACTGCTGACAATATTGCTATTCATGCGGCCTCAAGCCCCACATATCTCGCGAACGAACTACATTTTTGCTATCCATGCCGCCTCAAGCTCACACGCCGGGGCCTACGAACATTCCCTATGGCATGTTCGCTTAACGGCCCGTTCGAATCCCACCCGCCATACTCGCAAAAAACCGATCCCCTTTCAAGGATCGGTTGGATGTGCTCGTATGGCGGAGAGAGTGGGATTCGCTCCGTCGCGGCCGTGGCTGTATTACAGCCATGACTGGGCGACTATCACGCCGGGGCCTACGAACATGCCCTATGGCATGTTCGCTTAACGGCCCGTTCGAATCCCACCCGCCATACTCGCAAAAAACCGATCCCCTTTTCAGGGATCGGTTGTATATGCTCGTATGGCGGAGAGAGTGGGATTCGAACCCACGTGAGCTTGCACTCTAACGGTTTTCAAGACCGCCCCGTTATGACCGCTTCGGTATCTCTCCAAGTCGTAAGGTTACAGCAATCATTGTACCACAGGGGGCGCGCTTCACGCTACCCTGCGGTACGATGAATGTGCTGCCAATCTATGCTTACTGCTGCGGCTTCCGAATCGCTTCCAGGCCGCCCATATAAGGGCGCAGCACCTCTGGAATCGCGATCGAACCGTCAGCCTGCTGGTAGTTCTCCATGATCGCGGCAACCGTGCGGCCGACTGCCAGGCCGGAGCCGTTCAGCGTATGCACGAACTCGGGCTTGCTCTTCGGCTCGCGGCGGAAACGAATGTTCGCGCGCCGCGCTTGGAAGTCCTCGAAGTTCGAGCAGGACGAGATCTCGCGGTACGTGCCGCCGCTAGGCAGCCATACTTCCAGATCGTACGTTTTCGCCGCGTTCGCGCCCATATCGCCCGTGCAGAGCGTCATGACACGGTAAGGCAATCCGAGCAGCTGCAGCACCTTTTCGGCGTTCGCCGTCAACGATTCGAGCTCTGCGTAGGAATCTTCCGGCTTCACGTACTTCACCAACTCGATCTTGTTGAATTGATGCTGGCGGATCAGTCCGCGCGTGTCGCGTCCCGCCGCGCCTGCCTCCGAACGGAAGCACGCGGAGTAGGCCGTATAATACTTCGGCAGGAACTCGTTATCCAGAATCTCGTCGCGGTGCAAGTTCGTGACCGGCACTTCCGCCGTCGGAATCAGGAAGTACTCCGTCCCCTCCAGCTTGAAGAGATCCTCCGAGAACTTCGGCAGCTGGCCCGTGCCGACGAGACTGTCGCGGTTGACGATCATCGGCGGCAGCAGCTCTTCGTAGCCGTGCTGGTCGCTGTGCAGATCCATCATGAAGCTGATCAACGCACGTTCCAGACGGGCACCGAGACCGCGATAGAAGACGAAGCGCGAACCGGTTACCTTCGCAGCCGCTTCGAAGTCGAGGATACCCAGCTCTGCAGCCAGATCCCAATGCGGCTTCGGCTCATAATCGAATGCCGTTGGCTCACCTACGCGGCGAATCTCGACATTATCATCCTCTGAAGCGCCGATCGGCACGCTCTCATGCGGGATGTTCGGGAGCGACAGCATAATCTCGTCGACCTGTGCATCAAGATCACGCAGCACGTCGTCGAGCTCCTTGATCCGATCGCCGACCTCGCGCATCTCCACGATCAGCGCCTCGGCGTCGCCGCCCGTCCGCTTCAGCTGCGCAACCTCCTGCGAGACGACGTTGCGGCGGTTCTTCAGCTGCTCCGTCTCCTGCTGCACCTCGCGGCGCTTCACATCGAGCGTCGGGAATTCCGCGATCAGCTCGACCGACTTGCCCCGATTAATCAACGCTTGCTTCACTTTATCATAGTCGCTGCGCAGCAGCTTAACGTCCAACATGATCGGGTACCCCTCTTTCCTTCGCCATGGACAGGAAATATGCGTGCAAGCCGTAATCGTCCGTCAGCTCCGGGTGGTAGGAACAAGCGAGCAGATTACCTTGGCGAGCCGTAACGATCTCGCCATTGTAAGTGGACAGCACGTCTACGCCAGCCCCGACTTCCTTAATGAGCGGTGCGCGAATGAAGACCGCACGCAGCGGCGCATCCATCCCCTTCACCTCGAGATCCGTCTCGAAGCTCTCCCGCTGACGTCCGAACGCGTTGCGCGCAACGGTCATGTCCATCAGCTCGAGATGCGCTTCCTCTTGTCCTTCGATTCGCTGGGCGAGTACGATCAGACCCGCGCAGGTTCCGAAGATCGCCTTGCCCGAAGCGGCAAAAGCGCGAATGGCATCCATGAAGCCGTATTTACGCATCAGCTTGCCGATCGTCGTGCTCTCCCCGCCAGGGATAACCAGCCCGTCCAGGTCGCTCAGCTGCTCTACGCGCTTAACGGCGAACGCCTCGGCCCCAGCCTTCTCGAGACTCCTTATATGCTCTGCAACAGCGCCTTGCAGCGCCAGTACGCCTATCTTCATGTTACCCACGCCTTCCTCCGCAATAGCCGATTCCGAATTAGAAGCTGCGGTCCTGCATCCGTTCGGAGCCGACCAGCTTCGAGATCTCGATGCCCTTCATCGGCGTACCCAGATTCTTCGATACTTCGGCGATCAACGCATAGTCTTCGTAGTGTGTCGTAGCTTCAACGATCGCACGGCCGAATTTCTCAGGGCTATCCGACTTGAAAATACCGGAGCCGACGAATACGCCATCAGCGCCGAGATGCATCATGAGGGCAGCATCCGACGGGGTCGCTACGCCGCCTGCAGCGAAGTTAACGACCGGCAGCTTGCCGTTCTTATGAACATCGAGAAGCAGATCGTACGGTACGCCCAGCACCTTCGCTTCGTTGAACAGCTCGTCCGGCGACATGCCCTGCACCTTGCGGATCTGGCCCGTGATGAGGCGCATGTGACGTACAGCCTCCACGATATTGCCCGTCCCCGGCTCGCCCTTCGTACGCATCATCGACGCACCTTCTTGGATGCGGCGAAGCGCTTCACCCAGGTCCTTCGCGCCGCATACGAACGGCACCGTGAACTTATGCTTGTCGATATGGAATACGTCGTCAGCCGGCGTCAGCACTTCGCTCTCGTCGATATAGTCCGCACCGAGCGCTTCCAGCACCTTCGCTTCGACATAATGTCCGATACGCGCCTTCGCCATGACCGGAATCGACACAACCTTCATGACTTCTTCCAGTACCGTCGGGTCAGCCATGCGAGCCACGCCGCCCGCCGCACGAATGTCGGATGGAACCCGCTCGAGCGCCATGACGGCTACCGCGCCTGCGGCCTCCGCAATCTTCGCTTGTTCAGCATTCATGACGTCCATAATGACGCCGCCCTTTTGCATCTCTGCCATGCCGCGTTTAACGCGCGATGTTCCTGTCTCCATTAACCATACGCCTCCTAATGTTCCTGAATAATCCGATTTGTACTAAATTCATATTTTACATGAAACAGCTTCCGGCGACAAGCCGGAAGCAATGTTCGCATTATGCATTTTTCGACTTAGAACAGGTCAACGATTCCATTGAACAAGCCTTTGAAGAAGCTGCCGATCGAACGCAGCATCAGCTTGAACCAACCTGCCTTCTTGACCTCTTCGCTGGTGATCAGATTGACCGTCTTCGTCAGTTCCTTGCCGTTCTCGTCCGTATACGCATAAGTCACCGTACCGACCTTCTGCGCCTTCTCGATCGGAGCGATCAATTCTTTTTCCGGCGTAATCACCGTCTCGACCACTTCGATCTTCGGCTCGACGCCTTTCTTCACGAGGAACGTGACATCTTGATCCGTCACGACCGGCACTTCGGTCTCCACGCCTTTTTTAAGTTTAACCGTCGGTACGGATTCTACTACAGACTTCGGCGCGACAATCGTCTTCGTCTCGAAGTTGTTGAAGCCGTAGTCGAACAGCTTGGCCGTCTCGAGGAACCGCGCGCCCTGCGACTCGGTGCCCATTACGACGCTGATGAGACGCATATCGCCGCGCTTGGCGGTCCCTGTGAAGCAATAGCCTGCAGCGCTGATATAGCCGGTCTTCATGCCGTCTACACCCTCATACGCGTACTGCTTGAAGTTCGTGACGCTCTTATTCGAGCCGAGCATCCAGTTCCAGTTCACCATCGGATTCTTGTCGCGCTCGCGGAACTTGTAGTTCTGCATGGCGGAATACTCCAGGAACTCGGGATGGTCACGAAGAATAATAGCGGAGAATTTCGCGAGATCCCGCGCCGAAATCACCGTATCGTCCTGCAGACCCGTGGCGCCTGTGAAGCGTGCCGTCTCCAGTCCGAGCGATTGCGCGGTTTCATTCATAATGGATACGAAGCCGGCTTCCGATCCCCCGATATGGGATGCCAACGCGATCGTTGCGTCATTAGCGGAGCCTACTGCCATTGCGATGTATAAGTCCTTAACCGTGTGCTCGTCGCCCTCGGCCAGATAGATCTGCGAGCCGTCCGGCGGCGTCGAGGCCGCTTCCTTGCTCGTTGCCACAACGTCCGTCCAGTTCAATTGACCCTTCGTGATCCGTTCCAATACGATATATTCCGTCATTAGCTTCGTCATGCTCGCCGGAGGACGCGGAGCATCCGCATTCTGTTCGTACAAGACTTGTCCGGTCGCTGCATCGATCAAGATCGCTGCTGCCACTGCCCCGCCTAATGTGAAAGAACCCCCTGGCGACGCAGTCTGGCCCTCCTCCGCAGCATTAGCTGCTAGAGTCCCGAACATCGACATCACGAACCATATCGCTAAGAATCCAGCTAGCGTTCTTGTCCAAACAGCCGGCTTACGATGTACATTCAACGTTATGTGCTCCCTTCATCCCTTAGTTTGTCCGTCCTTAATTGTATCACACACTGGACCAAATGTGATTACGAAGTATCGCTCCGTTGTCGATCCACATCGAATCTTGAACGCTGGCGCAATTTCCGGTGCTCATGTAGCTTAGACTACACTGCGCTCCTCAATTGCTACCATCGTCCAACCTTCTCGGTACTGACATTTTGTCTTTAGAAATCTTCTCCCCCATAACCGAAACAGGCAGGAATACGGCGGCATTTGCCGCTGTACCTGCCTGCTGTGCTGCTTCATCGAACGCTACATGGAGTAGTTCGGTGCTTCCTTGGTAATCTGAACGTCATGCGGATGGCTCTCGCGAAGGCCGGCACCCGTGATGCGAACGAATTGGGTATCGTTCTTGAGCTCTTCGATGCTCTTCGTGCCGCAATAGCCCATGCCGGAACGCAGTCCGCCGATCAGCTGATGCACCGTATCCGCCAGCGGTCCCTTATAGGCTACGCGCCCTTCGATGCCTTCCGGTACGAGCTTGTTCTCGTTCTCTTGGAAATACCGGTCCTTGCTGCCTTCCTTCATCGCGCCAAGCGAGCCCATGCCGCGGTACACCTTGAAGCGGCGGCCTTGGTAGATCTCGGATTCGCCCGGGCTCTCTTCCGTACCGGCAAAAAGGCTGCCGATCATGATCGCGCTGGCACCTGAAGCAATGGCCTTCGTAATGTCGCCGGAATACTTGATGCCGCCGTCCGCGATAATCGGGACATTATATTCCCGCGCAACCGACGCGCAGTCGTAGATCGCCGTAATCTGCGGTACGCCGATCCCTGCGATAACGCGAGTCGTACAGATCGAACCCGGCCCAATGCCGACCTTAACGACCGATGCGCCCGCCTCGATCAAGTCGCGCGTCGCTTCGCCTGTCGCCACGTTGCCTGCGATGATCGTCAAGTCCGGGTACTTATCCCGCAGCTTGCGAACCGTGTTCAGAATGTTGATGTGATGGCCATGTGCCGAGTCCACGACCAGCACGTCAATGCCGGCTTGCACGAGCGCTTCCGTACGCTCGAACGTGTCCTTGGAGATCCCCACCGCAGCGCCGCACAACAGACGGCCATGTGAATCCTTCGCCGCATGCGGGAATTGAATGGCTTTCTCGATATCCTTGATCGTGATGAGACCCTTAAGCGTGTTCGTCTCGTCCACGAGCGGCAGCTTCTCGATCTTGTGCTTCTGCAGAATGCCCTCTGCCTCCTGCAACGTAGTGCCCACCGCCGCAGTGACAAGCTCCTCATGTGTCATGACATCCTTGATCTTGATCGAGTAGTCATGCACGAAGCGCAAGTCGCGGTTCGTCAGAATCCCGACAAGCTTCTGGTTATCGTCCACGATCGGCACGCCGGAGATCCGGTACTTGCCCATCAGCTCCTCGGCATCGTACACATGGTGCTCAGGCGTAAGCGAGAACGGATTCGTAATGACGCCGCTCTCCGAGCGCTTCACGCGATCCACTTCTTCCGCTTGCTGCGCAACGGACATATTCTTATGAATGATGCCTACGCCGCCTTCGCGGGCAATCGCGATCGCCAGCGCGGATTCCGTCACCGTGTCCATTCCTGCGCTGATCAGCGGCATGTTCAGCTTCACCGTCGGGCTTAATCGAACCGATACGTCAACCTCTCTTGGCAGCACTTCCGACTTTCGCGGGACGAGCAGCACGTCGTCGAACGTGAGCCCTTCCTTAGCGAACTTTGTTTCCCACACAGCATGTTCCTCCCTCATCATGATCGAAGCTTCGGCGGGCTGTCCGAATCGCTTCAGGAATACTCTCTATAGCGCCCGACACTACCGTAACAACAGCGCGAAACCGCGATTCCGCACGTATATTATTGCAATAGTATCAGAGGGGTATAGGGCTGTCAAGAAACGTAGGGATACTTGCAATTCGAGCTCCAGAGCAGGAATTGCTTGACGCCCGCCTGCTTAGCCGCAAGCACCTGCTGCCGAATCTCGTCCGCGCGATATTCTTGATGGGGATGCACCCACGTCGCCGTAAAAGCCTGCAGCCAAGGTCTCACGATCCCTGGCTTCAATCCCTCGTCCTCCAAAATCCGGTTCCGCTTCACCGCATCCTGCATCGCTCGGCTGATAACCTTGCCAGGCTGCAAATCGGGATGGCGAATGCCGTACATACCACTCGAGTAGTGGGATGGGTATGTCATGGGCGACACGACATCGACCGAAGGCGCGACCTGCCTCCATGTCTGTCCGATTCCCAAATCATCCCGAGAAGATGTGACCAGGCCGAATACGTCTGCCGATACTACGGCGCCGGCCTGGTTCAGCTTCGGCTTCGCGTCTCTGAGGAAGCCGCCGATCACGTCAGCCTTCGCTTTGCCATCCGCCTCATGATAGCGCACGACCTTATCCATCTCGGCACCGTTATCCGGAAACCGCACATAATCGAATTGGATCTCTTGGAAGCCCATCCGTGCCGCTTCTTCTGCAATCGCGAGATTATACGCCCTTACTTCCGGATGATAAGGGTCTACCCATGGCACGCCCTTTCGATCGCGCCACAGAGCGCCTGTCTTCGTATGGAACGCCCACTCCGGCTTCTTCTTTGCCAAGTGAGGATCCTTGAAGACGACCACTCTGCCGATCGTGTAGATACCGCGCGCCTTCAGCCGGTCGAGGAGTGCGGGCATATCCTTAATGGCTGGATTCGAATCTGCGCCCAGCTTCGATACGTCCGACAACATCGAATCATACGTCAATTGGCCAAAATCATTCTTCACATCGATCACCATCGCGTTCAGATCCGTCTGTTCGACCAAGCGCGTCAGCTTGTTCATTGCCTTCGTGCCTCCGGCGACCCAACCGGATACATAGATGCCCCTTACTTCTTCGGGAACCTTCGGAGGCGATATGTCGGTGCGTTGCATCTCCCGAGTGGCCTTATCCTGCTGCTGTACCTCGCTCTGGGAGCGTATACCCGCTTCTGGATGAATGCGGCCCAATTGCTGCGGGCGGGCATCAGTCTTCGGGACGCTGCCGCTGCTCGACGGCGGATTCGGAATCGGCCTGCCCGGAGCATCTGAATTGGGGGAACCTCCATGCGATTGCAATTGAAACTCCTGCTTAATCGGTTGGGGCTGCTGTTCAGCTTGATTCCGTTGATCGCCTGTCGTGCAGCCGCTTAGCAGCGTCATCGCAAGCAAGACCGATAAGCATGCCAATGCGACGTGATGGTTATGCTTCATATCGACACCTCCCGCATGAACTGTCCCTATAGTATGGGCCCAGCATGCGGAACGGTTGTGAGTGAGATATCGCCATTCTAGGCAGATTCAGGCCGGATGTATGTTGGTGGAATTCCTCGCTAAATCCGAACATTCCGCCTCTTCCAGCCGTAAATCGCCAAGCTCTGGGTCTTTGGGCGATTAGCGAAACAAATGCGCTGTTAAGGTAGGTTCCTTGCGCTATTGCGCCCCCTATCGTGCGTTCGAGCTCAATAGCGTATCAGATTCGCTATTTTGCGAATGAGCGTTCGCTAATTAGCGAACTCGAGCGTTTATGTCGCCTAGATGGGGCGAAAACCCTTGAATTAGCGAATGGGATGTGCGTTAACAGCGAACATGCTTCGCTATTGCATGCGAGCTAGGCTTAGGTCTGCCAAAGCTGCAGCGCACTACAAAGAACCCGTTAAGCGCGAGGCTTAACGGGTTCATGTGCTTGGCAACGTCCTACTCTCCCAGGACCCTGCGGTCCAAGTACCATCGGCGCTGGAGGGCTTAACGGTCGTGTTCGAGATGGGAA
>JAEWJS010000028.1 GCA_023386495.1 Bacillota bacterium | reverse complement strand
GTGCTGTAACAGTGGCGGTGGGCGATGAGGCAAGGCGGGAGGTCCGGGGATACGTGGTGCGGTACTTGCGATAGGTGAGGTGCTTACAGTGCGGTAAAGTGGCTTGCGGCTAAACGGGTTGGCTTGCTGGAGTTCGGATTAGTCGAACTAGGCAGGCAGGCGGAGATACATGTGCCGCTGTAGTTCGGAATAGTCGAACTAGAGAGCGAGAATCTGCCTGTGCGCAAAAGGATGAAGGAGTAGTTGGACGAAACCGAATTGGAGAGGGCATCGGATAAGCATCATGTGCTGTAGTTCGACGAATCCGAACTAGATCAGGTGTGGGTATGACGCAGAACCGGCGAGTGGATAGCAAATATGCGATCCACGCTGCTCCGCGCGGGCCAGAACCGGCGAGTGGATAGCAAATATGCTATCCACGCCGCTCCGTGGGGCCAGATCTGGCGAATGGATAGCAATTAGCTGCTACCCACGCTGCTCCGCGGGGGACAGAACCGGCGAATGGACAGCAAATATGCGATCCACGCCGCCCCGCGCGGGCCAAACCCGGGGGATGGATAGCAAATATGCGATCCACGCCGCTCCGCGAGGACCAGCCGGCACAGGTGTGGCCCCAACGACAAAGCCGCCGCCCGCACCATCTGGTGCGAACGGCGGCTTGTTGCCGCTGCGGCGATACTGCCGCTATTCTCTCAACGCGTCGCTAAGCTTCGTGGACCTCATACCGCTTGCGCCCTTGGGGGCGAGGCGATTGCGAAGCGTCGCCAGCTCCATCCGCAGCCGCGTGTTCTCGGCGGTCAGCTCCGCGACCTTCGCCTCAAGCTCGGCTTCCCGCGAATTCGCAGCCTTCCCCGGTTCCAGTATCTCTTCCGCCATGCTCCGATTCCCTCCGTCCTTGCTCAACAATTCGACGAGCGCGGGCGATTTCCTCCTCTTCCGGCGGCTGCACGCCCTCGAGCGGATACGGGATGCCGAGCTCCTGCCACTTGTAGACGCCCATCCGATGATAGGGGAGCAGCTCGAACTTCTCGACGCCTTTCAGGGAGCCGATGAAGCGGCCGAGTGCGAGCAGGTCGTCATAGCCGTCCGTAACGCCGGGGATCAGCACGTGGCGGATCCACATCTTCGTGCCGCGATCGGACAAGTGCCGGGCGAACCGGAGGATGCGGTCATTCGGCTGCGACGTTAATGCTTCATGGCGTGAACCATTCATCTGCTTAAGATCTAGCAAGACTAGATCTGTCGCATCCAGGAGACCGGTCGATTCGGCGTGCGCAGGGTCGCAGAAGCCGGAAGAATCGAGCGCCGTATGCAATCCGAACCGCTGCTTCACTTCGCGGAAGAGCGCCGCGACGAAGGGAGCCTGCAGCGTAGGCTCGCCGCCGGTGACGGTCAGCCCACCGCCGGACTTGTGATAGTACGAGATATACGGTTCGATCTCGGCCAACATGTCCTCGACGTTAACCGGCTTGCCTGCAGCGGTATCCCAAGAGTCGGGATTGTGGCAGAACTGGCAGCGCAGCGCGCAGCCTTGCATGAACAGGACGAAGCGGATGCCGGGACCGTCGACGGTGCCGAACGTCTCGACCGAATGGATGCGGCCTTTGTATGCATGATCCTCTTGATGGCGTATCGACATGGCCATGACCTCCAATGGTTGTAGTGTAGTTCGGCAGCCGACGCGGGCAGTCCCGGCAATTGTGCCCCAGGCTTACAGGCTTACATCGAGCCGTGGAACGTCCGGCTGATGACTTCCATCTGTTGCTCGCGCGTCAGCTTAATGAAGTTAACGGCGTAGCCGGAGACGCGGACGGTCAGCTGCGGATAGTTCTCCGGATGCTCCATCGCGTCGAGCAGCTGCGCACGGTCGAATACGTTGACGTTCAAGTGATGCGCGCCTTGGCCCATGTAGCCGTCCAGCATGGCGGCAAGGTTGCGGACGCGATCCTCGCTCTCGCGGCCCAGCGCCTTCTCGACGATCGAGAACGTGTTCGAGATGCCGTCCAGCGACTCGGCGTAAGGCAGCTTCGCGACGCTGGCGAGCGATGCGAGCGCGCCTTTCTTGTCGCGGCCGTGCATCGGGTTCGCGCCCGGCGCGAACGGTTCGCCGGCTTTGCGGCCGTCCGGCGTCGCGCCGGTCTTCTTGCCGTACACGACGTTCGACGTAATCGTCAGCACCGACTGCGTCGGAATCGCGCCGCGGTACGTCGGATGCTTGCGAAGCTTCGCCATGAACGTCTCGACGAGCTGTACGGCGATGTCGTCGACGCGTGCATCGTTGTTGCCGTACTGCGGGTATTCTCCCTCGATCTCGAAGTCGACCGCGATGCCTTGCTCGTTCCGCACGGGACGAACCTTCGCGTGCTTGATCGCGCTGAGGCTGTCCGCGACGACGGACAGGCCGGCGATGCCGCATGCCATCGTACGTATGATCTCCTTATCATGCAGCGCGAACTCGATGCGCTCGTAGCAATACTTGTCATGCATGTAGTGGATGATGTTCAGCGTGTTCATATACAGCTCGGCGAGCCAGTCGAGCACGCGGTCATAATGGACCATGACATCGGCGTAATCCAGCACCTCCGCATCGATCGGAGCGGACTTCGGCGCCACTTGCAGGCCGAGCTTCTCGTCGACGCCGCCGTTGATCGCGTAGAGGAGGGCTTTCGCCAGGTTCGCGCGGGCGCCGAAGAATTGCATCTGCTTGCCGATTCGCATCGCGGATACGCAGCAGGCAATGCCGTAGTCGTCGCCGTAGATCGGACGCATCAGGTCGTCGCTCTCGTACTGGATCGAGCTGGTCTCGATCGAGACCTTCGCACAGTAATCCTTGAAGCCCTGCGGCAGTTCATTGGACCACAGGACCGTCAAGTTCGGCTCCGGTGCGGGCCCGAGCGTGTAGAGCGTGTGCAGCATGCGGAAGCTGTTCTTCGTGACGAGCGTCCGTCCGTCGAGCCCCATGCCGCCGATCGACTCGGTGACCCAAGTCGGGTCGCCGCTGAACAGCTCATTATAGTCCGGCGTACGCAGGAACTTGACGATCCGCAGCTTCATGACGAAGTGGTCCATGATCTCCTGCGCTTCTTGCTCGGTCAGCGTGCCTTCGCGGAAATCGCGCTCGAAGTAGATGTCCAGGAATGTCGCGACGCGTCCGAGGCTCATCGCCGCACCGTTTTGTTCTTTAATAGCAGCCAGGTAGGCAAAATAGGTCCACTGCACCGCCTCGCGCGCATTGCCGGCCGGACGCGAAATATCGAAGCCGTATGCTAATGCCATCTTCTTCAGCTCGGCCAGCGCGCGGAGCTGCTCCGAATGCTCTTCGCGTGCCCGGATGACGTCTTCGGTCATCGGGCCTTGCTCCATGTCGCCCAAGTCGCGCTTCTTCGCGGCGATCAGCTTGTCGACGCCGTACAGCGCCACCCGGCGGTAGTCGCCGATAATCCGGCCGCGGCCGTAGGCATCCGGCAAGCCGGTAATGATGCCGGCCTTGCGCGCATTGCGCATGTCGGAAGTGTAGGCATCGAACACGCCTTGGTTATGCGTCTTGCGGATGTCCGTGAACAGGCGGACGATCTCGTCCGGCAGCTGGAAGCCGTAAGCTTCGCAGGCATCCTGCACCATCCGCACGCCGCCGTAAGGCTGGATCGAACGGCGGAACGGCGCGTCGGTCTGCACGCCGACGATCTTCTCGAGCTCCGCGTCGAGATAGCCGGGGCCGTGCGAGACGATCGAGGACGGCGTATTCACGTCCACGTCCCAGACGCCGCCGCGTTCGCGCTCTTCGCGCGTCAGCCGGCTGACGATGTCCCAGAGGCGCTGCGTGCCTTCCGTGGCGTCAGCCAGGAAGCCGTCGCCGCCCTCATACGGGCTCACGTTCAATTGGATGAAGTCGCGTACATCGACGTTGACTGCCCAGGAGCCGCTCTTGAAGTCTCTCCATGCCTCTGTAAAGCCGCCGCTGTTGTGCAGGTTTTTCTCCAGTATGGCCATTGTTGAATCCTCCTATAGGGTGCAATTGTTATTCGAATCTGCCGTAGAACGACTTGCGGTAGATCTCAGCCAGCTCGGTGACGAGCGGCATGCGCGGATTCGCGGTCGTGCACTGATCCTCGAACGCGCGGTCTGCCAAGTAATCGACCTGTGCCTCGAACTGCTCGGCGTTCACGTTCATCGCCTGGAAGCTCTCCGGGATGCCGAGCGAACGGTTCAGCATCCGTACGGCTTCGATCAGGCTGGTGACGCCTTCGCTGACCGAACGGGCCGGCAGGCCGAGCATGCGCGCGATATCGGCGTAGCGCTCGTCTGCCTTGAAGTGATCGTATTTCGGGAACGAAGCGAACTTCGTCGGGTGCGCAGCGTTGTACCGAATGACATGCGGCATCAGGATCGCGTTCGTCCGTCCGTGCGCGGTATGGAACTCGGCTCCGAACTTATGCGCCAGGCTATGGTTGATGCCCAAGAAGGCGTTCGCGAATGCCATGCCTGCGATCGTCGAAGCGTTGTGCATCTTCTCCCTCGCGACCGGATCGCCTGTCGCGAACGAGCGCTCCAGATTCTCGAACACGAGCTGGATGGCCTTCATCGCGAGGCCGTCCGTGTAGTCATTGGCCATGACCGACACGTAAGCCTCAATCGCGTGCGTCAGCACGTCCATGCCGGTATCGGCGACGACCGTCTTCGGCAGCGTGTAGACGAATTCGGGATCGATGATCGCCACGTCCGGCGTCAGCTCGTAATCGGCGAGCGGATACTTGGTATTACCCTTGTTCTTATCGGTAATAACAGCGAACGACGTTACCTCCGAGCCGGTACCCGACGTCGTCGGAATGGCGACGAACTTGGCCTGCCTGCCGAGGCGCGGGTACTTGTAGATCCGTTTGCGAATGTCCATGAACTTCTGCTTCAGGCTGTTGAAGTCCGTGTCCGGATATTCGTAGAAGAGCCACATCGCCTTGGCGGCATCCATCGGAGAGCCGCCGCCGAGCGCGATGATGCAGTCCGGCTGGAATCGCTCCATCGTCGCCGTGCCGCGGTTCACCGTATCAACCGACGGATCCGGCTCGACATCGGAGAACACCTCGATCTGCACCGGATTCTGCCGCTTGCGCAGGTAGTACTCCACCTTCTCGACATAGCCGAGCTTCACCATCATCTCGTCGGTGATGATCAGGATGCGCGAGATATCCGGCATCTTGGACAAGTACTGCGTCGAGCCTTTCTCAAAATAGATCTTCGGCGGAATCTTGAACCATTGCATATTGACCGTCCTCTCTGCCACGCGCTTCATGTTCAGCAGGTTGACGGCGGTCACGTTCGACGTCGTGGAGTTGGACCCGTACGAGCCGCAGCCGAGCGTCAGCGACGGGAGGTTCGTGTTGTAGATGTCGCCAATCGCGCCGTGCGTCGAAGGCGAGTTCACGATGACGCGGCCGGTCTGCAATCGCTGGGCATACGCTTCAATGACGCGTTGATCATTCGAGTGGATAACCGACGAGTGGCCCATGCCGCCGTATTGCACGATCTCCGCGGCCCGCTCGATACCTAGCTCGGCAGTCTTGGCTCGGTAGCAGGCCAATACAGGGCTCAGCTTCTCGGCCGAGAGCGGGAATTGCTCGCCGACGCCTGTCAGCTCGGCAACGAGAATCTTGGTGTCCGCCGGTACATCGATGCCGGCCATCTCCGCAATTTTGATGGCCGGCTGGCCGACGATCACGGCATTGACCGCGCATTTCTCCGGGTTGATGACAAGCTTGGATACCGCGTCGATCTCTTCCTTGTTCATGAAGTAGCAGCCGAGCACGCTCATCATTTTCTTCACTTGGTCGTAAATCGCGTCTTCGATAATGACTGCTTGCTCGGAAGCGCAGATCATGCCGTTGTCGAACGTCTTGGACAGGATCAGGTCGGTGACGGCCTGCTTCAGATTCGCGGTCTTGTCGATCAAGCAAGGCACGTTGCCCGGTCCGACGCCTAACGCAGGCTTGCCGGTGCTGTAAGCGGACTTCACCATGGCCGATCCTCCGGTTGCGAGCACGAGCGCCACATCCGGATGGTTCATGAGCAGTTGCGTCGCCTCGACCGACGGCTCTTCCACCCATTGAATGCAGTTGGCCGGCGCCCCTGCCAGCACGGCTGCGTCCAGCAGCGTTCGCGCCGCTTCCACCGAGCACTTCTGGGCAGAAGGGTGGAAGGCGAATATGATCGGGTTCCGCGTCTTGATCGCGATCAGCGCCTTGAACATCGTCGTGGACGTCGGGTTCGTGACCGGCGTCACGCCTGCGATGATGCCGACCGGTTCGGCAATCACTTTATAATTCTCGTAACGGTTCTCCTCGACGACGCCGACCGTCTTGGCATACTTGATGCTGTGGTAGATGTACTCCGTCGCGAACAAGTTTTTCGTAATCTTATCTTCGTAAACGCCTCGACCCGTCTCCTCGATCGCCATCTTGGCGAGGAGCATATGCTTGTCGAGCCCGGCGAGCGCCATCGCTTGCACGACCTCATCCACCTGCTGCTGATCAAGCGCCATGAACTCTTCCTTCGCTTTCGTGGCGCGAAGCACCAAGGTATCGATCTGAGCCCGGGCCGAATGCTGCTCCTGCACCTTCGTCTCTCTAACCGCCATCTTATCCGTCGCCTCCTTCAGGGATCGCCCTGCGTTATGCCTCCATCTTACGCTCTTAGGAGAAGGCATTCTGTGAATTGAATCACAAGAGCCCGCAGATTCGTGGAATCTTGCGGGCCAAGGGCCGCCTGGAATCTGAATGGGGGAATTAGATCCGGCACATCTCCTTCGGGCAAGCCGGGCAGTCCGGGCAGCCGGCCGTGATGCGCAGCGCGCCGAGATCCAGGATGCGGATCATGCCGCCGGTCAGGCATTCGACGACGCCTTCGTCCTTCAAGGCGCTGAGCATCCGGTTGACGCTCTCGCGGGTCGTGCCGACAAGCTCTGCCAGCTCGGTGTTCGTCAGCTTGATATCGATCAAGATGCCGTCCTCTTGCATAATGCCGAAGCTGTTGCTCAGGCGGATCAGTGTCGACGCCAGCGCGCCTTGCTTGCCGAGCATGAGCAGGTCACGCAGCTTCGATTCTGTCTGGCGGTGCATGAGGCTCATCCACATCGCGAAGCGAAAAGCGAATTCCCCGCTCTTGCTCATGAGGAGCTCCAGCTGCAACCGCGAGATGACGCCGACTTCGACGGGCTCCATCGCTTGCGCGCTGTAACGGTGCGTCGTGTCCCAAGCATCGATGTCGGCCATCAGGTCGTTCGGCTGCAGGATCGACAGCAGCAGGTCTTTGCCGTCATCGGTCGATTTGCGAAGTTTAATGAGGCCTTTGCGCACCAGGTAGACCGAGTCAGCCGGATCGCCTTCCCAGAAGATGTAGGCGCCTGCGTCATATTTACGTACATTCATGATCGAGATCAGTTGATCCAGCTGGCCTGTCGTGAAGAGCGATGCGTTGCCGTCATGACCCGTGATGCCCATCGTCTGCTTGCGGCTTTTTTCCGTTTCGTTCGCGTAGTAGATGCTCATTGTGATTCCCTCCCGTTATCGTTCCGTTCTTGTTGGCTTAATCATACCGCGGCGCATGGCGTTCCGATAATCGGGGGAAGTCCTGAATTCGTTCGCGGGAATTCCTGAATCTGCGGTGAGGAAAATCACACATGAGGTAGGGATATTTATCACAGCGCCCGGCGAAATGCAGGTACGGCAAGGGTTTCGGCGGATTTAACGTACCCCTAGAGGGATTTCAGGGAATTCCCTGAATGAGTTCCGCATCGAAAAGGCGTAGAATGAATAACACAGAGAATCGTCGGAGAAAGCGCAAGGGAAGGAGGGGCGGGAATGGATCTGGCGAAGACGGATATATTAAAGGAAATGGAACGGCTACGGAAGCAGACGGCCAGCGATTTTGCCGGACTGGGCTGGCTGGACCCGGCAATCCGCCGCGTCGCATGGCGATTCGCGATCGGAAGCATTAGCAGGCGTACGCCGAATATGACGCAGCGTCCGCATCTGGGCCTGATGGGGACGGCCGTGCGTTCGGGCCGGATCGCGGTGTTCGATCCCGCCTCGCCTGGCGCGGAGCGGGCAAGGCAGGACGATCCCGTGCTTCTCGCGGAAGCGCTGGCCGCGGCCGTGTTCGTTCCGATCGAGCAGGCAGGGGCGATTACGGGCGTGCTGCTGCTAGGCCGGCGCACGACGCTCGATTATCGCGCGGAGGAACATGCGACGATGACGGCGGCTGCCAGGCGGCTAGCGCAGCTGACGGAGCGATGGAACGTGAAGCTGGAGCGCATGCTGGAATAGCGAGACGCTTATCGAAGACACCGTGAGGTGTCTTTTTGCGTTGCGAACGACGCTTGAACCGGTATGACGCGATAACTATCCCATGTAGCTGGAGCTGTTGGGGGATGTAGTTTTAAATGGATGATTATGTATTATTTTAATAGTCTTTTTTGTGTATTCCATTAAAATTCCGTAACTTTTTTTGTAAATAGCAATCATTCTATGCCAGTAACCTGTTAAGATATGACTAGGTATAAAGTCATAGCTATTATTATTGCTAACATGGAGAGGGGCATTACAACTTAATGAACGATTGGACCAAATGGATGCTGACGACAACGATTCTTAGTATGTCGCTCACGCCTGCAACGGGGTTCGCTGCGGCGAATCCGGATGCACAGACGAGTGCCCCAGAAGGCATCACGTTTACAGACTTCTCTGCGATTTCGCAGGATAAGGTACAAGCCGTACAGAAGGCCGTCGAGCAAGGCTTGCTGAACGGGTTCCCGGACGGCCGCTTCGATCCGAAGAAGACGCTCAGCCGCCAGGAGCTTGCGGTTATTCTAAGCAAGGCGCTGCATCTGCTGCCGGAATCCGCGGCTGCATCGTCTTTTAGCGACACGCCGCAAACATGGGCTACCCCTTATATTGAAGCTGTGCGCATGGCGGGACTGATGGGCGGAGACGGCGGGAATGCTTTTCGTCCGAATGATCCTGTAACCCGTGAAGAGCTTGCTACGGTGTTCGTGCGCGCCGTGCGCGGCGTGGGCGCTAAGGGTGAGGACGAGTCGCTCGATCCGTCTGCTGCCGAGGTAAGCGCGTGGGCGAAGGAAGCAATCGACATCTCGCAGCGCCTAGGTCTCATGCCGACCGGCGACGAGTCGCTAAACCCGCGAGGCAATGTGGAACGCGAGGATATCGCATCGTTCCTGATCGAGATCTTCAAGAATGAAGAACGGACGGCTGTCATCAATAAGATCGACGGGGACTTCGTCACGATCGACGGCCAGCCGATGCTGATCGACGGCCAACTGAAGGCGCTGTTCGCAGGCAAGAACAAGGAAGCCCTCGAGGGCGCGATCCTGAAGTACACGTTACTCAATCGGAATGTAGACGGGCTTGCCGAGCTTGAAATCGTGAAGAGCGGGAGCGAGGAAACGCCAGTAAGCCTGGACTTGAATGGGAGCGCGTTCAATGGCGTGCTCCGGATCGCGGGCGACAATCTGGCAGTTAAGGGCGAGGCGCTTGCGCAGATCGAGATTAAGCCGGGCGTGAAGCAGGTGGAGCTGAATGTCAATGCGAAGCAGGTGTCCGTATTGACGGACGAGCCAGTGATATTGAAGGGCACAATCGAGATTCAGACGCTTGCGGTTACGAACGAGAAGGCCAGAATTACGCTCGATAAGGGCGTGAAGATCGACAAGCTTGAGCTGCCGGCTTCATTATCGGCTTCGCAGTTGATTAGCAATTACGAGCAGGCGAAGCTGCAGCTCAAGAATCGAGAGGAAGCGCCTGCATCGACGCCAACGACGCCGACAACGCCGACGACGCCGACAACACCGACAACACCGACAACGCCGCCGGCGGTGGAAAATGTGGCGCCGGCAGCTACGGAAGTGGCAGTCACGCCGGCAGCTGGCACGGCAGGCGGTACGGCCGTGACGGTTGATCTGAACGGCACGTTCACGGACGAAGAGCCAGCGAGCCTGACGTACTCTGCAACATCGAGCGCCGAAGAAGTGGCCACGGTAACCGTGACCGGTACGACGCTGTCGATGACGCCATTGTCGGAAGGCTCGACTACGATAGAAGTAACGGCGACGGACGCTGGCAACCTGACTGGGAAGCGTACGTTCACGTTCACAGTCAATGCGGCACCGGTGGCGAATGTGGCGCCGGCAGCTGCGGAAGTGGCTGTCACGCCGGCAGCCGGCACGGCAGGCGGTACGGCTGTGACGGTGGATCTCAGCGGCACGTTCACGGACGAAGATGCGTCGAGCCTGACTTACACCGCAACGTCGAGCGCCGCGGAAGTAGCCACGGTAACCGTGGCGGGTACGACGCTGACGCTGAAGCCATTGTCGGAAGGCTCGACTACGATTGAGGTCACGGCGAAGGACGTTGGCGGCCTGACGGCGAAACGTATGTTCACGTTCACGGTCAATGCGGCACCTGTCGTGAATCAGCCGCCGACAGCCTCGGAAATTGCGATCGCGCCGAGAGCAGGTGCTCCTGGCGGTCCGGCCGTGACGGTCGATCTGGACGGCACGTTCACGGACGAAGCGCCGGCGGGCTTGACTTACACCGCAACATCGAGCGCCGAAGCGGTTGCCACTGTAACCGTGACGGGAACGACGCTGTCGCTCACGCCATTGTCTGTAGGCGACACTACTATTGAAGTAACGGCGATGGATAGCGGCGGGCTGACGGCAACGCGTACGTTCGCATTCAAGGTCATAGATCACGTTCAAGCCGATTTGGAAGCGGGAGCTTATCTGTATGTGAAGCCTGAGGGTAATGTGTCTATTGATACTGCATCTTATGGATACCAATACGATAAACGCAGCATCCTAGAGCTAATAACCATGAGCTTCAAAGGCACAGAACTTACTGATGTGCGGTACAATGCTGATGATGAAGACTTTGAAGTATTTTATAACTCGCCTACCCCTATCCAAGTTGCGGATATTACGCTGGAATCATCGCATCCATCCAAGCTCGCAGTTGAGAATGGTAATGAACTACAGCCCACAATCGATATCAAGGAAAGCGACGCGATTACGCTGACCTTGCATGTAAAGACGATTGGCGGAGGTACAGACGAAGTCGTGTTGCCAATAACGGTAGACGCGACGGCACCGACCATAACGAACGTAACATTAGATAGCAATCATTCGGTGTTCACCATTACCATGAGTGAGAGAGTCATCTCTGATAACGTCGGAACACCAGGGACAGATGTGATAAACTATTCTCCCGATGGCATTAATAGTAGAACCCTTAATAAGGGTACCGACTACGAAGTGGCAGTTACAGGGACGAATCAAGTTACTGTGACGCTCTTAGATCCAAGCATAATAGGCGTTAATGGGAGTTCGTTTACCTTTAAGCTGAGCAGTCTCACGGACTATGCGGACAATACATCAATCGAAACATCGGCTCCATACACGGTAGTAATCGACAACTTCGGCATTCCAGGTGAATAAGGTGTCCAAGAACAGCGTGTCCTTGGTCGAACTGACAGCTAACGCAGCACTGGCCGAGTACAGGAGATTCCTCCTGCCCGAGGCTGCTGCAATGCTGATGCAGAACGCGTCGCCGATGCTTGCCATAGGGGCGGTTGCCGGTGAGAAGCTGATCGGTCTCGGATTGTTCCGCAGCCTGGCCCGAGGCCAAGTGGCACATGCGCTCTCCGTCGTCGTCGATCCGATTCACCGTAAGCTGGGAATCGGAAGAGCAATCATGGCGCATGGCTGGCGCTTACTGCAAGAGAGGGGCTGCCTGCGGCTGAACGCGGAATTCCTGTCCGACATCGATTCCGCAGAAGGAGCCGGTCGCATCCGATTCCTCGAAGCGTGCGGCTTCCAGCCCTTCGAACAGGGCATTCATGTTCGGACAGGCCCATTTACGGCGCTGCTGGACCAATCTTGGCTGCAGCTTCAGCTGCCGCCGGCATTCTCCGTCGATCCTTGGACCAGCCTGACGGCTGGCGAGCGTCGATACCTCGAGCAATCCAAGGGCGTTGAGTATGAGGAGACGTTCTCGCCGTTCGTGGACGAGGACACGCTTGATCGTGAACGGAGCGTGCTGCTTCGATACAAGGGGACGCCGATCGGATGGAACCTGCTCGAGCCCATCAATGAGACAACGATGTTGGGCAGGACGATGTGCGTGTTCATCCGGCACCGGAAGCTGGCGAGAGGCGTCGGGCTGTTCGCGGAATCGATCCGCCGATTGATGGCCGAGGGCGCGTACGCGAACGGCATGTTCTTCGTGTCGCATGAGAACGAGCCGATGCGGGCCTTCATGGAGCGGCATTTTGACTCGCCGCAGCTTCGCAAGCAAGTGCTATGGCGGTCGCATCAGACGATCGCACGCGGATAACAGTACAGAGGGTGTCCCGAAGTCATCGTAAGATGACGGAGGGGCACCTTTTTTGATCGGTCGCCGGCGTAACGGAACAAAGAGTCCTTATTTTGCAGAAAATAGGTCAATCTGTCGGCTAACGGAACGAAATGACGCTATTCGGCCGATGAACCGAGCTCGCACCGTTGATTGATGCCGATAAGGCCTCCCAGTTCCGTTAGCATCGAAAAAGAAGCGAATGCGAGCGAATAGCGTCACCTGGTTCCGTTAGCTCATGCCCTACGCGTTTCAACGCGAAGGGGCAGTACGACATTTTGGCGCAGCTGGATGATTGCCCCCCGTGCGACAGCTAGGTTACAATGAAACAAAAGTCACAACCGGAGGGAGAGCGGACACGTGATCAAGCTGCTCATATGCGATGACCATGCGGTCGTCCGATCAGGGCTTCGCATGCTGCTGGACGGCAAACACGAGATCGAAGTCATAGGGGAAGCGTCCGAGGGAGACGAGGCCATCAATATGGCGCGCGAGTTGAAGCCCAATGTCGTGCTGATGGACCTCAGCATGCCGCATGGCAAGGACGGCATGACGGCCACGACGGAGCTGAAGAAGGAGCTGCCGGACATTGCGGTGCTGATCCTGACGATGCATGACGATGACGAGTATCTGTTCCGCGCGATTCAGATCGGGGCTGCCGGCTACATTCTGAAGAATGCGCCGCATGACGAGCTGGTTGCGGCGATTCAGATGGTCGCGTCAGGCAACGCGTACTTGTCGCCGACCGCTACGAAGCGGCTGATGGGGGAGTACTTGCAGCAGGCGAAGAACGGCGGCGAACAGGGGCCTTACGAGACGCTCTCCGAGCGCGAGAAAGAGATACTCGGGTGGATCGCCAAGGGCTACTCCAACAAGGAAATCGCGGACAGCCTCGTCATCAGCGTGAAGACCGTCGAGACGCACAAGGCGAATCTGATGGAGAAGCTGGGGCTCAAGACGCGACCGGAACTGATCAAGTTCGCGATGAAGAAGGGGCTGTTGAACTTTGAATAATGCGCGATCGGGAGGCAGAGAGTACCGGCATGTTATCGGGGAGAATGTCGATGAGCTGCTCGCGAAGCTGGATGCGCACATTGCGGACCCTGAGGTAAGAAGCCAACTGCAGCGTTCGCTGAAGCAGCTGGCGGACGTCAAGTTCGCGATCGATGAATCGTCTATCTTGGCCATTACCGATGCTCAGGGCACCATCCAATACGTGAACGACAAGTTCTGCGAAATCTCGAAGTATGACCGCGACGAGCTGCTGGGCAAGGATCACCGGATCATTAATTCGGGTCATCACGACCGTGCATTCATGCAGGAGCTGTGGCGGACGATCGGCTCGGGTGAGGTGTGGCGCGGCGAGATCAAGAACAGGGCCAAGGACGGTACCTACTATTGGGTACATACGACGATCGTGCCGTTCTTCGGCGATAACGGGCGTCCGTATCAGTACATGGCGATCCGCAACGAGGTTACGCAGTTGAAGAAGGTCGAGCAAGAGCTGAAGCAGATGATGACGAAGGTCATCCAGATTCAGGAGGAGGAGCGGAAAAAGTTCTCGCGCGAGCTGCACGACGGCATCGGTCAGAGCTTGTTCTCGCTGCTCATTCGCGTGGACCGGATGATCGGGGAGCATGAAGAGCTCGCCGACCTGCGTTCGCTGCGCAGCGAAGTGTCGAATATGATGGAGGACATTCGCGGCCTGGCTTGGGAACTGCGGCCGTCGGTGCTCGACGATCTCGGCGTCGTACCGGCGATTCGGACGTATGTGGATAATTACGTGAACCACTATGGGATTGACGTCAGCCTCTCGAACAATTTGAAGAGCAGGTTGAATCCGCTCACGGAGACGACGATCTATCGGGTAATCCAGGAGGCGCTGACCAACATCGCTAAATATGCGGACGTGTCGGAGGCCGAGGTCACCGTGGAGGAGCAGGAGGATGCGGTGCTTGTGCGCATTCGGGATGAGGGCCGCGGCTTCAACCGCGACGATTCCCGCAGAGGCGTCGGCTTGTTCAGCATGGAGGAGCGGGCACGGAGCATTAACGGCACGATCAGCGTGAGCTCGGAGCCGGGTCAAGGGACGCTGGTCGAGTTGGTCGCGCCGAAGCGAATCGAGTAGAAGAACTGGAATAGAGAAGAGAGCCGTCAGCTATGTGCTGACGGCTCTTAGGCGTGCGCACCCCTGCAGCGGCCTAAGCATAGGATACGGTGAATATGCGGGGTGGAGTTGATGGTGTGAGCGCATTCGATCCGAACAAATTAAGCGTATCCTACAGGGACGGCGTCGCCCCTGCGGGAGCTGTCCTGCCGAGACGTTACACGCTGACGCATTCCGACGCGACCGGAGAGTTATTCTTAACGATCGGCATGCACTATGCTTGGGATAAGGTCAATGCCGCGATGCGGGACGAGGTCATAGGGGAATGGGTCTCGAACGGAGGCTTTCCGCATGCCCATTTCTATGTGTATATCGACCAGGGCGAGTACAGCGCGGAACAAGCGGCGCGGCGCAACGAGATCTTCCGACGCGAATTGCCGCTCGCGTTAACGGCCATCCGATATGGCGATCGAGCGCTGTTCGAGGCTTATCCGGCTCTTGATCAAGCCGCAGTCGTGATTACCTTCCTGTCTGCCAATCCCCAGTACGCCCGGCAAGAGAATTGGGGGAGCTTCAGCGACTATTCCTCAAGTAAGCGAACAGAGGCGCTGGAGCGAAAGTAGGGCCTGAGAGGGCGTACTTTGGGCGCAATAGCGGGCGTAAGCTGCCAAGTAGGGCCGCATAGGCCCTACTTCAGCTTCAGAGTGCGCGCCGCCGCCGCTAGAACGGCCAGAAGAGCGGAATGGCGAAGATCATTACGATGCCCATGACCAACTGCAACGGAAGGCCGACCTTCACATAATGCATGAACTTATAACGGCCGGCCGCCATGACCATGGCATTCGGGGGCGTCGAGAACGGCACCGCGAAGCACATGCCCGCTCCGATCGCGACCGCGAACAAGAACGGATAAGGACTTAAGTCCATCTGCACGGCCGTCGAGAGCGCAATCGGCGCAAGCAGAACGGCGCAAGTCGTATTGCTGAGGAACAGCGTCATGGCCGATGTGGCAAAATACGTCCCGGCCAGCAGCGCCATGGGTCCATAACTTCCGAGCGAGCCCACCAGCCCTTCGGAGAGCAGGCTAGCCGCCCCGGTCTTCTCGATGGCGATCGACATCGGGATCATGCCGCCGATCAGCACGACGCTGCCCCAATTGACCGTCTTGTACGCCTCTTCCATGTTGCGCACGCAGCCTAACAGAACCATGAGCACGGCGGAGATCATGATGGACGCGACGGCAGGTACCAGCTCGGTCACGAGCAGGATGACCATCAGCAGCATGACGCCGGCGGCGATCGGGGCCTTGCGGTCCATCGTCACCTTGCGGGATTCCTCCAGCGGCTGACCGATCACTACGACGTCTTCTTGATCGGCCGCCAAGAGCGCGATATCCTTCCACTTGCCTTGGATGAAAATGATATCGTCGTCGCGCATCGTGACGTCCTTCAGATTGTGCAGCAGGTATTGTTCCTTCCGCTTAATGCCCAGGATGTTGACGCGGTATTTCTCGCGAAATCCGGATTTACTGACGGCCAGGTCATTGAGCCGCGAGAACGGCGTCAGCATCAGTTCCGCAACCCCGACTTCATCCGTGACATAGGAGGCTTCTTCCTCTTCCTGCGAGGGGCGCTCTTCCACCTGCTGATCGAGCATGGTCAATCCGCAGGTCTCCGCAAACAGCCGTACCTGCTGGTACGGACCGTACACATACAAGATATCGCCTTCTTGCACGACTGTTCCCGGCCCGGCAATCTCTTGATCGACCGTCTTGAGGAACTGATTCTTGAACGATAGCTTCCGGCGAATCTCGATCACGTTCACCTCGAAGCGTGCGGGAATGTTCAGCTCCGACAGCTTCTTCACGACGAGCGCAGAATCTGCGTTCACCTGTACCCGAAAAAGATTGTGCACCATCTGATACCGTCGGACAAGCTCGTGGGACGATAGGCTGTCTGTCTCGTGCTGCTCGCCCTCCTCGTTCCGCGGCAGAAACCGGCGGAGCCACAGCATGGCGATTATGCCGGTCACGACGCTCACCAGTCCGATCGGAGTGAAGGAGAAGAACGACAGCTTCTCGAACCCGGAGGCGATGAGCGTGTCTTGAATGATAAGGTTGGGCGGCGTGCCGATCAGCGTCAAGGTTCCGCCCAAGCTGCTGGCGAAGGCTACCGGCATCAGCAGTCTGCCGGGGTGCGTCCCGGCTTTCATAGCTAAGCTAATGACGATCGGCATCAATACCGCTACTGTACCCGTATTGCTGACGAAAGCGCCAAGCGCCACGGTGACCAGCATCACCATAATCAGCAGGCGCGTCTCGTTCGTGCCGGCCAGCTGAAGCAGCTTGTTGCTCGCCATTCGGGCCAGCCCTGTCTGGAAGATGCCTCCTCCGACCACGAACAAGCCGATCATCATGATGACGACCGTACTCGAGAAGCCTGACAAGGCTTCCGATGGCGTTAGAATGCCGCTGATTAGAAGCGCGATCAGCACCCCGATGGCTACGATATCGGAGCGCACCTTGCCTGATATGAACAAGATCGATGCCAACGCTAACAAGCCTAAAGTTATCCACATCTGTTGTTCGGCTGCCAATGTATCTGTCCTCCTGAAACCAATATGACTTCAGTATACACCAATTGGCTAGCGGGTTGGCTGTGCGTCGTCTCACAGGTTCGCGAGGGCAACGATGAGCTACTTGACCAGTTCGTATCGCGCGGCGATAACGCCTGATCGAAGTGTTCGGCTGGACAGCAAGCTGAGCCGGTTGGTTGCGCCGCCGCCGTCAAACACCGATCGGCCGCTGCCCAAGACGACTGGGCAGATCGTCAGTAGGAATTCATCGATCAAACCGAGCCGGAGCAGCGTATTCGCCGCCCCCGGGCTGCCGAAGATGACGAGATTCTTGCCGGGTTGTTCCTTGAAGGCCTGGATTTGCTCCGCGATATTATCCTTGATCAATAACGTGTTGTTCCACCTCGCCTTGTCCATCGTGCCGGAAATGACGATTTTCTGTACATCCTGCACCCATCTGGCATGGTCCATGCTGCGCTTCGACGCCTTCGGATCTTCCAGTACCGTGGGCCAGTAGCTCTCCATTAATTGATACGTTGTGCGTCCATATACGGGAGAGCCGACTTCGGCCACGACCTCGTCGGCATAGTCCTGCAGCTCCTCGTCGTACGGAATCCAGCCCAAGCCTCCGTCCGAATCCGAAGCATACCCGTCAAGTGAGACATGCATGAACAATACGAGCTTTCTCATACTGGCTTTTCCTCCTCACTGGCATCCGTTAATAGAGCTCTGCCGAGCGCATCCAGCAGTTCATTCGTTCCGTGCTCCCGTATTTCCGGCGTATCGTGCCCATCGAAGAAAGCCCCTTGCTCGGTGAACACCAGCCTCGTGCCTCCGTCGGTCGGGATGAGCTCGATCGTCGCGATAGACACCGAGATTCGTACGTCGTCGGAATCCAACGTATAGCTGTAAACAATGCGCTGCTCCGGCACGATTTCCTGGTAGCAGGCATCGAAGGTGAAGATCGGGCCTTCCGGCGGACCGCCTCGGCTATATTCGCGCCCTCCGACGCGGAATTCGAATTGATCCGGTTTGGAAAACCATTGCGATTTCGCATCCGCGTCCGCCCAAGCTTGGTATACCCGCTCAGGTGCGGCTGGATAGGTCCGTTCGACGACGAAAGTCGCGTGTTTGACGAATCGTTCGATCATGGTTAGTCCTCCTTATGTTTTGTTGCTTCATTGCCTTCCGTCAGCGTCCGCACGGTCAGTCCCGTCAGCTTGGCGATATCTCCTACCTTCCAGTATCGTGTCATAACAACTCCTTCTTGGGCGCTAGCTGGTTACCGGTATTTTCACTATATAAGATGACGTAACGTAAGCTGCAAGCAATTTTTTAGAACGATGCCTAATTACTGCTAATTCCGATCGTATCACATGATGGCCGATGGCAGGAACAACGCGTTGCGGGAATTGCGGAATTTTCCTTGAGTCCCCCCAACATCCCGTTCCCCGTCCGAATTGTAAAAATAACTGTTGCACTACAAAATGTAGCATTCTTAAGATAAGCACGGGGAGGGATGAGACCATGCATGCACAAACCATCACGATCATGGTCGGAGCCGATACGGTCCCGACGCCTTCGAATGAAGACTTGCTGCGAACCGCGGACGGGGCACAGGTCTTCGGCAATCTAGCCGAGGCCTTCCGAAGGTCTGATCTGAATATTATCAATTTGGAATGCCCGCTCACGACGGCGGAGCGGCCGATCGAGAAGTTCGGCCCGGCGTTCAAGGCGCACCCGGAGACGGCGATCGGGCTGAAGGCAGCCGGGATCTCGGTATGCGCGCTGGCGAACAACCATATCTTGGATTATGGCGAGCAGGGGCTCACGGATACGATCGACACGTTGAATAAGCATGGCTTGGATTGGTTCGGGGCCGGACGGGACATCGGGGAAGCGCGCCGAATCAAGTACATAGACCTTCATGGGAAGCGGATCGCGCTGATCGCGGCGGCAGAGCAGGAATTCTCGAATGCGACGATTGCTTCGGGCGGCGCCAATCCGTTCGACGTGTTCCATACGATGGATGACATTGCGGAGGCGCACGGGCAGGCCGATGCCGTCATCGTATTCTACCACGGCGGCAAGGAACAATGCCGATACCCGTCGCCGCGGCTGCAGCGCGTCTGCCGCCGGATGGTCGATTGCGGCGCCGACTACGTGATCTGTCAGCACAGCCATTGCATCGGCAGCTACGAACAGTATCATGCAGGCCATATCGTGTACGGGCAGGGCAATCTGCTGTTCGACTATAAGTCGGACCACCCGCATTGGCAGGAAGGGCTGCTGCTGGAGCTCAGCATCCGCGAGGGCGAAGCGCCTGCGCTGCGCTTCATTCCTGTCGTGAAGGACGGCCACAAGGTGAAGCAGGCCAATCCCGAGGAGGCGGATGCGATTCTGACGGCCTTCCATCGCCGCAGCGCGGAAATCCAGGACCCCGCGATCGTCGAGGAACGCTTCCAAGCGTTCTGCGAGGAGGCGAAGGTGAGCTACTTCTCGGGTCTGTCGCAGCTGCCGGGCGTCGTGCGCCAGATC
This sequence comes from Bacillota bacterium, assembly GCA_023386495.1. Taxonomy (GTDB): domain Bacteria; phylum Bacillota; class Bacilli; order Paenibacillales; family Paenibacillaceae; genus Paenibacillus_I. Next base: position 5,132 of record JAEWJS010000028.1, on the reverse strand, counting down.
GATCGCAAACTGCTGAACAACTGGATCGTGCGGACGATTTTTACCGATCGAAGACGGCGGCGGCTGCACCACTATATCAAGTGCGAAGCCCATCATGATGTCATGGACATGATCCTACAGAAGTAGCAGGCGGAGCGGAGAAAGCGGGAGACTATGAATCGTACGAAAATCGGATTATTAACGTCAGGGATTGCGATCGCGTCGGCCTTGGTGCTCGGGGTGCTCATGCTGGTGCGGATCCGGGTCATTCTCGATAGCTACGGGACCGACCTCAATGCGATCATGCAGGTGGCCGTGCAACTGTCCGCCTATCTCGTGCTGCTGGAGAGCGGGATGTCGGCTGCCTATCAATACCGCATGTACGGCCGCATCCATGAGAAGGATGAGGTGGCCGTGCTTCGCCTCTACCGTGGGCTGTCGATCAATATGCGGCAGATTGCGGTGCGGATGATCGTTGTGTTCGCTGCGGTCGCGCTGCTGTATGCGGGGCTGGTGAGAGGGGATTCGCTGCCGTATCTCGACGCGTCGCTAGTGCTGCTCGTCATGGGCGTGCGCTTCATTGCGCCGTTCCTGCTGACGCTGCCGCAGCGTACGCTGCTCGCGACCTACGAACGCAAGTACATCGCGGACATCGTGCAGACGTCCACGGACGTCGCGATCATCGTCCTTGAGATCGTCATTGCCTTCACGCTGCATCCGCCGCTCTATGTGCTGCTGCTCATCGCCCTGCTCGGGACCGTGGTCACGGTGCCGATCTACAACCGGATGGTTAGCCGTTATCTCAAGGTGAAGCTCGACAAGGCCGCGCAGGCGGAGCCGGACATGGAGCCGAAGGGGATGACGAAGGATATCGTGGTGCATCAGGTGTCCGGTCTCGTCTTCTCGAACACGGACAACGTGCTGCTCTCGATCTTCCACTCGCTGAACAGCGTGACGATCTACAGCGCGTTCAATACGCTGATGAATTTTCCGATTCAGCTGCAGAACCGGGTCATCGTGGGATTGCGTGCCAGTCTGGCGATGAAAATCACGGGCGGGGATCGCAACTCTTACGCGGTATACAATGAAATGCTGACGTTCGCGATGTTCTGTTCTGCGCTCATTGCGCCGCTGTTTATCGTGTACGCGAACCCTTTTGCGAAGCTGTGGATCGGCCCTTCCTACATGCTGGGAAGCTTGGATATTATTCTGCTCGCGGCGATCATCGTGCATCGCATGATCATGCCTGTCGTATATGCGGCGCGCGACTCGCGGGGGCTGTATAAGGAGACGAAGAACTCCACGATCATGCAGGCTGCCGCGAATCTCGCGATCTCGCTCGCGCTGATCGGGCCGCTCGGCATTACTGGGGTGCTGATCGGAACAGTGGCGTCAACGTTCTTCATCCTGCAGCCGTTCAATTTCATCGCAGTCTATCGCAAGGTATTCGAGACGGGACTGCTGATCTATAAGCAGCTGGCGGCGCTCGCGCTGCACGTAGCGTGCGCGGTGCTGGCATGCCGCTTCCTGTGCGACCGGCTGCTGCGGGAGATCGGGACGGATAGCTGGTGGACGCTGGCAGTGACGGCGGCGACCAGCGGCGCGATGGTGCTGGTGCTTGCGGCGGCAGCGTTCTGGCTGTTCAGCGCGAGCTTCCGGGCGTTCGCAGCGCGGGTGCTGCGGACCGTGATGCCAGCGCGTCTGCGCGGGCGCCGCTCGGCGGGAGCGGAGCGGGTGCCCGGCGGGTAGCGCGCTGTGCGCTGGTTTGCGAGCTGTGGCAGGCTTGTAGGCAGGCGCGCGTTACGTAGGAACGTCGCAGTCGGTGCGATGGTACGGTGCGCGAGCGAGGGAGGACGGGGCAGCTGAGGCTGCTCCGTTTTTAGTTTGTTGGTGGTTTGGCTGGCTGTTTGGTTGATGAGCTAGTTGGCGAGGAATAGTGTAGAATACTGCCATTATTTTCAGCTGTAGGGCTGGTGCCGGAGAATAAATGCATATCCTACCACTAATTTTGGCCATATGACCGAAATGGGCAATATGCTCGAAAATAGTTGTACTTTCCTGCACTATTCGTGCTAATGTCGGCTGTCGGGCTGAAATAGATGTACGTTTTCCCACTAATTTATTGCACGTATTCACACACACGCAATACACTCCGCTGGAGGCGGTGGGGATCATTTGGAGGTCCGCCCATTAGACCGGACGGGATGCAATCGCGGTGAAGGGATTCAGCGAACGATAGCCCCCCTGCCTCAGCAATCATAGCCATTCACTCCTTCGGATATGCGGTGCGGAGGCGGCGACGCCTTATGATCAGCCAGGCGATTCCGCCGATGATCAGCAGCAAGAAGGCCCCGGCGATGATGAACGTCCGAGCATTCGGGGCGATGATCGTTACCTCGACCGGCGTATCCTTCGTCGGCGATAGCTGCCATACGAGCGCGCGGCCTTCCTTGACGGACGCGTTATGCGATGCCGCCGGGATCGGGAGCGACAGCTTGAAGTCGAGCGACACGCGATTCTCCGCCAATCGGCGGACAAGCGCCGGCAGCGCACGATATCGCGCCATCAGCTCGTTATCGCTGCCGAGCAGCTCGGTCGGCTGGAAGGCGCCGGACAACCGGTGGCTGTCGTACAGCCAGCCGGATTCGCGCTTATAGGTGAGGCGGAGTCCGGTCACGTCGAAAGTGAAGCCGTCGGCGAGGGCACGGTCCGCGAAGTCCTCCCGCGTATAACGCCGCACCGCATGGAAGGAGAGGCCGTCATCAGCGCTCTGCAGCTCTGTTCGAAATCCTTGCTTCAAGAGCTGCTCCTCTAGCCGCTCGAACAGGCTGCTGCCTACAACGCGCCCCGCTTCCTTCGGCAGCGCGATGGCGAGCGAGACATCGGCTGAGCCGTTCGCATGCACATCGATGGCCGCTTCTCCCTTGGCGCAGCCCGTAAGGGCGAGCAGGAGCATGCTGCCAAGTATCGCAACCGCCCATAGTTGCTTCCTTGCTTTCATGCCGCATTCCTCCGAGTAGTAGTCAATCTTCTATTAATGAGCATAGCAGGGATAGAGGATCGCGATCAAATGAACGTCAGCGAGCCTGCTGCCATGCGGGGGGCGGCGGCATTGTGTTATGATACGGGTAATCAAGCGCAAATGAGGTAGGAAGCATGCCACTCCTGACAATCGAACAAATTAGCAAAAGCTACGGCGAAAAAGTGTTGTTCCAAGATGTCTCCTTCGGCGTGGACGAGGGCGATAAGCTGGGCATTATTGGCGTGAACGGGGCAGGGAAGTCGACCTTCCTGAAGGTGATTGCCGGTCTGGAACCGCCGGATTCCGGACGGATCTCGAAGGCTGGGAGGACGACGATTCGGATGCTGTCGCAGAACCCGGCCTATGATCCGAACGAGACCGTGCTCGAGCATGTATTCGCCGGCGATCTGCCAGAGCTGCGCGCAGCGCGTGAATATGCCGCGGCGCTCGAGGCTGTCGGGCTGAACGGGAGCGACGTCGCCGCGCAAGAGCGGCTCGTGCGCGCTAGCCAGCAGATGGACACGCTGCAAGCCTGGCAGATCGAGAGCGATGCCAAGGCGGCGCTAGGCAAACTGGGCATTACCCAGTACGATGCGCGCATGTCGACGCTGTCCGGCGGACAGCGCAAGCGGGCTGCGATGGCGGCTGCGCTGATTCAGCCGTCCGACGTGCTTATTCTCGATGAGCCGACGAACCACATCGACAATGAATCGGTTGCCTGGCTCGAACAGGCGCTGCAGAAGCGCAAGGGCGCGCTGCTCATGATTACGCATGACCGTTACTTCCTGGATCGTGTCAGCAACCGGGTCATGGAGCTCGATCGCGGGCGAGCCTTCTTCTATACGGCGAACTATACGCGGTTCCTGGAGCTGAAGCTGGAGCGGGAGGAGCGGGAATCGGCCTCGGAGGCGAAGCGGCAGAATCTGCTCCGGGGTGAGCTGGCGTGGATCAAGCGCGGGGCGAAAGCGCGCACGACAAAGCAGAAGGCGAGGATCGACCGTTTCGAGTCCCTGCAGGCGTCGGGACCCGTGAAGCAATCCGGCCAGGTCGAGCTGTCGGTCGCATCCAGCAGACTCGGCAAGAAGATTATCGAGCTGGAGGGCGTGACGAAGCGGTACGATGACCGCACGCTGATCCGGGATTTCAGCTATATCGCGGTACCGGCGGATCGCGTCGGCATCATCGGCCGCAACGGGGAAGGCAAGTCGACGCTGTTGAAGATTATCGCCGGCCTCATGGAGCCCGATGAAGGGGCTGCGCTGCTCGGGCCGACCGTCCGCATCGGCTGGTTCGCGCAGGAGCACGATGAGCCGGATCCGTCCAAGCGCGTTATCGACTACATTCGCGAAGCAGCCGAGCAAGTGACGACGGGCGACGGTTCGACGATATCCGCCTCGCAGATGCTCGAGCGATTCCTGTTCGACGGCACGATGCAGTGGACGCCGATCGGCAAGCTGTCCGGCGGCGAGAAGCGGCGCCTGCAACTGCTGCGCGTACTGATTGGAGCTCCGAACGTACTGTTGCTCGACGAGCCGACCAATGATCTCGACATTCCGACACTTACCGTGCTGGAGGACTATCTAGACGATTATCCGGGCGTCGTGTTCGTCGTCTCGCATGATAGGTACTTCCTCGATCGGACGGCTGAGCGCATCTTCGCGTTCGAGGGCAACGGGCAGATCGCGGTTCACGCGGGCAACTACACGGAGTATGCCGAGCGAGCCAAGGAAGCGGTGCCTGCGACGGATCGCGGGAGCGCGAAGACCGCGCAGCAGCCGGAGACGCAAGGGCAAGCCAGAGATGCCGGGCGCGGCGAGAGGCTGAAGATGAGCTACAAGGAGCAGAAGGACTTCGAGCAGATCGACAGTTGGATCGCGGAGACCGAACAGGCGCTTGCCGACAACGCGGAGGCGATGGCAGCGGCCGCTAGCGATTCGATGCGGCTGCAGGAGCTGCTCGCCGAGCAGCAAGCGCTGGAAGCGAAGCTGGACGAGCTCATGGAACGCTGGACGTACCTGAACGAGCTGGCGGAGCGGATCGAGGCGCAGAAGAAGGGGTAGCGAGCAAGAGCAAATGCAGGAGCAGGAGCAGGAGCAGGAGCAGGAGGCAGGTGCAGGAGTAGGAGTAGGAG
>JAEWJS010000185.1 GCA_023386495.1 Bacillota bacterium | reverse complement strand
GGCCGTGGTATCGAGGGGTCACATCCCCGGCGTGAGGTGCGCTTGATGGCCACGAGGAAGACCACGAAGAAGGCGGCGGCGAAGAAGGCGAAGAAGGCGGCGGCTGATCTACCATGCATAGGTTTGCACATAAAAAAACCGGTACAGCGCATGGGCTGTCCGGTTTTTTATGTGGCTATCGGGTTGCGGCGGGCCATCAAGTCGGGCTGTCTGCGCCCTAAGCTTGCTCGCAGCGTGCGATTACCGATTGGGCGATCTCATTGTAGAGCTGCCCCGTGACGGTATCCGCCTTGTAGATCGACGGCGAGAAGTCCGGCTCCGCGACATGGTTGTCCGGCACGCCGAGCGGCAGCTGCGCGAGCAGATCGGTATGCAGCTGCTCGGCTAACCGCGCACCGCCGCCGCGTCCGAACACCTCGTCGCGCTTGCCGCATGACGGGCACTCGTAGTAGGACATGTTCTCGACGACGCCGAGAATTTCGTGTTCCGTCTTGATTGCCATCGCGCCTGCGCGCGCGGCCACGAATGCGGCTGTCGCATGCGGCGTCGTAACGATGATCTCCTTGCTCTGCGGGATCATCTGGTGCACGTCGAGCGCAACGTCGCCCGTGCCCGGCGGCAGATCGAGCAGCATGTAATCGAGCTCGCCCCATTCAATTTCGGAGAAGAAATTGCGCAGCATCTTGCCGAGCATCGGCCCGCGCCAGACGATCGGCGCATTGTCCTCGACGAAGAAGCCCATCGAGATCACCTTCACGCCGAAACGTTCGATCGGAATGACGCGCTCGTTCACGATCTGCGGTTTCTCCTCGATGCCCATCATGTCAGGTACGCTGAAGCCGTAAATATCGGCATCGATGACGCCGACGCGCTTGCCCTGCCGCGCCAATGCGACGGCCAAGTTGACGGTGACCGTCGACTTGCCGACGCCGCCCTTGCCGCTGGCGACGGCAATGAACTGCACCCCGCTGCGCGGGTCGAGCAGCGGATGCCGCTCCATGCCTGCGCCGTGGCCGCGCACGGCGCCTGCTCCCGCAGCGGCCTGCTGCGTCGGCGCAGCGCCCACCCCCTCGGCGAGGGGCCGAAACCGCAGATGCACGGTTTCGGCGCCGATCGCCTCGAGCGCGCCGCGCAGCGCCGCTTCGAGCGGGGCATCCGCCTCCCCGCCGGGTACCAGTACCGTCAGCGATACTTGACGGTCCTTCACGACGACGTCGCGTACCTGCGGCGCCGATCCGTTATTGCCTGCGGTCTGGCCGATCACTTGGCCAACCGCTTCCAATGCTTGTTCCCGCGTTAACATAGCGCTGCACCCCGTATCTCGCAAGGCGCATGAGTATGATCGCCCATGCGTCTATTCGCGTGGTATCGTATAATCCGCCTTATTATACCACACCCCGATGCGCGATCCATATGCGCCAGCTCACAAATCCCGTCCTAAGAAGCGCTCAGGCCGGCGCCGCCCTTCTCCCCTGCCGTATAACGAAGGATCCCTTGGTAGATTGCGGCAGCTACCTGGCGTTGATACTCGGCGTCCGCGAGCCTGCGCGCTTCGTCCGGGTTCGAGAGGAACCCGACCTCGACCAACGCGCTGGGCACTTCCTCGACCGCCTTGAGCAGGTAGACCGCATTCACCCGGGCGGCCACTCGGTTCGTATTCTCGAGATTGCGCCTGATCTCATCCTGAATGAGGGAAGCTAGAATCTGGTTGTCTGGATGGTTCGGATAGAAGAACGTCTGCGCGCCGGCCCATTTTGGCGATGGGATGCTGTTCATATGAACGCTGACGAGCACATCCGGCTTCTCCTTCTCGATCTGTTCCACCCGTCGCAGCAGATCCTCTGTCTTCCTGCGGCTGAATCCGCTCGTCCCTTCATTCGCTAGATCGCGATCATCCTCACGCGTCATCCGGACGACGGCACCTGCCTGCTGCAAGTAGTCCCGCAGATGAAGCGCGATCGCTAGGTTCAGATCCTTCTCCACGATTCCCTGCTTGCTCACGGCACCCCCGTCCACCCCGCCGTGTCCCGCATCGAGGTAGATCGTCTTGCCGGAGAGCGGCAGCGTCCAGTACGTCCATGTTCGGGAGGTCGGCGTATCTTGCGTGAGCAGCAGCAGGATGAGCAGCACCGTACTAATGCCGACGGCGACGCGCAGCGCCCCCCGGTAGTTGATCCACACCACGACACGTCTTCTCATGCGGCGCATAACAAAAAACCACCCCGATCCCATAGGTCATGTCCAGAGCACGATACAAGCTCTATACATCTATATGGGACAGGGTGGCTGTTTATTCGCTCGTGATCACGAGGTTAAGCCTCTTTTAAGCCTCAACCTTCTCAGACATTCCATCTATCAATATCTGGGCTACTTCCGGACGCGAGAACTCGGCTGGCGGCTTGATGCCTTCGCGTAGCATGCCGCGCACCTTCGTGCCGGACAGCGTCAGATGATCCGCTTTATCATGCGGGCAAGTCTTCGGCGTCGCCATGTTGCCGCATTTCGTGCAGAAGAAGCTATGCTCGAAGTAGAGCGGCATGATGCCCAGCTCTTCTTGCGGGAACGACTTCAGCAGTTCTTGCGCCTCATACGTACCGTAGTAGTCGCCTACGCCTGCGTGGTCGCGTCCGACAATGAAGTGCGAGCAGCCGTAGTTTTTACGTACCATGGCATGGAAAATCGCTTCACGCGGACCGGCATACCGCATGGCAGCCGGGAACACGCCGAGGAATACGCGATCCTTCGGGTAGTAATTCTCGAGCAGCGCCAAGTAGCTCTTCATGCGGACGTTGGCAGGCACGTCATCCGACTTCGTCTCGCCGACGAGCGGATTCAAGAACAGCGCATCGACGATCTCCATCGCGCACTTCTGAATGTATTCATGCGCCCGGTGAACCGGGTTCCGCGTCTGGAAACCGACAACCGTCTTCCAACCCTTCTCTGCGAAGATCCGGCGCGTCTCGGAGGGATCGAAGTAGAAGTCTTCGAACTTCTCAGGCTTCGGACGATTGAGTACGGTAATCGGACCGCCGACATAAGTCGATGGACGCTCCATCAGCTTCGCAACGCCCGGATGCTCCAGCTCATCCGTCTTGAATACCTTCACGGCTTCATGCTTCTGATCGACCGAGTAGATGCTCTCAACATCGATGACCGCATAGATCAAGCCGTTCTCACCCTTGAGCGCTGCACGTTCGCCTACCTTGAGAGACGATGCAACGGCATCTTCGACGGCCAGCGTAATCGGTATGCTCCAGACTAGGCCGTTCGCAAGACGCATATTGTCCACAACCGAACGATAATCCGCTTCATTCATGAAGCCCGTAAGCGGCGAGAAGGCGCCTACGCCGATCAGGTCCAAGTCGGAAATCGTCCATGTGTTGACCGGAATTACGCTTAGTCCTGCTGCCTCAGCAAGCAGTTGGTCACGTTCCCCGTCAGCGGCTATGCGATTCACCAATACGCCGCCGTGTGGTTGAATACTCATCTAGCAATTCCTCCTAATACCTATGGAATAAATGGATAGCTTCGCTTACTTATGCAGACCGCATTCCGTCTTGTCGCTGCCAGCCCAACGGCCGGCACGCGGGTCTTCGCCCGGCATGACTTGGCGCGTGCAGTACTCGCAGCCGATGCTTGGAAAGTGATTGTCGTGCAGCGGATTGTAGATCACATTATTATTCTTAATGTACGCCCATACATCTTCAGACGTCCAATTCGCGATCGGATTGAACTTCACGAGTCCGAACTTCGTATCGTATTCGATCTTCTTCGCGTTCGCACGCGTCGGAGCTTGGTCGCGGCGGATGCCGGTGATCCATGCTTCGTACTTACCGAGGATCCGAGTCAGCGGTTCTACCTTACGGATGTTGCAGCAGCCGTTCGGGTCGGACTTCCACAGCTCTTCGCCATGCTTCTCAGCCTGCTCTTCCGGCGTAATCAGCGGCTTCACTTGCACGAACTTCAACCCGTAATGCTGCTCCAGACGATCGCGCGTCTCATACGTTTCCTTGAAGTGAAAATCGGTGTCCAGGTAGAAAATATCCGTCTTCGGGCTTACCTTCTGAAGCATATCGACGAGCACGACATCCTCAGCACCGAAGCTGCAGGCGAATGTAATGTTCGGGAATGTTTCAACAGCGTACTTTAGAATTGCTTCTGGCGTTTCGTGCTCGAGCTCGACCGATTTCTCGGCGATCAACGCTTCTTTCTCAAACAGATTCATTCGAATGACCTCCGTTGTTTAATTCCTAGTAAAGTGGTATGCATTAGTTCAATTATACGGGTTTCGTCCCTATAACTCAATGCCTATCTTCGGTACTTTACGCAATTTCGCCTAATTTCGTGAATGATCTCTTACACGTGGTTCCATGAAAAATACCTTCCCCGACGGATCGGAGAAGGTATAATGTGCGGCAATTAACGTTTCGAGAATTGCGGTGCACGACGTGCAGCTTTGAGGCCGTACTTCTTACGTTCCTTCATACGCGGATCACGCGTCAGGAAGCCTGCGCGCTTAAGCGCAGGGCGGAATTCCGGATCTGCCTTCAGCAGAGCGCGGGAGATTCCGTGACGGATTGCACCAGCTTGACCTGTCGTGCCGCCGCCGTTCGCAAGAACGATTACGTCGTATTTGGATACCGTGTCCGTCAAGACAAGCGGTTGTTTCACGATTAGTTTCAGCGTTTCGTGGCCGAAATATTCGTTCAGGTCGCGTTTGTTGACGATGATTCGTCCTTCACCCGGTACAAGGCGCACGCGCGCTGTCGAGTGCTTACGACGACCGGTTCCGTAGTATTGTACTTGAGCCATGAACCTGTCCTCCCTTTATTAGCCCTTAAGCGTATATGCTTCTGGGTTCTGTGCTTGGTGCGGGTGCTCCGGACCTGCGTAAACTTTCAGCCTCAGCTTCATGCCGTTGCCTTGACGCGTCTTAGGCAGCATGCCATGGACCGCGAATTCAACGATGCGCTCTGGATGCTTCTTCAGCATGTCCGCAGCCGACGTTACTTTCAGTCCACCCGGATACATGGAGTGACGGTAGTACTTCTTGTCCTGCAGCTTGTTGCCCGTGAGATGAATTTTCTCAGCGTTGACGACGATTACGAAATCGCCAGTGTCAACATGCGGGGTGAATTGCGGTTTGTGCTTGCCGCGGATAAGAGCCGCAGCTTCGCTTGCCAGACGGCCGAGCGTTTTGCCTTCCGCATCGATGACGAACCAATTGCGCTCGACTTCGTTCGGCTTAGCCATGTACGTAGTACGCATGGAAGATCCTCCTTCGTTCGTTACGACCTGCGCCATGCAGGCCATACTAAAAACGTTATGTTCAAAGTTCATTGTTAAATTCGTTAGTCAACGTTGCGTGGTGTATCCAAATTCGGGTGAAGCTTGCCAAGTTGCGCCATTCTTAGTCGGGGCTGTGGGAGAGCCACTAAGAAAGCACAAGTTATATTCTACTATATTCTTCAGCCCATCGCAAGCATAAAGTTATCGCCTTATTGATCAGCCGGATCATGCGCGAGCAGCGAAGCATAAGGCTCCGGATAACCGACCTCCCACAAGGCCAGTCCCTGCGCAACCGCACGCGGTCCTGCCTTCTGACGATCTTTCGCTTCTATAATGGAAGGCATGCGATCGGGCGGCCATTTCCCCTCGCCGATCCGCAGCAGCGTCCCCATGATAATGCGTACCATGTTGTACAGGAAGCCGCTGCCGGTCAAGAACAGGTGGCAATCGCCGTTCTCCTCCTCGAGCCTTGCCTCATAGATCGTACGGATGTGCGTACGCTTCGTAGAACCTGCCGAAGTGAAAGAAGAATAATCATGCTCGCCGATAAGATAAGGCAGTGCCGCGCGCATCGCCTCGATATCGAGCGGATTATAATGGTGATGGCGATAACGCGTCGTGAAGACGTTCGGATACTTGCCGATGGTCAGCGAATAGCGGTAGGTCTTGCGATTGGCATGATGCCGGGCGTGAAAATCGAGCGGCATCTCGTGCGAGCTGCGCACGATGATATCGTTCGGGAGCCAGGAGTTCATGGCCAGCGTCCACTTCCGAATCGGAATCGGACTGACTGTCCGAAAGCTAACGACTTGGCCGTTGGCGTGGACCCCTGCATCCGTGCGGCCTGAGCCATCGACTTTAATCGCTTCTCCGGTAAGCTTGAGCAGCGCATGCTGCAGCTCATCCTGAATTGTACCGCCGATCGGCTGGCTCTGGAAGCCGTTGTACGCGGTTCCGTCATAACTGACGATCATCGCGATGTTACGCATGCAGCATCACTCCTGACAATCGGCCTTAATAAACCATGCGTTGCGTAACTCGAACAAAGAAAAAAAGGTGGCCGGATGCCACCCTTTCTCTTCCCGATTCCTACGCGCGATCCACCAGTTCCAAATAAACCATTGGAGCCGCATCGCCGCGGCGCGGGCCCAGCTTCAGAATCCGCGTGTAACCGCCCGCACGTTCCGAGTAACGGGTGGCGAGTTCGGAGAACAGCTTCTGGATCGCGTCTTGCTCGCCATCCACCGTCTCGCGGCGAACGTATGCAGCAACTTGACGACGTGCAGCCAGATCGCCTTTCTTCGCCTTCGTGATCAGCTTCTCCGCGATGGAACGAACTTCTTTCGCTTTCGCTTCCGTCGTCTGGATACGCTCATACAGGAAAAGGTCGGTCACGAGGTCACGGAACAATGCTTTCCGCGCGCTCGCGTCTCTACCCAACTTTTGGTATGCCATGTCTATGTTTCCCCTCCAATCACTTGTGATCCACTTCGGTGTTAGTCTTCCATGCGAAGGCCAAGACCGAGTTCCTCAAGCTTCTCTTGTACTTCCTCCAAAGACTTGCGGCCCAGGTTGCGGACCTTCATCATGTCTTCTTCGGTTTTCGTGATCAGCTCTTGCACGGTATTGATGCCTGCGCGCTTCAGACAGTTGTAGGAACGAACAGAGAGATCCAGCTCCTCGATCGTCATCTCGAGGACTTTCTCTTTCTTGTCTTCTTCCTTCTCGACCATGATCTCGGCATCCTTCGCTTCGTCCGTCAGGCCGACGAACAGGTCGAGATGCGAGTTCAAGATCTTGGCGCCGAGGCTTACAGCCTCTTCCGGCCGGATACTTCCGTCGGTCCATACTTCGAGGGTTAGCTTGTCATAGTTGGTCACTTGGCCGACGCGTGTATTCTCCACGGTGTAGTTCACGCGAGTGATCGGCGTGTAGATGGAGTCAACCGGCAGAACGCCGATCGGCTGATCTTCACGCTTGTTGCGATCTGCCTGCACGTAACCGCGACCGCGGTTGGCGAAAACCCGCATATGGAGCCGAGCGCCGGAGGCAAGCGTAGCGATATGAAGATCCGGGTTGAGAATCTCAACATCACTGTCCGCACGAATGTCGCCGGCTGTTACTGTACCGTCGCCTTCCGCATCGATCTCGAGCACTTTCTCCTCGTCGGAATGTATCTTCAGCGAGAGACTCTTCAGGTTCAGGATAATCTCGGTTACATCCTCGAGTACGCCTGGAACCGTCGAGAATTCATGGAGCACGCCGTCGATCTGGACGGACGTTACCGCAGCTCCCGGCAAAGACGATAACAGTATTCTGCGCAGCGAGTTACCTAGCGTCGTGCCGTAGCCGCGTTCCAGCGGCTCCACCACGAAGCGTCCGTAAGTGCCCTCGTCGCTCAGCTCTACGGTTTCGATTTTCGGCTTTTCGATCTCAATCACTGAATAACCCTCCTTCAAACGTCGCTCCGTTCTACCAAGACACTGTCTATCATACAGCGCATGGTATCGATCCCGCAATACGGTCAAAACATGTAGTATGCCTAACCATCACAACCATTATTCACAAGTTGCAGATATTTGATACCACACTCGTAATGACTATACGCGGCGACGTTTCGGCGGGCGGCATCCGTTGTGCGGAACCGGCGTCACGTCTTTAATCAGGTTAACTTCAAGACCAGCGGCTTGAAGGGAACGGATAGCAGCCTCACGGCCGGCCCCCGGTCCTTTAACCATAACCTCGACAGTTTTCATGCCATGTTCCATTGCTGCCTTAGCTGCGGATTCCGCTGCCATCTGTGCTGCGAACGGCGTGCTCTTACGGGAGCCCTTGAAGCCCAGGTTACCCGAGCTTGCCCACGAAATTGCGTTACCGTGCGGATCAGTGATCGTAACGATCGTGTTATTGAACGTCGAGCGGATGTGCGCAACGCCGGACTCGATATTTTTCCGATCGCGGCGTTTTGTACGAACGACTTTTTTCGGTTTAGCCATTTTTAGTTATCCCCCCTTCTTACTTCTTCTTGTTCGCTACTGTCCGTCTAGGACCTTTACGGGTCCGAGCATTCGTTTTCGTGCGTTGCCCGCGTACAGGCAATCCGCGACGATGACGGAGTCCACGGTAGCAGCCGATCTCAATCAACCTTTTAATATTCAGCGAGATTTCACGACGCAGGTCGCCTTCGACCTTCAGACGGTCGATCGTTTCACGCAGACGGCTTACTTCATCTTCCGTCAGATCGCGAACGCGAGTGTTGACGTCGATACCGGTCGATGCCAGAACTTTCTGCGAAGTTGTTTTACCGATGCCGAAAATGTACGTCAAGGCGATTTCTACGCGTTTGTCACGCGGCAAGTCTACACCAGCTATACGTGCCATTGTTTGTATACCCCTCCTTCTTAACCTTGTTTTTGTTTGTGTTTCGGATTTTCACAAATGACCATTACGTTGCCTTTGCGACGAATGACCTTGCATTTCTCGCAGATCGGCTTGACCGAAGGTCTTACCTTCATTGTGATTCCCTCCTGAATAGGCTGTCAGCCGTAGAACGGCTACCAGCAAGAGTGCACATTCTGTCCTGTGAAGGACTACTTCCGGTAGGTAATACGACCTCTGGAAAGATCGTACGGTGAGAGCTGGATCACGACTTTATCCCCTGTCAGGATGCGGATAAAGTGCATTCTGAGCTTGCCGGAAACGTGCGCCAGAATTTGATGTCCGTTCTCCAGTTCAACCTTGAACATGGCATTCGGCAACGGTTCGATGACCGTACCCTCGACTTCAATCACGTCTTCTTTCGCCAACGTCATTCTCCTTTCCGCTCGCTCGCGGTATACCTCTGTATTACGTAACGCAGCTTGGCGTTGGTTACCCGTCCTGTCTCGTCGATGCTTGACGCGACTTCAGCGCTTACGGATGGCAGCAGCTCCAGATGCAGGAGGCTCTTCTTCTTCGGATCGTCGAATCGCCGTTTGTCCCCATCTGCGATGAGCACAAACCGTTCATCAACGATACCGATGACGACCGCGTATCCGCCTTGCGCCTTGCCTCGCAGCACGCGAACCAGCCGGCCGATTACAGGCAATGCTTCCACTTGCCATCCTCCTTTTCGGTTGCCGTTATCCAGCAGCCACTAGGATCGGGTCAAGATCTCGAAGCCATTCTCCGTGACAGCCACCGTGTGCTCGAAGTGTGCGCACCAAGTGCCGTCTACGGTTACGACCGTCCAATTATCCTCCAGCGTCCGCACGTAGCGTTCGCCCAGTACGACCATTGGCTCAATCGCGAGAACCATGCCCGGCTTAAGCCGTGGACCGCGGTCGGGAGCGCCATAGTTCGGAATTTGCGGTTCCTCGTGAAGGTTAGCACCTATCCCGTGGCCGACATATTCGCGAACGATGGACATGCCCTCCATCTCTACAAGCTGTTGAATCGCGTGCGAGATCGTATACAGCCGAACATCGGCCTTCACTTGCTCCAGACCGGCGTACAGCGATCTCTCCGTCACGTCGAGCAATCTGCTGACTTCCTCCGAGATTTGCCCGACCCCGTAGGTCCAGGCCGAATCCCCGTGGTAGCCTTTGTACTGAGCGCCGATATCGATGCTGACGATATCGCCTTCATTCAATACGCGCGAGCCAGGTATGCCGTGCACCAATTCGTCGTTAACAGAGGCACATATGCTTCCAGGAAATTGATTGTAGCCCTTGAAGGAAGGTACGGCTCCTTGGCTGCGAATATAATCTTCCGCGATCTTATCAAGCTGCAAGGTGGTTACGCCCGGCTTGACCGCTTGCGCGAGCAGCTTATGCGTATCCGCCACGATTCGTCCTGCTTCCCTCATGAAAGCCAGTTCCGCTTCGGACTTGCAGATGATCATTACGCTTTCCCCCGCAGCTGTGACACGATCTCCGAAGTGACCGTATCGATTTCCTTCTCGCCGTCTACCTCGCGAAGCAGCCCTTTGTTCTCGTAGTACGCAAGAAGCGGTGCCGTCTTCGAGATATACTCGTCTAGACGCGTACCGACTTTCTCTTCCGTATCATCCGAACGCTGGTACAGTTCGCCCGCACACTTGTCGCACACGCCCTCTTGCTTCGGCGGATTGAAGAGCACATGGTACGTTGCGCCGCATGCCTTACAGATCCGGCGGCCCGTCAGACGAGCAAGCAGCAAGCTGCGATCGACGCGAAGGTTCACGACATGATCGATCTTGCGGCCCATCTCGCTGAGCATGCCGTCGAGTGCTTCAGCTTGTGCCAGCGTACGAGGGAATCCGTCGAGCAGGAAGCCTTTCCCGCAATCGTCCTGCAGCAGTCGCTCGCGAACAATGCCGTTAGTTACGTCATCTGGAACAAGCAGTCCCTGATCCACGTATTCCTTGGCCTTCTGGCCGAGCGGCGTTCCTTGCTTCATGGCTAGGCGAAACGCATCGCCGGTAGAGATATGCGGAATCTCGAAAGTTTCCACGATCCGTTCGGCTTGCGTGCCCTTGCCGGCTCCCGGAGGACCCATAAAAAGGATGTTCATTCGCTGTTCCTCGCTTTAAGCAGAATAGGCCCGGTCTTTGCATGTCGCTTCCGATAGCAAGCGGCATGCGGGATCCGGCGGCCCGTCCTGAACCAACTTATTTATTGATGAACCCTTTGTAGTGGCGTTTGATCAGCTGCGTCTCGATCTGCTTCATCGTATCCAGCGCAACGCCGATGACGATGAGGAGCGATGTTCCGCCGAGCTGTACCGTACGCGGTAAACCGGCAAGAGCGCCGAAGAATACCGGAAGCACGGAGATCAGAGCCAAGAAGACTGCGCCAGTCAACGTAATACGGGTCATGACGCGCGTGATGTAGCTGGACGTCGGCTTGCCTGGACGAATGCCAGGAATGTAGCCGCCGTTCTTCTTCATCTGATCCGCCATCTGCACCGGATTAATTTGCACGAACGTGTAGAAGAAGGTGAACGCAATAATCAGAATCACGTACAACACCATACCTAGTGGCTGGTCGTAGTACATGTTGTTGATAATCCAGTTCGCCCATCCTTTGCCCGCCCAGAATTGGGCGATCGTAACCGGGAACATCAGCAGGGATACTGCAAAGATGACCGGGATTACGCCCGCGCCGTTCACTTTCAGCGGGATGTGCGTCGATTGACCGCCGTACATTTTCCGACCGACTACGCGCTTGGCGTATTGAACCGGAATCTTGCGAATGCCTTGCTGCACGAAAATAACGCCCACGATGATCGCAATGACCGCGAGGACGATCGCGATAACCTTAACGATGCTTAGGAACAGCTGATCCGCATTATCCACGAACTCGGTTGCGTAAATCGTACGGATCTGGCCAGGCAATCCAGCCACGATACCGGCAAAGATGATGATTGAGATCCCGTTGCCGATACCCCGCTCGGTGATCTGCTCGCCGAGCCACATCAGGAACGCAGTGCCGGCCGTCAAGACAATTGCGATCATCAGATACGTCGCGAAGGTCGGGTTAATGACCATGGCGTATTGATTGTTGAAGCCGATCGATGTCGCAAAGGCTTGAATCAAGCCTAGTATGACTGTGCCGTATCGAGTAATTTGCGCGAGCTTCCGTTTGCCGTTTTCGCCTTCCTTCGCCCATTCGGCGAACTTCGGAATGACGTCCATGCTGAGCAGCTGCACGATAATCGATGCCGTGATGTACGGCATGATACCGAGCGCGAAGATCGAGAATTGGAACAGCGCGCCGCCGGAGAACGTGTTGAGCATGCCGAACAGGTCGGCGCCTTGATCGTTGATCGCTTCGAACTGCGACTTATCGATGTTCGGCACCGGAATGAACGAACCGACACGATACACGATCAAGATGAACAGCGTAAACAGGATGCGCTTGCGCAGATCTTCCACTTTCCAGATGTTGGACAGGGTCTTGAACATTAGATCACCTCGGTTTTACCGCCGGCAGCTTGGATTTTCTCTACCGCAGATTGAGAGAACTTGTTTGCTTTCACAGTAAGTCCAACCTTAATCTCGCCGTTGCCAAGAATTTTAATTCCGCTTTGCGGGTTCTTCACGATCCCTTGCTCCATCAGAAGCTCAGGCGTTACTTCAGTACCTGCTGCGAAGCTGTTCAGTTCATCAATGTTGACAACCGCGAATTCCTTACGGAACGGGTTATTGAAACCGCGCTTCGGTACACGACGGTAAAGCGGGTTCTGACCACCCTCGAATCCTGGGCGAACACCGCCGCCGGAACGAGCGTTTTGACCTTTGTGACCTTTACCGGCCGTCTTGCCGTTGCCGCTGCCGATACCCCGGCCTTTACGCTTCACGTCCTTGCGGGATCCATCAGCCGACTTAAGCTCATGCAATTTCATCGTTCGTAGCACCTCCTTGTAGATTTTGCTTCCCACGGTGCGCTAGGAGCACCTTATGCGAGGCGTTTAGCCTTGTACTTCTTCGACTTTGACCAGGTGGCTGACATGATTCACCATGCCGCGGATGGCCGGAGTATCGTTCTGGACAACCGAATGGTTCATTTTGCGAAGGCCGAGTGCTTGAACCGTTGCACGCTGCTTCTCATTGCGCCCAATCAGGCTGCGAACGAGGGTGATTTGGAGTTTCGCCATCGTATTCCCCTCCTTAACCCAGAAGCTCTGCTACGGTCTTACCCCGCAATTTGGCCACGTCTTCGGCGCGTTTCAGGCGGGATAGCCCTTCGAGCGTCGCGTTAACCATGTTCATGGAGTTGGAAGAACCGAGAGACTTCGTCAAAATATCGCCAACGCCAGCCAGTTCGAGTACTGCGCGAACCGGGCCGCCTGCGATTACACCGGTACCTTCGGAAGCCGGCTTCAGCAGCACTCTGCCTGCGCCGAAATGTCCGAGCACTTGGTGTGGAATCGTCGTTTTGACCAGCGGTACTTGAATCAGGTTTTTCTTTGCATCGTCGATGCCTTTGCGGATTGCGTCCGGCACTTCCGAAGCTTTACCGATTCCTGCGCCAACCCAGCCTTTGCCGTCTCCTACGACGACAAGCGCGCTGAAGCTGAAGCGACGTCCGCCTTTGACAACTTTCGATACGCGGTTGATCTGAACTACTTTTTCAGTCAGTTCTAACGTATTCGGATCTATACGCAAGTCGTTAACCCTCCTTATTGTGAAAGTGGTTTAGAATTGCAAGCCTGCTTCGCGTGCCGCGTCAGCCAGTGCTTGAATTCTTCCGTGATAGAGGTAGCCGCCGCGGTCGAAAACCACTTGCTCTACACCCTTCGATTTCGCGCGCTTCGCGATCAGTTCGCCGACTTGGCGAGCTGCTTCTACGCTGCCGCCATTGCCGATGTTCTCCGCCAACTCTTTATCGAGTGTCGAAGCCGCTGCGAGCGTAATGCCCTTCACGTCATCGATCAACTGTGCATAGATGTGCTTGGAGGAACGGTATACGGACAGACGCGGACGTTGTACCGTGCCGTTGATTTTCTTACGGACTCGCAGATGTCTTTTCAGACGTGCTTTGTTCTTGTCGCCCTTCGTAATCATGCGTGTTCACTCCTTTCTAAGCGATGCGGTCCAAGCCGCTCATGCGGCTATTACGCCGCCCTCTTGCATAAAGCCCGTCGAGGCTTATTATTTCTTCTTGCCTGCTTTACCTTCTTTGCGAAGGATGCGCTCGCCTTCATACTTGATCCCTTTGCCTTTATACGGCTCAGGCTCGCGTACGGAGCGGATCTTAGCTGCCGTTGCACCAACGAGTTCCTTGTCGATCCCGCGAACGGTAATCTTCGTGTTCGAAGGCACTTCGAATTCGATGCCTTTGTCCGGAACGATCTCAACCGGGTGGGAGTAGCCGACGTTCAAGACGACTTTATCACCCGTTTTGTTCGCGCGGTAACCTACGCCAACGAGTTCCAGGTTCTTGCTGAAGCCTTCCGTTACGCCACTCACCATGTTTGCAACAACGCTACGGGTCGTACCGTGCAGGGAGCGGTGCAGTTTATTGTCGGAAGGACGCTCAACCGTGATTTCGTTCTCTGCAACAACAACCTTCATGTCCTTGTGCAGTTCACGGGACAGCGTGCCTTTCGGTCCTTTAACAGTGATCAGGGTATTATCCAGCGTAATCGTTACGCCAGCTGGTACCGCGATCGGTTTGCGGCCAATACGAGACATTGTGACACCTCCAATCGTTGTGACTGTTGTATTACCAAACGTAGCAGACGACTTCGCCGCCGGCTTTGCTTTGACGAGCTTGCTTATCGGTCATGATGCCTTGGGACGTCGAAATGATCGCAATGCCCAGGCCGCCCAATACGCGGGGAACCTCTGTCGACTTCGTGTAAACGCGAAGTCCTGGCTTGCTGATGCGCTTCAGACCCGTGATGACACGTTCGTTGTTCGGGCCGTATTTCAAGAAAATACGGATGATCCCTTGTTTGCTGTCTTCGATATATTCAGCATCGCGGATAAAGCCCTCGCTCTTCAGAATTTCAGCGATTTGCTTCTTCACTTTCGAAGCAGGCAGCTCCACGGTTTCGTGCCGGACGACATTCGCGTTACGAATGCGGGTCAGCATATCTGCAATCGGATCAGACATAACCATTCTCGAAAACCTCCTTCCCGTACTAGGCTGATTACCAGCTTGCTTTTTTAACGCCAGGAATCTGGCCTTTGTATGCTAATTCGCGGAAACAAATCCGGCAAATTTTAAACTTTTGAAGAACGGAATGCGGACGGCCACAACGCTCGCAGCGCGTGTACGCACGCACTTTGAACTTCGGAGTGCGTTGCTGCTTCACTTTCATCGAAGTTTTTGCCACTTGGTTCTACACCTCCTGTGGATTACTTCGCAAACGGCATACCCATTTGGGTCAGCAGCTCACGAGCTTCTTCGTCCGTTTTTGCCGTCGTGACGATGACGACGTCCATACCGCGCACTTTATCCACTTTATCGTACTCGATCTCCGGGAAGATCAATTGCTCTTTCAGGCCCAGCGTATAGTTGCCGCGGCCGTCGAATGCTTTGGTCGATACACCGCGGAAGTCACGAACGCGCGGAAGCGCGATGTTGAACAGCTTGTCGAGGAAGTAGTACATGCGCTCGCCGCGCAGCGTTACCTTGACCCCGATCGGCATGTTCTCGCGAAGCTTGAAGCCTGCGATGGATTTCTTAGCGCGTGTTACAACCGGCTTCTGGCCGACGATCTGTTGAAGCTCGTCAACCGCGACGTCCAGCACCTTCGAGTTGGCTACTGCCTCGCCGACACCCATGTTGATGACGACTTTCTCGATTTTCGGTACTTGCATAACCGTCGTATAGTTAAACTTCTGCATCAGAGCAGGCGTAATTTCGTTCAGGAAACGATCTTTCATTCTCACTGCCATGAATCATTGGACCTCCTTTCCTAGCTGGATTAGTCGATAACCTCGCCGGATTTTTTCGCGATCCGGACCTTTTTGCCGTTATCAAGAACTTTGTAACCGATACGGGTCGGCTGGCCGCTCTTCGGATCGATGTGCATCACGTTCGACACATGGATCGCAGCTTCTTGCTCGATGATCCCGCCTTGCGGATTCGCCTGCGATGGACGCGTATGCTTCTTCACCATGTTCACGCCTTCGATCAGGACGCGGTTCTGGCGAGGGTAAGCAGCGATTACGCGGCCTTTCTTGCCTTTATCTTTACCCGTGATGACGATGACGTTATCGTCTTTCTTCACGTGCAGCTTGTTGTTGTGCGATTCCAGCACTTTTTTCAGCCTTGGCATTTGTTACACCTCACTTCGACTGCAAATTGGGCTACTGCTATGGGTTGGTGCAAGATTAGATAACCTCAGGTGCGAGCGATACGATCTTCATGAAGTCCTTATCGCGCAGTTCACGAGCAACTGGTCCGAAGATCCGCGTGCCGCGTGGGCTCTTATCTTCTTTCACGACTACTGCCGCATTCTCGTCGAACGAGATGTAGGAACCGTCTTTACGACGAACCGTACGCTTCGTGCGGACGATAACAGCTTTCACTACGTCGCCTTTTTTGACAACGCCGCCTGGTGTTGCGGACTTAACGGAACAAACAATCAGGTCGCCGATATGGCCTACGCGACGTCCCGTACCACCCAACACGCGGATACACATCAGTTCCTTCGCGCCGGAGTTGTCGGCAACGGACAAACGAGAAAATGGTTGAATCATAGTTGGCGTCCTCCTTTCGGGGAAAATGCTAAGTTATCACGTGACACGTGCTGCTTACAGAATGATCGCTGCTTCAACGACTTCGACCAGTCGGAAGCGCTTGTCCTTGGACAATGGACGAGTTTCCATAATCTTCACGATATCGCCGATCTTGGCTTGATTGTTCTCGTCATGTGCCTTGAATTTCTTCGTGTACTTGATCCGTTTGTGGTACAAGTTATGCTTTTTGTACGTTTCAACGGCCACCACGATTGTTTTTTCCATCTTGTCGCTGACGACTTTGCCGATCTGAACTTTGCGGGCATTACGTTCGCTCATGTTCTTCCTCCTTCCTTGAGAAAAGGGACTTGCTTGCTCTATCGCTCATGGATACAAGCTCTTAGCTCGTAATCCCCAATTCACGTTCACGGATAACGGTTTTAGCACGAGCTATTTCCTTCCGCACGTCGCGGATCCGAGTCGGGTTATCCAGCTGGCCGGTAGCGAGCTGAAAACGAAGGTTGAACAGCTCTTCCTTGAAGCCGGCAATCTTCTGTTCGAGTTCTGCAGTGGTTAGGTTGCGGAATTCACTAGCTTTCATTTGCTTCACCACCCGATTCTTCACGTTTCACGAACTTCGTTTTGACCGGGAGCTTGTGGGCTGCAAGACGCATTGCTTCGCGCGCGATCTCTTCCGAGACGCCTGCGAGCTCAAACATAATTTTGCCCGGTTTTACAACCGCTACCCATTTCTCCACGTTACCTTTACCGCTACCCATCCGGACCTCGAGAGGCTTCTGAGTGATCGGCTTAGCAGGGAAAATCTTGATCCATACTTTACCGCCACGTTTGATGTAACGGGTCATCGCGATACGAGCAGATTCGATCTGACGGTTCGTGATCCAGCCCGGCTCCATGGCTTGCAGGCCATATTCGCCGAAGGTCACTTCCGTGCCGCCTTTAGCGCGGCCTCTCATGCTGCCGCGTTGCTGCTTACGATGTTTGACGCGTTTTGGTACCAACATGATTAGTTGCCTCCTTCCTGGATGGCAGCTTTCTTCTTGGCCGGAAGGATTTCACCGCGGTAGATCCATACTTTTACGCCGATACGGCCGTAAGTCGTATGTGCTTCCGCTGTGCCGTAGTCGATATCGGCACGCAGCGTATGCAGCGGCACCGTACCTTCGCTGTAGCCTTCCGAACGTGCGATTTCCGCACCGCCGAGGCGACCGCTAACTCCGGTTTTGATCCCTTTCGCGCCAGCGCGCATTGTCCGTTGAATCGCTTGTTTAAGCGCACGACGGAACGAAATGCGGCGTTCCAGCTGCTGAGCGATGCTTTCTGCTACGAGCGTAGCATCCAGATCTGCTTGTTTGATTTCGGAAATATTGATGTGCACTTTCTTGCCGTTCGCAATCTTAGCCAGTTCCGTGCGAAGGTTCTCAACCTCGGAACCGCCCTTACCGATAACCATGCCCGGCTTCGCGGTATGGATCGTTACGTTCACGCGGTTAGCCGCGCGCTCGATTTCGAAACGGGAGACAGCTGCATCTTTCAATTTGTTCTTAAGGAACTCACGGATCTTGACGTCTTCGAGGAGAAGATCGCCGAAGTCTTTGCCGGCGTACCATTTGGATTCCCAATCACGGATGATCCCGATACGTAAGCCGACCGGATTTACCTTTTGACCCACACGTTTTCCCTCCTTATTTTTCAGATACCACCAAGGTGATATGGCTGGTTCGTTTGTTGATCCGGCTTGCGCGACCCATTGCACGGGGACGGAAACGTTTCATCGTCGGCCCTTGGTTCACGAAAACTTGCGATACGACGAGCTTCGTCACATCCAGTTGGTAGTTATGCTCTGCGTTCGCGATTGCCGAGTTGAGCAGCTTCTCCACGATCGGGGATGCCGACTTCGGCGTGTGACGCAGAATAGCGATTGCTTCACCCACTTGCTTGCCGCGGATCAAGTCTACCACCAGCTGCGCTTTCCGAGGAGCGATCCGGACGTGATTAACGCTGGCTTTAGCTTGTTGCATGGTTGAACCTCCTCTCATACATTTGAGAACCGCTGGTCACAGCGGCCGGCAGCTTATCTTCTGCCCGTTTTCTTGTCGTCGTCGGTATGGCCTTTGTACGTACGCGTCGGCGCGAATTCGCCAAGCTTATGTCCGACCATGTCCTCTGTTACATATACCGGCACGTGCTTACGTCCGTCGTAGACGGCAAACGTATGGCCGATGAATTGCGGGAAAATCGTAGAACGGCGGGACCAAGTTTTGATGACGACTTTTTTGTTCGTCTCGTTCAGGTCCTCAACCTTCTTAAGCAGGTAGCCGTCGATAAACGGTCCCTTTTTCAAACTGCGACCCATGGGTGTTCCTCCCTTCGCTTAACTCGCACGTAATGGTGTTACTTCGTACGGCGACGAATAATATATTGGCTCGAAGCTTTTTTCTTCTTGCGGGTTTTGAAACCGAGCGTCGGCTTGCCCCATGGGGACATAGGCGATTTGCGGCCGATCGGTGCGCGGCCTTCGCCGCCGCCGTGCGGGTGATCGTTCGGGTTCATAACAACGCCGCGGACTTCTGGACGCTTGCCCAGCCAGCGCGTACGGCCTGCTTTACCGATCTTGATCAGCTCATGGTCTTCGTTGCCTACGGAACCGATCGTTGCGCGGCAAGTTTTGAGGATGCGGCGCGTTTCGCCGGAACCCAGACGAATGACGGCATAAGCGTCTTCTTTACCGAGCAGCTGTGCTTCCATGCCGGCAGCGCGTACCAGTTGGCCGCCTTTGCCAGGCTTCATCTCGATGTTGTGGATAACCGAACCGACCGGGATGTTCTCGAGCGGCAGCGCGTTACCAGTCTTGATGTCGGCATTAGGGCCGGACATGATCTGGTCGCCTACTTTGAGACCCTTCGGTGCGATGATGTAGCGCTTCTCGCCGTCCACATAGTGGATGAGGGCGATGTTCGCCGTACGGTTCGGATCGTATTCGATCGTAGCGACTTTGCCTACGATACCGTCCTTGTTCCGTTTGAAGTCGATGATGCGGTATTTACGCTTGTGGCCGCCGCCGTGGTGACGAACCGTGATTTTACCTTGGTTGTTGCGGCCTGCTTTTTTGAAAAGCGGCGCGAGCAACGATTTCTCCGGTACGTTCGTCGTGATCTCTTCGAAAGTCGAGACCGACATGTTACGGCGTGCAGGAGATGTCGGTTTATACTTCTTGATTGGCACTTGGGTTTCCCTCCTTACTTAACGGATGTTATACCGATGCTTCAAAGAACTCGAGTTCTTTGCTGTCATCGCTAAGCTTCACGATTGCTTTTTTCCATTCGGACGTATATCCCGAGTGACGACCGTAGCGCTTCGGCTTCGCCGGCATGCGCAGGGTGTTCACTTTTACGACTTTCACTTTGAAGATCTGCTCGATCGCAGATTTGACTTCGGTCTTCGATGCACGAATGTCGACCTCGAACACATAAACTTTGCCGTTCATGAGCTCACTCGTCTGTTCCGTGATGACCGGGCGCTTGATAATATCGCGTGGATCCTTCATTACGCAAGCACCTCCTGTACTTTTAGGGCCGCTTCTTTGGTGATGATGAGCTTGTCGTACAGCATAACATCGCGAACATTAATACCGTCAGCAGCGACGATCTTGACGCCTGGGATGTTACGTGCGGACAATGCTACGTTATCCTCGTAGTTAGCCGTGACGATCAGTGCTTTGCGAGCAACCTTCAGGTTGTTCAGGATGCCTGCAAATTCTTTCGTCTTCGGCGCGTTCAGCGCGAGCTGATCGAGTACGATGATTTCGTTGTCTACCACTTTCGAAGACAGCGCGGATTTAATCGCCAGACGGCGAACTTTCTTCGGTAACTTGAAGCTGTAGGAGCGAGGAGTCGGTCCGAAAACCGTACCGCCGCCAACCCATTGCGGAGCGCGGATGCTGCCTTGACGTGCGCGACCCGTGCCTTTTTGTTTCCAAGGCTTACGGCCGCCGCCGCGTACTTCGGAGCGTCCTTTCGTTTTGTGCGTGCCTGCACGTTCAGCGGCTTGCTGAAGCAGAACAGCGCTATGCAGCACGTGAACATTCGGCTCGATGCCGAACACGCTGTCGGACAACTCGATGTCGCCGACTTGCGAACCGCTCACATTAAATACTGCTACTTTTGGCATTTCATGTTCCTCCTTTCCGGCTGTTGATTATTTCTTCACCGTCAATTTAATTTTCACGAAGCTGTTCTTAGGACCCGGAATCGAGCCTTTAACCAGCAATACATTGCGTTCTGCATCTACGCGGACGACTTCAAGGTTCTGAATCGTGATCGTCTCGGAACCCATGTGGCCCGGCAGGCGCTTGCCCTTCGGTACACGGTTCGCTTGGATCGAGCCCATCGAACCTGGACCGCGGTGATAACGGGAACCGTGAGACATTGGACCCGTGCTTTGTCCCCAACGCTTGATAACGCCGGCAAAGCCCTTACCTTTGGAGATACCCGTTACGTCAACAAATTCGCCTTCGGCGAACAGGTCGGCTTTCAATTGCTGGCCAACCTCGAAATCAGCGATGTTCACACCGCGAATTTCTTTCACGTAGCGCTTAGGAGCAGTGTTCGCCTTGGATGCGTGGCCGATTTCCGGCTTCAGCTGACGGGACTGCTTCTTATCTGCAAAGCCGAGCTGTACAGCTTCATAACCGTCGCTCGCTTGCTCTTTCTTCTGCAGGACGACACAAGGGCCAGCTTCGATAACCGTTACCGGTACTACGTTGCCTTCAGCCGTGAATACTTGCGTCATGCCGAGCTTTTTCCCTAAGATACCTTTCATGTTGACACCTCATTTCCTCTCATACGTAAAATTGTTCTTCTGAACCTTACAGCTTGATTTCGATATCGACGCCAGACGGCAGATCCAGACGCATCAGCGCATCAACCGTTTGCGGCGTAGGATTCACAATGTCGATCAAGCGCTTGTGCGTGCGCATCTCGAATTGCTCACGGGAATCCTTGTACTTGTGTACCGCGCGCAGAATCGTAATGATTTGCTTTTCCGTAGGAAGCGGAATCGGCCCGGATACACCTGCACCGGAACGCTTAGCCGTCTCAACGATTTTTTCAGCGGATTGGTCAAGAATTCTGTGATCGTACGCTTTCAAGCGGATACGAATCTTTTGCTTTGCCATATAAGTCCCTCCTTTTATCGCCCAATTTAGTATCGGACATACTCCGCGAGAAAACCCGACTGGCTCCCTATGGCAAAGGGGCCGGGTGTGTCGGCAACCTCTCGCATCATCGCAACGTCGCAGACCAACAGTCAATATTATAGCGAAATAAGTGGGCGAATGCAAGAAGTTATTTTCATAGTTGTCGGCAGGTCGTAATTCCAGTCTTGCATCGTCCTCCGCCCGCTGTTGGAATCGTATTGCTTTTATTACACGCACGGTAGCAATACGATTCCAAAGGCGGGACGTAAACTCTTCCAACGATTGCAAGCCCTCCATTACTCGCCGATTCTTATTGCCTCCGCCCTCTTGGGGGAGGAGGCAAGGGGACGACAGTTAGCGTTGCTAAACTGTCGGGATGTTAATAATGAAGGAAGACGATTGATTATTGGGATGAATCGAACTCGGATTGGTCGAGGAAGCGGACGGTGAAGATGAGGGCGTATTCGGTGCGGGCAAGATATTCGGGCGTGAAGTCCGTTGGTTGAATTTCGCCGTTGCTTGTGGCTTGGATGCCCCAGATCGGGACTGCTTGATCGGCGGTATAGTTGACCGAATCGTTATGGACGATGATCGACTTACCTGAGAACGCGGGATCCCAGGGCATCGAGTATGACATCGTATTGCTGCCGGTATTGGCATTCATGCTCATCATGATATCGAGCTCGGATTTCTTGTCCTTCATCATGCGTTCCTTCATATTAATAATCAGTTCGCCGCGATAGCCGTCTTTCAGTTGCTCTTCGTCGAAGAAGATCGCGCTTCCCCCAAGCTCTTCGACTTTCTTGCCATCTCGCCAGATTTCGCTGCCTAGTTCCATGATTCGTTTGTTGCCCGTATAGTCGATCGTCACGGCACCTGTCATGTAGCCGAAGAAGGGCTCATACTTGCGCTCATCCCCCTCGAACAAGACGACCGGCGTAATCGTCACGTTCTGCTCACCCACGGTTTCAACTGCCGGCCCGGTAATTGCTTGTGAACAAGCCGTTATGAGCAGCAACATGACGATTGCAATCGTTATCCGCAAATTTGCGGATGCTTGCTTCATGACCTCTCCCCCTGACGCACTATATTATAGAAGAAACACGAATTTGCACCGATTATTAACATGATGCCATTGGCTCAACTTTTCCATCATACTCCGCAATTCTGTGATGCAAATGTGTACAGGCATACGGCTCTCAAGTAATAGCGAAACATTCTATCCCTTAATGGGACAGGAGGAACGATATGGTCCCGCAATTGCGCACGCATATCCCTTAACAGCGCAATTGCTTCGCTATTGGCCCACAGACCCAGAGTTGCGCGACAATCTGATCGGCGATCCGTCCGATGGGAATTCGGGCAGATCTCGGCGGTCTCCAATTTCGCTTCATAAATAAGAAAGCCCCCACGCAAGTGGAGGCCCTCTGCTCGCAGCCGGAGCTGCGTGTTATTACTTCTGGATCGTTGCTACTGCGCCTGCGCCTACCGTACGGCCGCCTTCGCGGATAGCGAAGCGCGTGCCTTCTTCGATAGCGATCGGAGCGATCAGCTCAACCGTAACGGTGATGTTGTCGCCAGGCATTACCATCTCGCTGCCTTCTGGCAGGTTGATGATACCCGTAACGTCCGTCGTACGGAAGTAGAACTGTGGACGGTAGCCCGTGAAGAATGGCTTGTGACGTCCGCCCTCTTCCTTCGTCAGGACGTAGATTTGAGCTTCGAAGTTCGTGTGCGGCTTAACCGAACCCGGCTTTGCCAGAACTTGGCCACGCTCGATTTGGTTACGGTCTACACCGCGAAGCAGTGCGCCGATGTTGTCGCCTGCTTGAGCGGAGTCAAGCAGTTTACGGAACATTTCAACGCCCGTAACGACGGATTTCTTCGTCTCTTCAACCAGACCGATGATTTCGATCTCGTCGCCGACTTTGATCGTACCACGCTCAACGCGGCCCGTAGCAACCGTACCGCGACCCGTGATCGTGAACACGTCCTCGACAGGCATCAGGAACGGCTTGTCAGTTTCGCGCTCTGGCGTTGGGATGTAAGTGTCGATTTGCTCGAACAGTTCAACGACTTTGTCAGCCCAAGGACCATCTGGGTTAGCCAGTGCCTCACGAGCAGCGCCGCGGATAATCGGCGTGTCGTCGCCTGGGAATTAATACTCGCTCAGCAGGTCGCGAACTTCCATCTCAACCAGCTCGAGGAGCTCTTCGTCTTCAACCATGTCGCATTTGTTCAGGAATACGACGATGTAAGGTACGCCTACTTGCTTGGAGAGCAGGATGTGCTCACGCGTTTGCGGCATTGGGCCGTCAGCTGCGGATACGACGAGGATTGCGCCGTCCATCTGTGCAGCACCCGTGATCATGTTCTTAACGTAGTCGGCGTGACCTGGGCAGTCAACGTGTGCGTAGTGACGGTTAGGCGTCTCGTACTCAACGTGCGAAGTCGAGATCGTGATACCGCGCTCGCGCTCTTCTGGTGCTTTGTCGATTTGGTCGAATGCAATTGCTGCACCGCCGTATCTTTTGGACAATACAGTCGTGATTGCAGCCGTCAGAGTCGTTTTGCCATGGTCAACGTGACCGATGGTACCGATGTTAACGTGCGGTTTGTTACGTTCAAATTTAGCCTTAGCCATTGAACTTAATCCTCCTCTATATTGGAAAATTATATGTGTGGACCGGACGCTCGCACCACTAGTGTAATACGGCGCACGGTCAAAAGCAAACTGCTATGCTATGTCGAACAACAGGTTCCTAAGCGGAGCCTTTGCTCTTCGAGATGATCTCTTCGGAGATCGACTTCGGAACTTCCTCATAGTGAGACAGTTCCATTGCGAACACGCCGCGTCCTTGCGTACCGGAGCGAAGCGTCGTGGAGTAGCCGAACATCTCTGCCAGAGGCACCTTAGCACGGATGATCTGCGCGCCGGAGCGCGAGTCCGTACCTTCGATGCGACCGCGGCGGGAGCTCAGCATGCCCATTACGTCGCCGAAGTATTCTTCAGGAACGGTAACTTCGACTTTCATGATCGGCTCAAGCAGGACAGGGTTACACTTGTCTTTCGCTGCTTTGAGCGCCATGGAGCCGGCGATCTTAAACGCCATCTCGGAGGAGTCGACGTCATGGTACGAACCGTCGACGATACGAGCTTTGATATCAACGAGCGGGAAGCCGGCGAGTACGCCGTTCTTCATCGACTCTTCGATACCAGCTTGAACGGCCGGTACGTATTCACGCGGTACAACACCGCCAACGATTTTGTTCTCGAACTCGAAGCCCTTGCCAGGCTCTTGCGGTTCGAACTCGATCCAGACGTGGCCGTATTGGCCGCGGCCGCCGGATTGGCGAACGAACTTGCCTTCGACTTTCGCAGGCGTCTTGAACGTCTCGCGGTAAGCAACTTGCGGCTTGCCGACGTTCGTCTCGACTTTGAATTCGCGAAGCATGCGGTCTACGATGATCTCCAAGTGGAGCTCGCCCATACCGGCAATGATCGTCTGGTTCGTTTCTTCGTCCGTGTAAGCGCGGAACGTTGGATCCTCTTCGGAGAGCTTGGAGAGCGCAACACCCATCTTGTCCTGGTCCGCTTTCGTCTTCGGCTCGATTGCGATTTGGATAACCGGTTCCGGGAAGTTCATGGATTCGAGGATTACAGGGCTCTTCTCATCGCATAGCGTGTCGCCCGTTCCCGTATCCTTCAGGCCTACCGCAGCTGCGATATCGCCCGAGTAAACTTCCGTGATCTCTTGACGGCTGTTCGCGTGCATCTGGAGAATACGACCGATCCGTTCGCGCTTGCCTTTGGAAGCATTAAGCACGTAGGAGCCGGACGACAGTACGCCGGAATATACGCGGAAGAACGTCAGTTTACCAACGAATGGATCTGTTGCAATCTTGAACGCCAGAGCCGCGAACGGCTGGTCGTCTGCAGATTTGCGAGTAGTTTCCGAACCGTCTTCGAGCGTGCCCTTAATGTCAGGTACGTCGATAGGTGCCGGCAGGTAGTCGACTACAGCATCCAGCATCGGCTGTACGCCTTTGTTCCGGTAAGAAGAACCCGCAACAACCGGGAAGATCTTAACGGAGCATACGCCTTTACGAAGTACGGCTTTCAGCTCAGGGATCGTAATCTCTTCGCCTTCCAGATACTTCATCATCAATTCCTCGTCCAGTTCAGCAACCTTCTCGACGAGCTCCAGGCGAAGCTCTTCGACTTGGTCCTTGTACTGTTCCGGAATTTCGGCAACTACCGGGTCTTTGCCAGTGTCGTCATTGTAGAGGTAAGCTTTGCGCTCAACCAGGTCAATGACGCCTTTGAAATCATTCTCGGCGCCGATCGGGAGTTGAATCGCGACGGCATTCGCTTGCAGACGCTCACGCATGTCCTTCACGACATTCAGGTAGTCAGCACCGATGATGTCCATCTTGTTAACGTAAGCGATCCGCGGAACGCTATACTTATCCGCTTGGCGCCATACGGTTTCGGACTGAGGCTCAACGCCTTCTTTCGCACTGAAAACCCCTACAGCCCCGTCCAATACACGAAGGGAACGTTCGACTTCAACCGTGAAGTCGACGTGTCCCGGGGTATCGATGATATTGATGCGGTGACCTTTCCACTGAGCCGTGGTAGCAGCGGACGTGATCGTAATGCCACGCTCCTGCTCCTGCTCCATCCAGTCCATCGTCGCGGCGCCTTCATGCACCTCGCCGATCTTGTGGGTACGGCCCGTAAAGAAAAGAATACGTTCCGTAGTGGTCGTCTTGCCGGCATCGATATGTGCCATGATCCCGATATTACGCGTATTTTTCAAGGAGAACTCTCTTGCCATACAATTTGTCTCCTTTCAATTGTTGAATCCTACCAACGATAATGAGCGAACGCTTTGTTGGCTTCCGCCATCTTGTGCGTGTCTTCGCGCTTCTTCACGGATGCGCCGGTGTTGTTCGATGCATCGATGATCTCAGCTGCCAGACGCTCTTCCATCGTCTTCTCGCCGCGGTTGCGGGAGTAGTTCACGAGCCAACGAAGTCCGAGCGATGTACGACGCTCAGGCTTCACCTCGATCGGCACTTGATAGTTTGCTCCGCCGACACGGCGGGCTTTCACTTCAAGCACTGGCATAATATTCTTGATGGCCGTTTCGAAAACTTCCATCGGATCCTTACCCGTGCGCTCTTGGATCAATTTGAATGCATCATACAACAGCGTTGCGGCAGTACCGCGCTTACCGTCGATCATGACGCGGTTGATCAGGCGCGTAACCAATTTGCTGTTGTACACCGGATCCGGCAGTACGTCGCGTTTTGTTACTGGTCCTTTACGTGGCATGAGGTAATCCCCCTTTCTTCTCTTGTTGGTGATCGCATTTATGCGGTCTATTACTTCTTAGCTGCTTTCGGACGCTTCGCGCCGTACTTCGAGCGAGCTTGCTTACGGTTGTTCACGCCTGCAGTATCGAGTGCGCCGCGAACGATATGGTAACGTACACCCGGAAGGTCTTTTACCCGACCGCCGCGAATCAATACGACGCTGTGCTCTTGCAGGTTGTGACCGATCCCTGGGATATAAGCCGTAACCTCTACTTTGTTCGTCAGACGAACACGAGCATACTTCCGCAGTGCGGAGTTCGGTTTCTTCGGCGTCATCGTACCTACACGCGTGCATACGCCGCGCTTCTGTGGTGCGCTGATATCCGTAGCTTCACGCTTCAGGGCGTTGAATCCTCTTTGCAGTGCCGGCGATTTCGATTTCACGACTTTCGCTTGGCGGCCTTTGCGGACGAGCTGATTAATTGTTGGCATGTTGCCACCCCCTCCCTTTGATGAGTGCGAGTCTAATCCATGTTTCAAGCCCACAGATCCAGGTGGTTCATAAAGAAACAAACGAAAGTCTTTGCCGTTCTTCCCTTACGAGACATCCGGCAAAAACATCTTAGTCCTTTATCATTCTTCAGGAATCCATGCAGCCATGGCAGCTCCGACGTCGATGCCGCAGGTCTCCCCAAGCATCTCCATCGTGTCTACCCGTTCGATTACGACCTGCGCCTCGGCACAGAGTTCGATAATCTTGCCTGTTATCAGTGGATCCGCATCGCCAGCGACGATTACGCGAGCTGCTATGCCTTGCTCTAC
The DNA here is from genome assembly GCA_023386495.1 of Bacillota bacterium. GTDB lineage: Bacteria > Bacillota > Bacilli > Paenibacillales > Paenibacillaceae > Paenibacillus_I. The sequence continues at coordinate 34,718 of JAEWJS010000185.1, read as the reverse complement.
GGCTCTCGTCGTTTGCTTCGTGCCGATCTTATATGGCATGGAAGATCACCCTTTCAATCCAAGCACAAGGACCTCACTTCTAGGCACACTACGACATACTACCACCATCACCCCCCTTATGTCAAGGGGGATCAATTGTGATCGCGATGTTGATTCTTCGAAGCGTATTCGACGTCGAATCTTGAACGCTAGCGCAATTTCCGGTGCTCATGTAGATCTGTCTACACTCCGCTCCTCAATTGCTACTATCGTCCAACCTTCTCGGCGCTGACAATTGATCTTCTTATAAGGAACTAGAGTTTCCTTACCAGAAGTGCTGTGGAGTTGCTGGGCTCCGCCATGCAACAACGAGAGCCGGACAGGCCGATGATTCGGCCCAGACCAGCTCTCTTGTTACAAAGATTTATTAAGATTCGACAGGAACCGTCTCGAGAAGCTCTTCCGAGCCGCCTTCGACTTCTTCTTCCATGCCTGCGAACTTGATGCTGCGGTAGCGGTTCATGCCCGTACCGGCCGGGATTAGCTTGCCGATAATGACATTCTCCTTGAGGCCGAGCAATTGGTCGACCTTGCCCTTGATCGCTGCATCCGTCAGGACGCGCGTCGTCTCTTGGAACGATGCCGCCGAGAGGAACGAGTCCGTCTCGAGCGATGCCTTCGTGATGCCGAGAAGCACTGGCTTAGCTACCGCCGGTTCGAGACCGCCGAGAATCGCTTCGCGGTTCGCTGCTTCGTATTCGTGGATATCGACGAAAGCGCCAGGCAGCAGCGTCGTGTCGCCTGCATCGACGATCCGGATCTTGCGGAGCATCTGCTTGATCATGACTTCGACGTGCTTGTCGTTGATCTCAACGCCCTGGTTCCGGTATACGCGCTGTACCTCTTGCAGGATGTAGTTCTGAACGCCGCGGATGCCCTTGATGCGGAGCATTTCCTTCGGATCGATCGAACCGTCCGTCAATTCGTCGCCTGCTTCAACCTGTTGGCCGACAGAGACACGGATGCGCGAGCCGTACGTTACCGTATAAACCTTCGTCTCCGCTTCGCCGGTCACTTCGATCTCGCGGCGGTCCTTCGCATCGCGAATTTCCTTGATGACGCCGTCGAGCTCGGAGATCGTCGCTTGACCTTTCGGATTCCGGGCTTCAAAGAGCTCCTGAATACGCGGAAGACCTTGCGTGATGTCGTCGCCGGCAACGCCGCCAGTGTGGAACGTACGCATCGTGAGCTGGGTTCCCGGCTCGCCGATCGATTGCGCTGCGATGATGCCGACCGCTTCGCCGATTTCGACGTGCTTGCCTGTTGCCAGGTTACGGCCGTAGCAGATTTTGCACACGCCGTGACGGGCGCGACAGCTAAGCACGGAACGAATCTGCAGTTTCTCGACGCCTGCGGCGATGATCGCCTCGGCAATATGCGATTCGATCAGTTCGTTGCGGTTGACGATGATCTCGCCCGTCTCCGGATGACGTACCGTCTCCGAAGGATAACGGCCTTCGATCCGATCGTACAGATCCTCGATGACTTCCTTGCCGTCGTGGATCTTCGTGACCGTGATGCCTTTGTCCGTACCGCAATCGTCTTCGCGCACGATAACATCCTGCGCAACGTCGACGAGACGACGGGTCAAGTAGCCGGAGTCGGCTGTACGCAGAGCGGTATCGGCAAGACCTTTACGCGCACCGTGCGTCGAGATGAAGTATTCCAAGACCGTCAGGCCTTCGCGGAAGTTCGATTTGATCGGGAGTTCGAAGATTCGGCCCGACGGCGTTGCCATCAGACCCCGCATGCCGCCCAGCTGGGTGATCTGCGATTTATTGCCCCGCGCCTTGGAGTCGACCATGAGCATGATGGAGTTGTAACGGTCCATCGAGCGCATGAGCACTTCCGTAATGCGGTCCTTCGTCTGGCCCCAGATCTCGATGACGCGGTCATACCGCTCTTCGTCCGTGATGAGACCGCGGCGGTACTGGTTCGTAACGACTCTGACCTTCTCTTCCGATTCGGCCAGAATTCCCTTCTTCTCGTCCGGTACGATAACGTCGGATACGGCGATACTGATACCCGCGCGCGTCGAGTACGTGAACCCGAGCTGCTTGATGTTGTCAAGGATCACGGACGTCTTCGTCGTGTGATACTGGCGGAAGCACTCGGCGATGATCAGGCCGAGGTACTCTTTGCCGACTGCAGGCGCAATGTCGAGCTCGCTCATGAACGCGCGGACATCGGCACCCTTCTCGGTGATGAAGTATTTAGCAGGCGTACCCTTCAGCAAGTTAACTTTCGTTGCCTCGTTGATGTACGGGAACGTCTCTGGCAGAATTTCGTTGAAAATGATCTTGCCGACGGTCGTGACGATGAGCGAATTCTGCTGCTCGGCCGTGAACGTCACCTTCTTCAGCACGCGAGCCGGAACGACTACGCGGGCATGCAGGGAGACGATGCCGCGCTGATACGCGGAGATCGCTTCGTTAACCGTACCGAACATCGAGCCGCTGCCCTTGGCGTCGTTATTGTCCATCGTAAGATAGAAGCTGCCGAGAACCATATCCTGCGAAGGCGTAACGACCGGCTTGCCGTCCTTCGGGTTCAAGATGTTGCCGGAGGCAAGCATCAAGAGCCGTGCTTCGGCTTGCGCCTCAGCGGAGAGCGGCACGTGAACAGCCATCTGGTCGCCGTCGAAGTCCGCGTTGTAGGCGGTACAGACGAGCGGGTGAAGCTTGATTGCGCGGCCTTCGACGAGCGTAGGCTCGAACGCTTGAATGCCGAGGCGGTGGAGCGTAGGGGCACGGTTCAGCAGAACCGGGTGCTCCTTGATGACTTCTTCCAAGACATCCCATACTTCCGGGCTGACGCGTTCAACCTTGCGCTTCGCGCTCTTGATGTTGTGCGCGAGGCCCTTGTTCACGAGCTCCTTCATGACGAACGGCTTGAACAGTTCAAGCGCCATCTCTTTCGGGAGACCGCATTGATACATCTTCAGGCTCGGGCCTACGACGATAACCGATCGGCCGGAGTAGTCGACGCGCTTACCGAGCAGGTTCTGCCGGAAGCGGCCTTGCTTACCCTTCAGCATGTGGCTGAGGGACTTCAGCGGACGGTTGCCCGGTCCGGTAACCGGACGGCCGCGGCGGCCGTTGTCGATCAATGCGTCGACGGCTTCCTGAAGCATCCGCTTCTCGTTCTGTACGATGATGTCCGGCGCACCCAGATCGAGCAGGCGCTTCAGACGGTTGTTCCGGTTAATGACGCGGCGATACAGATCGTTCAAGTCGGAGGTCGCGAAGCGGCCGCCGTCCAGCTGTACCATCGGACGAAGCTCCGGCGGAATGACCGGCAGCACGTCGAGGATCATCCATTCCGGCTCGTTGCCGGAATTGCGGAAAGCCTCGATGACTTCCAGACGCTTGATCGCCCGGTTGCGGCGCTGGCCTTGGGCCGTGCGCAGCTCTTCCTTCAACGTCTCGAGCTCGCGCTCGACGTCGATATCCTGGAGCAGCTTCTTAACCGCTTCAGCGCCCATGCCGGCTTGGAAGCCGTAGCCATACTTCTCGCGGTAGCTGCGATATTCCTTCTCGGAGAGCAGCTGCTTCTTCTCGAGCGGCGTATCGCCTGGGTCCGTTACGACATAAGATGCAAAATAGATGATCTCTTCAAGCGAACGAGGCGACATGTCGAGCGCAAGCCCCATGCGGCTCGGAATCCCTTTGAAGTACCAGATATGCGATACGGGCGCAGCAAGCTCGATATGGCCCATCCGCTCGCGGCGAACCTTGGCACGCGTGACTTCGACGCCGCAACGATCGCAGACGACGCCCTTGTAACGAACGCGCTTATACTTGCCGCAGTGACATTCCCAGTCCTTCTGCGGTCCGAAGATCTTCTCGCAGAACAACCCTTCCTTTTCCGGCTTCAGTGTCCGATAGTTGATCGTTTCCGGCTTCTTTACTTCGCCGCGCGACCACGAACGGATTTTGTCCGGCGAAGCCAGACCGATCTTCATGTACTCGAAGTTGTTAACATCCAACAAGGAGCAACCCTCCTTAAGTCTCTGTCGCATTCGTTATCGCAATGGACGTGCCGAAGGAGACGCGTTGCCGCGGTCTCCTTCGCTTCACAGTCCCCTATACGCGTTCATTGGTCGATATCTCTCGCCGTTCAGCGGCTCTGCTGCGGGTCGTCGACTATTCAGCGCCTACTTCGGCGCCTTCGAGGTTGAGGTTGAGCTTGTCGTTCGCGCCGTCGTCCTCGTCGTCGATCTCCTTCATCTCGATCTCTTCCTCGTTCTCGGTCAAGATCTTGACGTCCATACCCAAGCTCTGAAGCTCTTTGATCAGAACCTTGAACGATTCCGGTACGCCTGGTTCCGGTACGTTCTCGCCCTTGACGATCGATTCGTACGTCTTCACCCGTCCGACCACGTCATCCGACTTGACCGTGAGGATCTCTTGCAGCGTATAGGCTGCGCCGTATGCCTCAAGCGCCCATACTTCCATCTCGCCGAAGCGCTGTCCGCCGAATTGCGCCTTGCCGCCGAGCGGCTGCTGCGTGACGAGCGAGTAAGGACCCGTCGAGCGTGCATGGATTTTGTCGTCGACCATGTGCGCCAGCTTGATCATGTACATGACGCCGACCGTCACTTCGCGTTCGTAGCTTTCGCCCGTGCGGCCATCGTACAGAATCGTCTTGCCGTTGCGCTGCATGCCGGCTTCTTCCATGGCGTCGAATACGTCTTCCTCGTTCGCCCCGTCGAATACCGGGGTTGCCGCGTGAATGCCTAGTCGCTTGCACGCCATGCCCAAGTGAATCTCGAGTACTTGACCGATGTTCATCCGGGAAGGAACGCCCAGCGGGTTCAGTACGACTTCAACCGGCGTGCCGTCCGGCAAGAATGGCATATCCTCTTCCGGCATGATCCGGGCGATAACGCCCTTGTTGCCGTGGCGGCCCGCCATCTTGTCGCCTTCGGAAATCTTCCGCTTCTGCGCAATATAGACACGCACAAGCTGATTCACGCCTGGCGGCAATTCGTCGCCGTTATCGCGAGTGAATACCTTCACGTCGACAACGATGCCGTCCGTACCGTGAGGGACGCGCAGCGAGGTGTCGCGCACTTCGCGTGCCTTCTCGCCGAAGATGGCGTGCAGGAGGCGTTCCTCTGCCGTCAGCTCCGTTACGCCCTTCGGCGTTACTTTGCCGACGAGAATGTCGCCTGCGCCAATCTCCGCTCCGACGCGGATGATGCCGCGCTCGTCAAGGTTCTTGAGCGCTTCTTCACCGACGTTCGGAATATCACGCGTAATCTCTTCCGGTCCGAGCTTCGTGTCTCGCGCTTCGGATTCGTATTCTTCGATATGAATCGAGGTGTACACATCTTCCTTCACCAGCTTCTCGCTGAGCAGGATCGCATCCTCGTAGTTATACCCTTCCCACGTCATGAACGCGACGACGACGTTGCGGCCCAGAGCCAATTCGCCCTTCTCCGTCGACGGGCCGTCCGCCAGGATCGTGCCCTTCGTCACGAATTCGCCCTTATGGACGATCGGACGCTGGTTGATGCACGTGCCTTGGTTCGAACGCATGAACTTATGGAGCTTGTGCTTGATCAGATCGCCGCTGACTTGCTTGCCGTCGATCGTCTCCACGCGGCGCAGCCAAATCTCATTGGCTGATACGCGTTCAATAATGCCGTCGTACTTCGTGACGATACAGACGCCGGAGTCCTTCGCGCTCTTGTGTTCCATACCGGTGCCGACAAGCGGCGACTTCGGAATGAGGAGCGGTACGGCTTGACGCTGCATGTTCGATCCCATCAGCGCGCGGTTGGAGTCATCGTTCTCGAGGAACGGAATGAGCGCCGTCGCGACGGATACGACCTGCTTAGGCGATACGTCCATATAATCGATCCGGTCGCCAGGGACAGTCACGATGTTATCTGCTTGCTTGTTGTATCGAGCGATGACAAGATCGTCCTCGAATTTGCCTTCAGGACTCAGCTTCGCGTTCGCTTGGGCGATGATGTAGTTATCCTCTTCATCGGCCGTCATGTAATCGATCTGCTCGGTTACCGCGCCGCTCTTCGGATCGACCCAGCGATACGGCGCTTCGATGAAGCCGTACTCGTTAATCCGGGCGAACGTGGACAGCGAGTTGATCAGACCGATGTTCGGACCTTCCGGCGTCTCGATCGGACACATCCGGCCATAATGGGACGGATGGACGTCACGAACCTCGAAGCCGGCGCGTTCGCGCGTCAGACCGCCTGGTCCGAGCGCGGATAGACGGCGCTTGTGCGTAAGTTCCGCAAGCGGGTTCGTCTGATCCATGAACTGCGAGAGCTGGGAGCTTCCGAAGAACTCCTTGATCGATGCGATGACCGGACGAATGTTGATCAGCGCTTGCGGCGTGATCGCGTTCGCATCCTGAATGGACATCCGCTCGCGAACGACGCGCTCCATCCGGGACAGGCCGATACGGAATTGGTTCTGCAGCAGCTCGCCGACGGAACGCAGACGACGGTTACCGAGATGGTCGATGTCGTCCGTGCTGCCGATGCCGTGCAGCAGATTGATGAAATAGTTAATCGAAGCGATAATGTCCGCAGGCGTGATATGCTTGACGGCTTTATCGATAATGCCGTTGGAGATCAGCTTGATAACTTTGCCATCCTCGTGCGGCGAGAATACGTTAATCGTCTGCAGAGGAATACTATCCGCATCGTTAACCCCGTTCGCAACGTGATAGGTCTTGAACGCAACGTTCTTCTCCAGCAGCGGCAGAATCTGATCGAGCAATCTGCGATCGATCATCTGGCCGGCCTCCGCGATGATCTCGCCCGTGGACGGATCGATCAGCGTCTCGGCTAAGCGCTGGTTGAACAACCGGTTCTTGATATGGAGCTTCTTATTGATTTTGTAACGACCGACGTTGGCCAGATCATAGCGCTTTGGATCGAAAAAGCGCGCCACGAGCAGACTTTTCGCGTTATCGAGCGTCGGCGGTTCTCCTGGACGGAGCCGCTCGTAGATCTCGATCAACGCTTTTTCCGTCGAATCGGTATTGTCCTTATCCAGCGTGTTGCGAATGTACTCGTCATGGCCCAGCAGCTCCATGATCTCGGCGTCCGTTCCGAAGCCCAGCGCGCGCAGCAATACCGTAACCGGAATTTTCCGCGTACGGTCGATACGGACATAGATAATATCCTTCGCGTCGGTCTCGAGCTCCAGCCATGCGCCGCGGTTCGGAATCACCGTAGCCGTATACGTCTTCTTGCCGTTCTTGTCGACCTTGGTGCTGAAGTACACGCTAGGGGAGCGAACCAATTGGCTGACGATAACGCGCTCAGCACCGTTGATAATGAACGTGCCCGTCTCCGTCATCAGCGGGAAGTCGCCCATGAACACTTCCTGTTCTTTAACTTCACCGGTCTCCTTGTTGATGAGCCGCACCTTAACGCGCAGCGGAGCGGCATACGTGACGTCGCGCTCTTTGGACTCGTCGACCGAATATTTCGGCTCGCCGAGACTGTAATCAATGAACTCGAGCGACAAATTGCCCGTGAAATCCGAAATCGGCGAAATGTCTTGGAACAGTTCCAGAAGGTCGCGCTCCAGAAACTTCTCGTACGATTTCTGTTGGATCTCGATCAGGTTCGGTACATCCAGCACCTCGGTGATCCGGGCGTAGCTTCTACGCGTGCGTCGGCCATACTGAACAAGTTGTCCTGCCAACTTAACCTCACCCCTCATGTCTGACTCACAGCTTAAAGTCTAGAGAAAAGCAATAAAGCGATAGGCTTGATACTCTCCTCTATGTCAAATAAAGAAAAGCCCTTATCGAATGGAGTTCGAAAAAAGAGCGTGTTTCCCAGCGGTACCGTCATTCATCCTGTGAACGACCTCATGTCTTTGGCGAAGCCGCAGAAGACAAGCCTAACGGTCATTCAGCCATATACCAAGTCATTGTCGCCCAAAATCTCCACATTATACGTCAATCCTTGTCCCGCTATGCATCGCTCCGCGAAAAAAGTTCTTGACATTTTAGCTAACTAAAGAGTTTGAGCCTATTTTAATGCTGACATTTTATAATGATAACACAACCAAAATGTCAAGTCAACAAATGTTTACTCCATTACCGGACCTTATCCGTTCAAGTTCAAAAGCCCAAATGTCCGTGATCACAATTGGGCCCTAACGGCTTTCAGGATCCGATAGCCTTTATCCTTGGTGACTTCCTTGCAATTGCCGAACACTTCCTCGAGCTTGGCAGCCGCAGACGGCGCTCCTTGTTTCTTCTGAATCACGACCCAGATCGATCCGCCTGCAGCGAGCAACTGATAGGCGTCCTCCAGAATCTGATGAACGACTGCTTTGCCAGCGCGAATCGGCGGATTCGTGAGAATGACATCGAACTGCTGTCCCCGAACGGCTTCATAGATATCGCTCTGCAGCACCTGGACATGATCCGCACCGTTCAGCGCCGCGTTCTCTTTCGCCAGCTGCACTGCTCGTTCATTGACGTCGATCATCGTAACCGTGCCGCTTCGATTCAGTAGGGAAGCCGAGATTCCGATCGGACCGTAGCCGCAGCCGACATCGAGCACGCGCGCGCCTGTCGGAATGTCCATTGCTTCAATTAATACGCGGCTGCCGTAATCGATGCCCGTCTTGGAGAACACCCCGGCATCCGTCGCGAAGCGAAGCTTATGTCCGCGAAGAACCGTCTCGTGAATCCGCTTGTCGCTGGCGATCTGCGGCTTTTGACTATAGTAATGCTCCGACATTATGCACGTCCTCCCTTAGTTCCCTGCGTTATTCCGCGTTCACAACCGGCTAACAGAAAACCCCCTGAAGACTAGGTCTCCAAGGGGTCATCGCCATAGTCGGGCGAAATTACTTCACTTCTACTTGTGCGCCTGCTTCTTCAAGCTTCGCTTTCAGAGCTTCTGCTTCTTCTTTAGCGATGTTTTCTTTCAGCGGCTTCGGTGCGTTGTCAACCAGGTCTTTCGCTTCTTTCAGGCCGAGACCCGTGATTTCGCGAACAACTTTGATGACGTTGATTTTGGAAGCGCCAGCGCTCACGAGGTTAACCGTGAACTCTGTTTGCTCAGCTGCTTCAGCTGCGCCGCCGCCAGCTACTACTGCTACAGGAGCTGCAGCCGTAACGCCGAATTCTTCTTCGATTGCTTTCACGAGATCGTTCAGTTCAAGGACGTTCATGCCCTTGATTGCTTCCAAGATTTGCTCTTTAGACATGGGTATACCTCCAAAAGTAGTTTAGTTTGGTTTGGTCTTGCTAGGCGTACATGACATTCAGCCTGCAATAGACTGAACGAGAATACGAGATTTACGCTTGCTGCTCTTGCTTCTCTGCGACTGCTTTGACTGCGAGCGCGAAGTTGCGCATCGGAGCTTGCAGCACGCTGAGCAACATGGAGAGCAAACCTTCGCGCGACGGCAGATCTGCCAGCGCTTTGATTTGATCCGTGCCAACTACGCGTCCTTCAACAACGCCGCCCTTGATTTCGAGCTTGTCGTTCTTCTTCGCGAAGTCATTAAGGATTTTGGCTGGTGCTACTGCATCGTCTTTGCTGAATGCGATTGCCGTAGGACCCGTCAGTACTTGATCGAGTTCCGACAGCTCGGCGCTAGCCGTTGCACGGCGAACGAGCGAGTTCTTCAGAACTTGGAATTCAATGCCTGCTTCGCGGAGCTGCTTACGAAGTTCAGTCACTTGCGCAACGTTCAAACCGCGGTAGTCGGCTACAACCGTCGCAGAGCTTTCGCGCAGCTTCGCCGAGATCTCGTCGACAGCCAGCTGTTTCTCTTGGATGATTTTTGCGTTTGCCAAATGTTACACCTCCTGTTGAAAGTTGTGCATGCCGTTTATTGAACGGTGTCCTGGACCTGGATGCATGAGAAAGGCCCTCGCGTGACAGCGAAGGCCATGATCGCGCCGGCACGGATCGTCCATCCGGCGCGTATATCATAACACCTCGGTAGGAAATTAAGCCTTGCGGCACCTACTGTCTACGGTATGCATGTTCATATTCAGTAACGGCTGCGGCCTTTGATCACGAAGATTATCAGGTTGCCAATTCGACATCGAATCTTGCATTCAGACTCGAACTCCGGTACTCATTTAGCATTCAGCTAAACTCCGTTCCTCGTTCTTCGCCTTCATGCAACCTTCTCGGTGCTGAAAGGCCTGTTAATCTAAGTGGCTTAGCGGAACGTTGCCGTGTTAACGGTAGCGCCCGGGCCCATCGTCGAGGATACGGCGATGTTCTTCAGGTAAACCCCTTTAGCTGCGGCCGGCTTCGCACGTACCAACGCGTCGATCAGGGCTTTAAGGTTCTCGCCCAGCTTCTCCGCATCGAACGATACTTTACCGATCGGCGCATGGATTTGACCTGCACGGTCGAGACGGTATTCGATCTTACCGGCTTTGATCTCTTGCACGGCTTTCGTCACGTCGAACGTAACAGTACCGGCTTTCGGGTTAGGCATGAGGCCCTTACCGCCGAGAATACGGCCAAGCTTACCGACTTCCGCCATCATGTCCGGCGTCGCTACGCAGACGTCGAACTCGAACCAGCCTTGTTGGATCTTGTTGATCATGTCAGCATCGCCGACATAATCCGCTCCGGCAGCTTCCGCTTCCTTCGCTTTGTCGCCCTTGGCGAATACCAGTACGCGCTTCGTCTTACCCGTGCCATGCGGCAGGACGACGACGCCGCGAACGGCTTGGTCTTGTTTCTTCGGGTCTACGCCCAGGCGAACTGCTACTTCGACGGACTCGTCGAACTTCGCGGTTGCCGCTTTCTTCACGAGCTCAATTGCTTGCGCCGGCTCGTATACTGCGTCGCGGTCGATGACCTTGACGGCTTCTTGGTACTTCTTGCCGCGTTTTGCCATTGTAGTTCTCCTCCTAACGTGGTCTTAGCGGAATATCCCCTTAACGGATGATCCTCCCACTGAAACAGACACGAATGTCTGCCGCCGGCCTATGCCAGCTTGATGTCTTAGTCCTCGATCGTAACGCCCATCGAGCGCGCCGTGCCTTCGACCATGCGCATAGCAGCCTCAACGGATGCTGCGTTCAGGTCAGCCATCTTCGATTCTGCGATTTCGCGAACCTTGCTGCGTTTCACGACAGCGACCTTCTTCTTGTTCGGTTCGCCCGAACCCTTCTCGATCCCAGCCGCTACGCGGAGCAATACTGCTGCCGGAGGCGTCTTGGTCTCGAACGTGAAGGAACGGTCTTCGAATACGGAGATTACGACCGGAATGATCAGACCGGCTTGGTCTGCCGTACGCGCATTGAATTCTTTACAGAATGCCATAATGTTAACGCCAGCTTGACCGAGTGCAGGACCGATCGGCGGTGCCGGGTTCGCTTTACCTGCTGGGACTTGCAATTTGACCATCTTAATGACTTTCTTAGCCATGTTGCACACCTCCTACCTCATAATGTGGTCAGACGGGCATTGCACCATGCTGCCTTAGCCATGACGCGGCCCTCCCACCGTCGCACGCGCAGCGGCGAACCGCCTATCGCCTGCGACTGCCAGAAACCGGATGTTATATCTTTTCCACTTGAGTGTAATCCAGCTCAAGTGGGGTTTCCCTGCCGAACATGTTGACATGAACCTTAAGCTTCGCCTTGTCGAGCAGAATTTCTTCCACGGTTCCGACGAAGTTGGCGAAAGGTCCCACTTTGACGCGGACGGTTTCCTTCAATTCGAACTCCATCTTCGGCTTCGGTTCTTCCATCCCCATGTGCTTGAGGATTTGCTCGACTTCCTCCGGCAGCAGCGCCGTCGGTTTCGATCCCGATCCGGTAGATCCGACAAAGCCCGTCACGCCCGGCGTATTGCGAACGACGTACCATGAATCGTCCGTCTGAATCATCTCGACGAGGACATAGCCCGGGTAAACTTTACGCATGACGGTCTTCTTCTTCCCGTCCTTGTTTACCAGTTCTTCCTCCATCGGCACGAGCACGCGGAAGATCTTGTCTTCCATGCCCATCGATTCGACGCGCCGTTCCAGGTTCGTCTTCACCTTGTTCTCATAGCCGGAATACGTGTGCACGACATACCATCTTTTTTCCATAACAAGCCACCTTTGGACCCTTCTTAAACGATCAGTTCGACCAATCCGGAGATCCCGATGTCAAGAAGCCAAAAGTAAATCGTCACCAGTACGATCGTCACGAGTACAACGATCGAATAGCTTGTCAACTCTTTACGATTTGGCCAGCGGACTTTCTTCAGTTCAGCCCAGCTGTCGGCAAAGAAGGCAAACGTCGACCCGAAACCTTGCTTCATTCGTGCCAGAAATGTCACGTCTACACCTCCAATGAACTATCTCGTTTCGCGATGAGGAGTATGCTCGTTGCAGAACTTGCAAAACTTCTTCATCTCGATGCGGTCGGGGTGATTCCGTTTGTTCTTGTTGGTCGTGTAGTTTCTTTGCTTGCAGTTCGTGCAAGCAAGAGTGATGATAACCCGCATTGAAGTACACCTCCCGAACTATAAAGCCGATTACGAACCGCTAGGTTCAGTTGCCCGGGTGTGCGAACGGCTCTGACCGTCCCACGAACGACCAAGGCCGTTCCCAAGAGAATCATCGCAAAAAAAATAAACCGTACGCATATTTTGGGCTACCTAAAACACTTTATCACATTGAATTATGCGTGTCAACGTAATTCCGGCTTACCTCATCTGGAAACGATAGGCTAGCGCTGCCGCTTGGCGGGACTCCCCGCTCATTATCGACCAATCCGGGCGCATTTAACCCTATTAGGCAAAAATAAGGCGAGTGAGTTCCTAGAGCTGCCGATGCAGCAAGCGCTGCGAACCAATGAAAAAGCCCCCTTGCCGCGCAAGGAGGCTGATTATTCCATATTGGGTAGTGCCGCAGGAAAGTCCGACGCGTTACGGTTCAACCCGTGACGTTGCGTATTTCCAGGTAGCGCTCCAGCTTGCGCTTCACGCGCTGAAGGGCGTTATCGATCGACTTCACGTGGCGATCGAGGTCGACAGCGATTTCCTGATAGGAACGGCCGTCCAGGTACAGCATTAACACTTTGCGTTCCAAGTCGCTTAGAATCTCGGACATCTTGTCCTCGAGACCGACGAACTCTTCTTGATTGATAATCAATTCTTCCGGATCGGACACGCGGGATCCGCAGATCACGTCGAGCAGCGTACGATCGGAATCCTCGTCATAGATAGGCTTGTCCAGCGAAACGTAAGAATTGAGCGGAATATGCTTCTGGCGTGTAGCCGTCTTGATCGCCGTAATGATCTGCCTGGTAATGCACAGCTCGGCGAATGCTTTGAACGACGCAAGCTTGTCCCCTTTAAAATCGCGGATCGACTTATACAGGCCGATCATGCCTTCCTGCACGATATCCTCGCGGTCGGCACCGATTAGAAAATAGGAACGTGCTTTGGCGCGCACGAAATTCTTGTATTTGTTAATCAAATACTCCAGCGCTTCGCTGTCGCCTTCGCGGACCGCTTCCACGTTATCTTCGTCCGTTCTGCAGTCATATTCGTGCATTCTCAATTCTTTGAGGTCGATGCTCACGAACTATCCCTCCGGCCTGCAAGGCGTCAACTCAAGGTGCTTACGGATGCGCAAGATTGACGACATAATGGGGTATAAGCAGAAGACACGGGGGACCGGCGCGAGGCACAAATGCCCGTATGTCTAGCAAAGATAGAATCAGTATACATTATGTAACCTGCCGCAGTCAATAAAACCTTTGTCGATTCACAGACGGAAGTTTAGCAAAAATGTTATTATCTGGGTGCAATTTCGACCTTTATGTTACAAAATGTCACACCCGCTATTTGATCCCCTTCGCCGCGGCTGCCGATCAATCTTTCAACCCTCTGCGCAGGCGCTCCAGCTTGCTCTTCACGTCCAAGCTCAGGACGCCGTCTAGCGGGTTCCGCTTCACCGGCGGCTCGCCTCGCACCGACGTATCGATCGCCTTGCGATTCTGATCGATGTCGATCAAGAGCTCCCGCGCCGAGATGCGGAGCGCGCCCTGGCCGAATGCGACATGCTGCTCGACCAAGTCGGAGGTGGCGACGTAGATGTTGCGCCCCCTCCTGGCCAATTCGTTCACCAGCCGCTCGATGCACGAGTCCGCGGTCTCTTTTTCCTTGGTGTAGATCACCGTCAGCTTATGCTGCTTGAAGGTAGCGCCGAGTCCAGGCACCTGGTGCGCGTCGAATACGACGTACGTCGTGAGACCGGTGAAGCCCTGATAGTCGGCGAGCTTATCCAAGAGCCGGTCACGCGCTTCCTCGAAGTTCGTCTCCTTCAGCCTCTCCAGCTCGGGCCACGCGCCGATCATGTTGTACCCATCCACGAGCAGGATGTCTCCCCGATAGCCGGCCATCTAACCGTTCCGGCCGCTTAGCTGTCCAGCCGCGGCTGTCGCCGCGCGCGAGGCTTGGAGGCGTTGCCTGACGGTTTCGTACATGAGCACGCCTGCTGCTACGGAGGCATTGAGCGAGTTCAATCGGCCCTGCATCGGAAGTTTCACGAGGAAGTCGCATTTTTCCCGAATGAGCCGGCCGATTCCCTTGCCTTCATTGCCGATCACGATCGCCAGCGGCAGGTTGAAGTTCGCGCGGTACACTTCCTCCGCATCGTTCACGTCGGTTCCCGCCACCCAGATTCCGCGTTCCTTCAGCTTGTCGATCGTCTGCGCGATGTTCGTCACACGCGCCACGGGGACATATTCCACCGCCCCGGCCGACGTCTTGGACACCGTCGGCGTCAAGCCCGCCGAACGCCGCTTCGGAATGATGACGCCGTGCACGCCGGTGCATTCGGCCGTACGGAGGATCGATCCCAGGTTATGGGGGTCCTCGATCTCGTCGAGGACGAGCAGGAACGGCTCCTCGCCCTTCGCCTCGGCAGCGGCGATCAATTCCTCCACTTCGAAGTAGCGGTAGGCCGCCGCTTGCGCGACTACGCCCTGGTGGGGAATGTCATGCACCATCTGGTCAAGCTTGCGCTTGTCCACGAACTGCACGACGATGCCCAGCTTCTTCGCCTCCGCGATGATCGGCTGCGTGACGTTGCGGTTGCCGCCGTCGGCTACCCATATCTTGTTGATTTCCCTGCCGGCGCGGAGCGCTTCCATGACGGGATGCTTGCCGGCAATCCACTCCTCTTGATCGCCCGCTTCCTCATCCTGATCGCGGCGGCGATCCTGCTGCGCCTGGCCCTTGCTGCCTCTGTCCTGTCCGCGCTCCCGTTCCCGCTTACGATCCCAACCTGCCATCGCTATTTCCTCCTAGTGTGTTCGATTGTGATCACGATGTCTCGCTCCGGTGCTGACAATCGAACTTTCGCAATTTCTAGCCTATCGGGCCCCGTCTTCGAACGCTGCGGTCAGCAGCTCGTTCAGCCTATCCAGCCGTTGGCTGTAATAGAGATACCCCACCAAGCACTCCAGCGCCGTCGCATGCCGATAGTCGCGCAGGTCGGCGTTCTTCGGGGCACTGCCCGACTTCGCATTCCGGCCGCGACGCACGACATCCGCTTCTTCCTCCGTCAGCAGCGGCTGCCACTTCTCGAGCAGCTCCCGCTGCGCGCGGGCGGATACGAAGCGCGTAGCGCTCTTGTGCAGATAATCCGATTTATGATTCGGCAGCGATACGAGGAACTGCCTCACGTACAGCTCGAATACCGCATCGCCCACGTAAGCCAGCACGATCGGGTTCATCAGATGCGGCGGCTTCGAAGGCTCGTGCAGCAAGATACCCGCTCCGGCGTTCATCGGCGCCGCCAACGGATGCCCTGCGGCGTATCCTCGAGCACGATGCCCTGCTCGGCGAGCAGGTCCCGGATCTCGTCGGCACGCGCCCAATTTTTCGCCAAGCGGGCTTCCTTGCGTTCTTCGATCAACCGGTCGATCTCCTCATCGAGCAAGTCCGCCCCGCCTGCCGGCAGGAAGCCCAATACGCCGTCTAACTCGGCAATCGCCGCGATCAGCACGCCGAGCACGGCACCGCCGGCAACCTCGCGCTTCAGCACGAGATTCGCCTCGCTGACCAGGTCGAACACCGCGGTAATCGCATCCGGCGTATTGAAATCGTCGCCCATTCGATCATGGAATCGGCTGCGAATTTCCGCGATCCGCGCATCGAGCTCGGGCTCGCCCGTCAAGCCCGCGGCTGCCGCGCCTTCCGCCTCGGATTGCCCGCGGCTGCCCAGCGACTCCAGCCGATGCCGCAAGCCGACCATGCAGTTCGCAATCCGCTCGACGCTGTTCTCCGCCTGCGCGATCGTCTCGTCGTTGAAGTTGAGCGGGCTCCGATAGTGCGTCGACAGCATGAAGTAACGGATCGCCTGCGGTTTGGCGCGCTTGAGCAGCTCCTTCACCGTAATGCCGTTGCCGAGCGACTTGGACATTTTCTCATTGTTAATGTGAATGTAGCCGTTATGCATCCAGTACCGCGCAAGCGGTTCGCCCGTAAGCGATTCGGACTGCGCTACCTCGCACTCGTGATGCGGGAATTGCAGGTCATGGCCGCCGCCGTGGATGTCCAGCGTGTTGCCGGCATACTTGCGCGCCATCGCCGAGCATTCGATATGCCAGCCCGGACGCCCTTGGCCCCACGGACTCTCCCAATAGATCTCGCCCGGCTTCGCGCCCTTCCAGAGCACGAAGTCCTCCGGATTCTCCTTCTTGTCCCCGACCTCGATGCGAATGCCGAACTTCAGCTCTTCGAGATTCTGATGCGAGAGCTTGCCGTACTCCTCGAAGCGGCTCGTGCGGAAGTACACGTCCCCGCCGCTCTGATACGCGTAATCCTGGGCGACGAGCCCGTCGATGAACGCGATGATCTCGTCGATGTGGTCGGTTACGCGCGGATTGATCGTCGCCCTGCGCACGCCCAGTCCCTCGATATCCTCGTTGAAGGCCGCAATGAAGCGCTCCGCGACGTCCGGAACCGTCGTGCCGAGCTGCTCCGCCTTACGGATCAGCTTGTCATCCACGTCCGTGAAATTCATGATGTATTGGACGTCGTAGCCGGCCAGCTCGAGGTAACGGCGCACGACATCGAACAGGATGACGGGACGCGCGTTGCCGATATGAATGTAATCGTAGACGGTAGGGCCGCATACGTACATGTTCACTTTGCCCGGCGTGAGGGGAATGAATTCCTCCTTCGCCCTTGACATTGTATTGTAGATTCTGATCATGCTTATGTCTCGCCCCCGGTCGTTTTGTCCTGTTTCAGCTGCGCGAGCTCCATCTTCAATTCATTCATTTCCTTATGCATGGAGCGGAACATCTCGATTACCGGATCCGGCAGATGCGCGTGGTCCAGCCGATCCCCTACCCGTTCCCCGTTGCTCTTGACGATCTTGCCCGGTATGCCGACGACTGTGCTGTTCGGCGGAACGGCTCTGACGACGACGGAATTCGCGCCGATACTCGAATTATCGCCGACTTTGAACGATCCCAATACCTTCGCGCCGGATCCGATGACGACATTGTTGCCGATCGTCGGGTGGCGCTTGCCTTTCTCCTTGCCCGTTCCCCCAAGCGTGACGCCCTGATAGATGACCACGTCGTCGCCGATTTCGCAGGTTTCCCCAATCACGACGCCCATGCCGTGGTCGATGAAGAAGCGATCGCCGATCTTGGCGCCCGGATGGATCTCGATGCCGGTCATGAATCGGCTGATCTGCGATACGATGCGCGCCAGCGTGTACATGCGGCGCGTGAAGAAGGCATGCGCGATACGATGCGCCCAGATCGCATGCAGGCCCGAGTACGTGAAGATCACCTCGAACTTGCTCCGCGCGGCAGGATCATTCTCGAATACGGCAAGAATGTCCGAGCGAAAATGGCGAAACATACCTGATACCCCCCTTGTACCTTATCTACTCTAGCCTGCTCGCAACAAGAAAACGCCTCGGCAGCCGAAGCTGCAGAGGCGTATGAAACGCGGTTCCACTCTGCTGTCGGAGACGAGATCACGTGCATCATGATACTCTCCGCTCTACCGTCCGTAACGGAACGACCCGTTGCCGCCTATCGCGCTGTCGCGTTGTCGGGGCAAGGCTCCCAGGTGCATGTTCGGTCTCGTAAGATCGGGACAACTTCCACCCTGGCCGCCTGCGATCTGCTGTCCGCATCCGCTAACTGCCGGTTGTCCTCTCTGGTTGATCTTGAAGCGAAACGTACTTCTCCTGTTCGTCGCCTGTCAATCGTGTTATCTCTTTGCAGTATAACCCGTAATCGCAAGGCTGGCAACCGTCTTCCGCCAACGCCAACGTTACGCGAGTCGATTCCGCAGTCTGTCGATTACCTTGTCGCGGCCGAGCAAGACGATCGTCTGGTTCAGGTCGGAGCCGTGCGTCTGACCGGTCAGCGCCGCGCGAATCGGCATGAACAACTGCTTGCCCTTGCAGCCCGTCGACTGCTGAACCGATTTGATCATCGCCTTCGTATCGTCGACCGTCAGCGTATCCGAGCCGCTGACCGCATCGAGGAACGCTTGCAGTACCGTCGGCACCTGCTCCTCCGCCAGCACCTCGGCCGCGTCCGGCTCATCCGCGACTTCCGCCGCGAAGAACAGCTCCGTCAGCTCCACGATGTCAGACGCAGAGCGAAGCTTCTCTTGATACAGACCGACGAGCCCCGTCACCCATTCATATTCGTATGCGGAAGGTTCCGCAGGTATGTGCCCCGCCTTCTGCAGGTGCGGCAAGCAGAGGTCCGTCATGCGGCGCACGTCGGTCTTCTTGATATATTCGTTGTTCATCCAGGCCAGCTTCTGCGTATCGAATACCGCAGGGCTCTTGCTGAGCCGGGCCGCGTTGAATACCTGCGTCAGTTCTTCGCGCGTATAGATCTCCTGCTCGCCCTCCGGCGACCAGCCGAGCAGCGTAATGAAGTTGAACAACGCCTCCGGCAAGTAACCAAGCGCATCGTACTGCTCGATGAACTGCACGATCGATTCGTCGCGCTTGCTCAGCTTCTTGCGCTGCTCATTCACGATCAGCGTCATGTGGCCGAATACGGGCGGCTGCCACCCGAACGCTTCGTAAATCATCAACTGGCGCGGCGTGTTCGAGATATGGTCCTCGCCCCGCAGCACGTGGCTGATGGCCATCAGGTGATCGTCCAGTGCCACGGCGAAGTTATAGGTCGGGATCCCGTCCTTCTTCACGATGACGAAGTCGCCGATGCCGTCGGATTCGAAGCTGATGTCGCCCTTCACCATGTCCTGGAACGTATAGGTGCGTCCTTCCGGAACGCGGAAGCGCACGCTCGGCACGCGGCCTTCCGCCTCGAACGCCGCTTGCTGCTCCGCCGACAGATTGCGATGCTTGCCGGAATAGCGCGGCATCTCGCCGCGGGCGGTCTGCTCCTCCCGCTCCTGCTCGAGCTCTTCCTCCGTGCAATAGCAGCGATAGGCCAGCCCCCGCGCGATCAGGTCATTCGTATATTCGCGATAGATGTCGAGCCGTTCCGTCTGCCGATAGGGACCGTAGTCGCCGCCGATATCGATGCTCTCGTCCCAATCGATGCCGAGCCACTTCAGATAGGTGAGCTGGTTCTCTTCGCCGCCCGCGACATTGCGCTTCACGTCCGTGTCTTCGATCCGGATGATGAATTTCCCGCCTTGGCTGCGGGCGAATAGGTAGTTGAACAGCGCCGTACGCGCATTGCCGATATGCAGATGCCCCGTCGGCGACGGCGCGTAGCGAACGCGAATGTCCTTATTAGTCATGGCAATTTCCCCTTCTTATACAGCCGGTTCGGCCCAAAATATTCCACATCATAGCACAACGCGCGTCAAACAGACAACCGATTGCGCGGCGATCCCTTCGCCGCGGCCGGTGAAGCCGAGCTGCTCGCTCGTCGTCGCTTTCACGTTGACCTGCGAGACGTCCGCCTCCAGCACGCGTGCAATCACTTCGACCATCTGCGGGATGTACGGCGCCATTTTCGGCCGCTGCGCAATGATCGTCGAATCGATGTTGCCCAGCCTATAGCCTCTCGCCTTGGCGAGCTCCCACACGCGCTCGAGCAGCTTCACGCTGTCGGCGTCCTTGTAGAGGGGGTCCGTATCCGGAAAATGCTTGCCGATATCGCCGAGCGCCAGCGCGCCGAGCACGGCATCCGCAACCGCATGCAGCAGCACGTCCGCGTCGGAATGCCCGAGCAGCCCTTTCTCGTACGGGATCGTTACCCCGCCGATAATGCATGGCCGTCCCTCTACCAATTGGTGTACGTCAAATCCTTGTCCGATCCGAATCATTATGCCTTATTCCCCTTTCTCCGACCCATCCTTGCCGCTCTGCAGCAGATAAGCCGCCCACGCCAGATCGTCCGGCGTCGTGACCTTGATATTCGTGTACTCGCCCTCGGCGACGGCGACCGCATGGCCATATCGCTCGACGACCATGGCATCGTCCGTTCCGAGGAAGCCTTCGGCAGCAGCGCGCTCATGGCAAGCGGCGAGCAGCTCGGCGCGGAACGCCTGCGGCGTCTGGATCGCCCATAGCGTCTTGCGGTCCGGCGTGCCGGTGATCAGCCCGTCGGCGTCCACTTGCTTGATCGTGTCCTTCACCGGCACGGCCAGCACGGCAGCATCATGCCGGCAGGCCGCATCGATGACCCGCCTGATCGCGACCGGCGACGCCAGCGGCCGCACGCCGTCATGCACCATCACCCATTCGCAGGCAGCGGCCGCGATGCCGATTCGCACCGAATGCTGCCGCTCCGCACCGCCGGCCACGATCTTCGTCACCTTGCCAAGGCCGTTGCCCTGCACGAGCGCGCGGCATCGTTCCACGTCGTCGGCACCCGTGACGAGCACGATCTCGCGGATCTCCGCCATCCGGTCAAAAATCCGCATCGTATGCACAAGGATCGGCTTCCCGAGAAGCTCGAGATACTGCTTGCTCTCCTTCGTGCCCATGCGCGTTCCGCGCCCGGCCGCCACGATGACCGCGCTCCACCCGTGAGGCCTCGATTCGACCTTCCTTATCGTCATGATCTTCAGCCAGCCTCGCTCCGTCATAATGAATAATAGTCCTATCATACCGTACAAGCAGGGGCTGTTCAACGTTCTGTACGCGAGCTGCTGCATGCGAACGAGCCGTCCGCATCGAAGGTCCCCTTCGATATCGGACGGCTCGTCCATTCCCGCATGAGCGGAAGGTGCAATTATTGCGCTTTCTCGAGCAGCTTCGGCTTCGCGAAAATCATGCGGCCGGCCGATGTCTGCAGCACGCTCGTCACGAGCACTTCCATCGTCGTGCCGATATAGTCGCGGCCGCCTTCGACGACGATCATCGTGCCGTCGTCCAGGTAAGCGACGCCTTGGCCATGCTCCTTGCCGTCCTTGATCACCTGCACGACGATCTCCTCGCCCGGCAGCACGACAGGCTTGACCGCATTCGCCAGATCGTTAATGTTCAGGACGGACACGCCCTGCAGCTCGCACACCTTGTTCAGGTTAAAATCATTCGTGACCACCTTGCCGCGAAGCGCCTTGGCCAGCTTGACCAGCTTGCTGTCCACCTCGCCGATCTCTTCGAAGTCGCCCTCGTAGATCAGCACGCGCACATCGAGCTCCTTCTGGATCTTGTTCAGAATGTCGAGCCCTCTCCTGCCTCTGTTGCGCTTCAGCAGGTCGGACGAATCGGCGATATGCTGGAGTTCCTCCAGGACGAACTCGGGGATGACCAATGTGCCTTCAATGAAGCCGGTTTTGCAGATATCGGCGATTCGTCCGTCGATGATGACGCTTGTGTCCAGGATCTTGTGTTCCTCGTAGCGCGGACCTTTATCCTCCGGCTCCGGTGCCTTGCGCGATGCCAATACTGCCTGCAATCCGGCTGCCATCTCTTCCTTCTTGCGCAGTCCGATGCGAAGTCCCATATAACCGAAGAATAACGTCAGCACGGCCGGCACGACGAGTCCTGCGCCGGTTAAGCCCGCGACAGCCGGGTACAGCAGCGCAGATACGGCAAGGCCCATTAACAGCCCTGCGCTGCCTGCCGCCAGATCGCCCGTAGGCAGTTCTGCCGCCCGTTCGGCGCCCTTCTGCATATAGCGAATCAATGGTCCGGCCAGCATGGTCGCCGCCGCCAGCCCGCACAGCGCGCCCAATCCTACATTCGTCAAATAGCCGATCGACTGCGTCATTCCGCCGATCGCGGGCTCCGACCACATCAGTCCCGCATGCGTCCATCCATAGGCAAGATCGCCCAGCATCCCGCCGATGACCAGTCCCATGAACTGGATAAGTCGTTTTACCATTCTCTTCACCTCCACTACAATTATGCGCCAAAATCAGGAAGCCTAACCGTGGGGAGCGGCGAATTTTAATGCGCGGTACTGGTGTACTTTTCCATGGCATGCACGCTCGTAAATGGGAGAATTCTTTTTTGTAAATTAGCCCCGGCATGTTCTATAATAGACGGGAAAGCAAAACTCGAAGTGAGGTGGAATGGATGAGCAACCTCTCGCTGGAACAATTTCAGCAGCAGGTATCGGAATTGCTGCTTCGTCATCGCAGTTTGCTGGATGTCATGACCAAGTTCGGACAGACCGGAGCGTCCGTGAATCGCGCGATCTCCAAGGCGGTGACCGAATGTGGCTGCGTCGAACTGAACGCGCACAAGCAGCGCTTCGAAGGCGAGCTCGATCTGGAGCAAGTGAAGCTGAAGATGGAGCATCATATGAACGGCGGCCTGTGCGAGCACTGCAAGGACGCGCTGCGCGCCGAACTCGGCAAGAATCTGTTCTACATGTCCGCCCTGAGCAATCTGCTCGACATTCGTCTGGAAGAGGTTATTGAACAGGAGTCGCGGAAGTGCTCCACCCTAGGCGTCTTCAACATGACCTAGGGGACCGACTGTGATCGCGATGTAACGCTGCGAAGCTTATTCGACGTCGAATCTTGAACGCTGGCGAAAGTTCCGGTACTCACGTAGATCTGTCTACGCTCCGTTCCTCACTTTCTACCATCGTCCAACCTAAGCGTATGCTTTCGATGCGGCGTTTCCTCCGGAAACGCTGGAGGCGCTGACAGCCGGTTTTTTTGAAAAGTTAAACACTTAAACCTCAAACACAATAATCACCAAAAACCGTCAGGCTGTGGCCTGACGGTTTTTCCTTGCGTGCGTTGGCGTGGATGTCCCCTATTGCAGCCGCCGCCATAGGTGTTGCCGCTGCCAGCGCTAGACTAGGCGGCAAAGCGGGCGGTTGAAGCAGGTAATGGTGCAGGAGTTCCAGCCATGATGCTGACGACGGTGATGACGACGGTGATCGTGCTGGCAACGGTGCTGGTACGGGAGGCTGGTTCCAATCGTTGACTGGCGGTGGTGGGGGGCACTTTCAGCGAATAGAGAAACGATTGCGCTATTAAGGAAAGCATCTTCGCTATTTTCGCCCTTTTACGCCCTCCAGACCGGATAACGTAGCATATTCGCTAAAGAGCGAATGAAACTGCGCTATTTAGCGAATATCGCACATTGTGGCCGCTGTGCGGGCTTCACGCTCCATTATTAGCGCCAACGGTGGCGCTAATAGCGCAATTGCTTCGCTAATCAACCCAACAACCCGAACACACCAACAAACCGCCGATCCCTGGGGGACCGGCGGTCGCTTATGCGCTATGCTCAGACTCTTCGCTTTTCTTATCTTCGCGCCGTTTCCGTGCTTTGGTAATGCGGCGATCAACGTTTTTTTTTAGGCCATACAGCGCGTACAGGACGAGCGGCACGAATAAAATTTTGGACAGATGATGCGGGAACAGGATGCCGAGCGTAACGGCAATGGCGACGACGATCGGGACCACCCATACGGCGCTCTTCGGGATGCCGACCTTCTTGAAGTTCGGATACTTGATGTTGCTGACCATCAAGAACGACGTCAGCAGCATGCTGCCCAGCAGCACGTAGACCGGAATGTCCTGATAGAACAACGCCAGCGTACAGACGACGCCGCCCGCTGCAGGGATCGGCAAGCCGATAAAATAGCCCGGCGTTCCGGATTTGACATTGAACCGCGCCAGTCGAAGCGCGCCGCAGATCGGGAATATCGCGGTCACGATCCAAGCAGCCGCGGGATTCACCTCTTGGAATGCAACGACGTACATGATGAACGCCGGCGCAACGCCGAAGGAGATGACATCGGCCAAGGAATCCAGCTCCTTGCCGAACTCGCTCTGCGCGTTGAGCGCCCGCGCGACCCGGCCGTCCACGCCATCCAGCAGCATGGCGATGATGACCATCATGGCCGCCAGCTCCGGTTTCTCGTTGAACACTAATATGATGGCAACGATGCCGAGTGACAGGTTGCCGATCGTTAGAAGGCTAGGGATCGATTTGGCGATCATTATGCTCCACCTCATTTATACTATACCCGTCGCACGCATTCTCACATTGTATGGAAATTAAATTTGCCTGTCAATGAACACTTGCTCCTGAATGCGTTTCAGGCCTTCCTTGATCGTGCGGGCACGGACTTCGCCGATGCCGTCCACTTCGTCCAGTTCCTCGATCGTGGCCATCACGATGTGAGGCAGGCGGCCGAATCGCTCCACGAGGTTATTCATGATGACGATCGGCAAGCGCGGAATCTTGCTGAGCAGGCGGTATCCGCGCGGCGGCACGGATTCTTCCGCCACAGCCGAAGGATGCGGATAACCCAACAGCTTAATGACATTCGTCGAGTCCAGCAGTTCCTCGGAGTTCAAGCGCTTCAGCGCCAGCCGGATATCCCGGAGCTTGTCGTCATGATTATCCTTTACATAATCCTTCAGTAAGAACCATGCATCCTCTTCCACCCCGCCGACGAGTTCTTCCATCTGCATGCTGATCAGCCGGCCCTCGTTGCCGAGCTCATTCACGTAGCGCTTGATCTCCGTCTTGATGCGGAGCACCCGCTCCAGCCGCTGAATGACGCTGGCAACCTCCTGCAGCGTCACCATCTCTTCGAATTCGGCTGCCGACAGGTTCGTGAAGTCCTGCGTCAGTACGGCTTTGTATTTCTCAAGTGTCTGAATGGCCTGGTTCGCCTTCGTCAGAATGACGCCCATGTCCTTCAGCGAGTATCGCAAGCTTCCTTGATACAACGTAATGACATTGCGACGCTGGGAAATCGACACGACGAGCTTGCCGGTCTGCTTGGCAACCCGCTCCGCGGTCCGGTGCCGGATGCCTGTCTCGATCGAAGGGATCGAGCTATCCGGAATCAGCTGGGTATTCGCGTACAGAATACGCCGAAGATCCTCGCTCAGGATGATGGCGCCATCCATCTTCGCAAGCTCATACAAGTAGTTCGGCGAGAAATCGCAATTGATCGAGAAGCCGCCGTCCACCACTTCCATCACTTCCGGGCTGTAGCCGACGACGATCAGCGCCCCGGTCTTCGCTCGCAGCACGTTCTCCAGTCCTTCGCGGAACGGGGTGCCCGGCGCGATCAGCTGCAGCAGCTGGTTCATGACTTCTTGCCCTATCGATTCCTTCAAGCCGTTGCCCCCCAGTCCGTGTGCTGCGCAGCGCATGCGCTTGCCGGCCAATACCGGTGCCGCGGACCATGTCGCATAGCTTCAATGATTATAACATTTAATACTATCCTTCCCAACCTCAAAATATTACGCGTATATCGATACCCGGTTCCTTCCGCCCGCCTTGGCCCGATACAGCGCCTCGTCGGCGTACCCGAACGCCTCCTCCGCAGAGGCGGAATGCGCCGGGTATTCCGCTAAGCCGAGCGACAGCGTGATCGGTTCGCCGGTAGGGCTGACGCGCTCCGAGATCGTCTCGCGAATCGACTCTGCGACCACCAGCGCTTCAGCGACAGCGGTATTCGGCATGAGCACCACGAATTCCTCGCCCCCGTAACGGAAGCAACGGTCACCCGGTCTCACGCAGCTTCGAACATGATCGGCCAGGAATTTCAATACCTCATCGCCCGTCTGATGCCCGTACGTGTCATTCACCTTTTTGAAATGGTCGATATCCATGATCATGATCGTGAAGATGCGCGACTCCGCAGACCATGTTCCCATCTGCTCCGTCATCGTCCGCCGATTGGCCAGCCCCGTAAGGGCATCCGTGGAGGCTTCCTTCACCAGCCATTCATTCTTCTCGTGCACGCGGTCGAACGCAATCGCAACCGTTCTCATCAATACGTCTGTCTCCTCATTCCAATGCGGCTTCATCGGGGGGATCGATTGCAGCTTGCCTGCCGTCAGCTCGCTCACGAGATTAGCCAAATTTTTGACAGGTTCGGCCAGCTTGCGGGCGAAGACTATGGAAATGAACAGCACCGCCATAAACGGCAGCACAAGATACAACAGGTTCTTGCGAACATGATCTTGCAGTTGCTTATTCACGGATTGCATCGGCGTCTGCTGCACGACTCCCCAGCCTGTCTCCCCTACGTAGCTGTAAGCCGCCAACATGGCGACTCCTTGGGTGTTGGTTACCCGTCCTGTGCCGCTCTCCCCGGCCATCAACAGCTGAATGATCGGGTTCGCGCCGGCATTGTCTCCGATTCGATCGTCGTCGGGATGGAACAGCAGCGTGCCGTCAGGACTCGTTACGTAATAATACGACCCATTGGGGTCTCGTCCTTTCTCCACTAGAAACGCGCTCAGCACATTCTCGTCATGCAAGTAAATCGTGCCGCCGATGATGCCCCGATAGCGACCATTCTTCTCGTAGAACGGCTCGGTAATCAGGATCAAATGCCGTCCCGTGGCGCCCACGTACGGGGCAGATATGAAGGTCTCTTTCGCCTGTATCGCCTCCAAGGCGGTAGCTGATCCCTGCTTCCCCTTCAGACCGACGCTAATGGGCGAGATTGCGCGAATGAGACCCGTCTCATCGATCCAAGTCATCGAGTTGAAATATCCGCTTGCGGTACGTACTAGCTCGATCCGGTCTTGCACTTCCTCATCGGCGATGCTGCCGGAGGCTGTTAAATAATCCGCCGTCGTTCGCAGACTCGCGCTCATGGATTGGAATAACGAATCCGCCGCTCTGCCGATTTTAGCCGCCTTCGAATAGTTCGAAGCCAATGTCGCGTCCGTCAGCACTTCCTTCTCCGATTGGTAAGAAGTGATCGACTGAATAATGGCAACCAGCAATACGGATACTGCGACCAGCAAGACCAATAACGTCGTTAACTTATATTTACGATTGCGTTTTGTGCGCTTTATCATTGTAAGCTCCCCGCTGTATGGTTTGACACTAACCTTCATTATACATCGGCATTCGAGCATCGCAACGACAGTTTAATTCCGCTAACATGCACGAAGCCCCTTGATAACGGATCGTTATCAAGAGGCTTCTGTCGCTTTCTTACGCCAAACTATCCTTCTTAGACGACCCTGCCGAGCCGAACACCGACTGAATGACCTGGCTCAACGTTTTGCATGGAATGACCTGAATCGTCTTGAACGTCGTCGTCGCCTTCAAGGCATGCTGCGCGATATAGACGTGCTTGAAGCCCATCCGTTCAAGCTCCCGGATTCGCATCTCCAGCGTCGGCACCTTCTTCAATTCGCCCGTCAATCCGATATCGGCGATGAAGACGGTATCGCTGGGAATGCCGATATTCCGGACGGAGGACACGATGCTCATGATCGCGGCGAGGTTGGAGGACTGCTCCTTGAGGCGCATGCCGCCCATTGTCTTGACCACCACGTTCTTGTCATGCATCGCAATTCCCGCTCGCTGTTCCATGATGCTGATCAGCGTGTTCACATGGTCCTTCTTCAGGCATTCGGCAATTCGGCTCGGGTAGGGCATGAACGTCGCGGACACCAAGCTCTCGATCTCCAGGATGATGGCCCTGCTGCCTTCCTTAATGACCGTGAGCGCGCTGCCGCTTACGATGTCGTGCTTCTCACGCTGCGTCATGAAAAATTCGGAAGGATTATCGACCGGGATCAAGCCGTTCTCCTCCATGAGGAAGAAGCCCAACTCTCCCGTGCCGCCGAACCGGTTCTTCGTCGAATAGAGCTGCTTGAGCTCTTCCCCCTCTTCCCCTTCGAGGACGAGCACCGTATCGACCAGATGCTCCAGCGCCCGCAAGCCGGCCAATTCATTATCCTTGGTCATCTGACCGACCATGATGACGGCGCGCGGCTTGCTGTCGTTCTTCGCTACCTTGAGCAGCGCAGTCGCGCATTCCATCGTCTGCGTCGGCGAACCGGGCCGCGAGGGGTACTCATCGAGCACGAACGTCTGAATGCTGTCGATAATGATGAGATCCGGATCGATCTGCTCGATGCCGCCCAGCACATTGTTCATGCTGTTGTCGCTGAATACCCAGACATTATCGTGAACGCCGGGAAGTATCCGTTCCGCCCGCCGCTTGATCTGCGATTCGCTCTCCTCGCCGGACGCATACAGCACCTTCAGTCCTTGCCTGGCGACGTCGTCGCTGATCTGCAGCAGGAGCGTGGACTTCCCTGCGCCGGGTACGGCCGTAATGATCGTCAGCGAGTCCTTGACGATTCCGCCGCCCATGACGCGGTTGAATTCATTGTACTTGGTCGCGATCCGGTCGCTGTTCTGAGAGACGGTATCGGCAAGACGCTTGACGGCGATATTCTTCTTGGCGGTAATCGTCTTCTGGCTGCTGACGCTCCCTGCAGCTTCCTCCTCGAGCGTGTTCCACTCCCGGCAGCTGTTGCAGGATCCCTGCCACTTCGGATGCTCATGGCCGCAAGTCGTACATCGATAGACGTTACGTTTTTTCACGCTCATATCCACTTCCTCAGGAAGGCAATGGCTTCTTCCCGCATCCCGGGCGTTTCCTCGTGACCGGCTTCCGGATATCGCGACAGCTGCCAGCGATCCCCCGCTCCCGCTGCCTCATATGCCGCTCGAAGCTGCGGTTCGATGCGATCCAGCCCCGCCTTCGGCGTAAAACGATCCCGCTCCCCCGCGAGACTGAGATGGGCACGCGGCACGATCAGCGCATTGATGTCCGCCGACGTGAAGTGGTTGAGCAGATCCGGTACGAAGTAATAGAAATTATGCCCGTCCATGTCGCCGGTCTCCCGAAGCGCATCGTAATCGCTGAGGCAGCACAGGTCCACTGTCGCGCGGATGCGCTCATCGAGCGCCGCCAGCCACCAGGACATCGTGCTGCCCATCGACATGCCGAGCGTTGCGATCCGATTCGCATCCACGTCGGGTCTCGCAGCCGCATAGTCCAGCGCCCGCAGCGAGTCGAATACCATCATGCCCCACATGACCCGTCCGCGCCAGAGCAGGTCCTTGAAGATATGCGATTCCTTGCGCGTGCTCCGCTCTCCGAACGCCCAGTGGTCGATCGCCAGCACCGCATAGCCTTCGCGGCATAATGCTTCGGCATAGGGCGGCTGCTGGAGATACACGGCGCCTTGCAGCACCTCGTCCTTGCCCACCTTATAGAACCCGCCATGCGAATGATTATAGATGACAAGCGGCAGCTTGCCCTCGGCACCGTGCGGCTTGATATAGTAGGCCGGCACCGGCTCCTCGTCATTGAGCGTCAGCCGCAGCTTCTCGAGCTGTCCGTATGCCAGATCGGTGCGGGATAGGAGCTCTGCTTGCACTTCCCCTTCGCGAGCCGGAAGCTTGCCCAACAGCTGGTATAGCTCCGCGCGCCGCTGGCGCTGCGATTCCATCCTTTGCTCGTTCAATGAATACCCTCCTTGCGTGAATTGCTGCTATGCCTCAAGTGTAACACGTACCAAGAGCGACGAGAATCCCCGTTTCCGCAGGCTGCGGTAACGGGGATTCTCGGTTGTCATGCGTTCGGTTTACTTCGAAGCGGCTTCCTCCGGCGACTTGCTCTCGCCGGCCGGCTCCACGACAAGACCGCCGTCGCGCTCGTCGATGAGCAGCTTGTCGCCCTTCGTAATGTTGCCCATCAGCAGATCCTCGGACAACCGGTCCTCGATATGCTTCTGGATCGCGCGGCGCAGCGGACGCGCGCCGTACTGCGGATCGAACCCTTCCTTCGCGAGGAACGCCTTGGCCGCATCGGTCAGCGTGAAGTCGACATCCTGCTCGCGCAGCCGCTTGCGCAGCTCCTCGGACATCAGCGACACGATCTGATTGATGTGCTCCTGCTCCAGGGAGTGGAACACGATCGTCTCGTCGATCCGGTTAATGAACTCCGGACGGAAGCTCTTCTTGAGCTCTGCCATCACTTTATCCTTCATCTGGTTGAATTCGCGGCCTGCATCTGCCACGGCCGTGAAGCCGAGCGTCGAATTGCGCTTGATCTGATCGGCGCCGACGTTCGACGTCATGATGATCAGCGTGTTGCGGAAGTCTACGACACGTCCCTTGGAATCGGTCAGGCGACCGTCCTCGAGCACCTGCAGCAGAATATTGAATACTTCCGGATGCGCCTTCTCGATCTCGTCGAGCAGCACGACCGAGTATGGCTTGCGACGCACCTTCTCCGTCAGTTGTCCGCCTTCCTCGTAGCCGACGTACCCTGGAGGCGCGCCTACGAGACGCGAGGTCGAATGCTTCTCCATGTACTCCGACATGTCGATCCGAATGACGGCATTCTCGTCGCCGAACATCGCCTCTGCCAGCGCGCGGGCCAGCTCGGTCTTGCCGACGCCCGTCGGACCGAGGAAGATGAAGGAGCCCATCGGGCGCTTCGGATCCTTCAGGCCGGCGCGAGCACGGCGAATGGCGCGGGATACGGCCTTGACCGCTTCGTCCTGACCGATGACGCGGTCGTGGAGAATTTCCTCCATCTTAAGCAAGCGCTCGGTCTCTTCTTCCTTCAGCTTGCTCACCGGAATGCCGGTCCAGCTTGCGACGACCTGCGCGATATCCTCCGGCGTAACCTCGGAATCGGTGCGGCCCTGCTTCTCTTTCCAGCTGTTCTTCGTGACGTCCAGCTCTTCGCGAATTTTCTGCTCCGTGTCGCGCAGGGCTGCCGCCTTCTCGAATTCCTGGCTCTGAACAGCCGCGTCCTTCTCCTTGCGGATATCTTCCAGACGGTTCTCGAGCTGCTTCAGGTTCGGCGGTACCGTATAGGAGTTCAGCCGTACCTTGGAGCCCGCCTCGTCGATCAGATCGATCGCCTTATCCGGCAGGAAGCGGTCGGTAATGTACCGGTCGGACAGCTTAACCGCCTGCTCGATCGCCTCATCCGTAATTTTCACGCGGTGATGCGCCTCATATCGATCACGCAGCCCGTGCAGAATCTGAATGGCTTCCTCGACGGAAGGCTGATCGACCGTGATCGGCTGGAAGCGCCGTTCCAGCGCGGCATCCTTCTCGATATATTTGCGATACTCATCGAGCGTCGTGGCGCCGATGCACTGCAGCTCGCCGCGCGCAAGCGCCGGCTTCAAGATGTTCGACGCATCGATTGCGCCTTCCGCGCCGCCTGCGCCGATCAGCGTGTGAAGCTCGTCGATGAATAGGATGATATTCCCGGCTTGACGAATCTCGTCCATAATTTTCTTCAGACGGTCCTCGAACTCGCCCCGATACTTCGTGCCTGCGACGACGGAGCCCATATCGAGCGTCATGACCCGCTTATCGCGCAGCGTCTCCGGAATCTCGTTGGCGATAATCTTCTGCGCCAGCCCTTCCGCGATCGCCGTCTTGCCGACGCCCGGTTCGCCGATCAGCACCGGATTGTTCTTCGTGCGGCGGCTGAGCACTTGAATGACGCGCTCGATCTCCTTGCTCCGGCCGATAACCGGATCCAGGTTGCCTTCGCGGGCAATGGCCGTCAGGTCGCGTGCAAGGCCGTCCAGCGTCGGCGTGCTGACGTTCGTGGGAGCGCCGTGGCTGCTGGACACCGCTTCGCTGCTGCCGAGCAGCTGCAATACTTGCTGCCGGGCCTTATTCAGGCTGATGCCAAGATTATTCAGGACGCGAGCCGCGACGCCTTCTCCTTCGCGGATCAAGCCCAGCAGAATATGCTCCGTGCCTACGTAAGTATGGCCCAGCTTGCGGGCTTCGTCCATCGAGAGCTCGATGACCTTCTTCGCGCGCGGCGTGTATGCAATGTTGGTTGGCTGTTCCTGTCCGCGGCCGATCAACGTCTCAACCTCGTCTTGGATTTTCTCGAGGCCCAGCCCCAATCCGATCAGCGCCTTCGCGGCAATGCCTTCGCCTTCACGAATGAGTCCCAGCAGAATGTGTTCCGTACCGATGTTGTTGTGGCCGAGGCGAACGGCTTCCTCCTGCGCAAGTGCCAGCACCTTCTGCGCACGTTCCGTGAATCTTCCGAACATCATGTTCATACACCTCCGTTATCCGATGTGGTAATCTGCCGGCGGATCAATTCCGCGCGGCGTATGTCACGCTGCTCCGGGCTCATCGCTTCGTTGAACGCCTGTTGGAGGAACCCGGGCTGCGTCATGACCATTAGTTCATTCATGATCCGCTGCGGCACGTTCTGGATAATACCCAGATCGATGCCGAGCCGGACGTCCGAGAGCCGCTGCGCGGCTTCCTTGGAGTCCATGATCGAGGCATGGGACAGAATCCCGTACGAGCGGCATACGCGATCCTCGACCCGAATCGGCGAATCCGCCATCAGTCGTTCTCGCGCGGCCTTCTCATGCTCGATGATCTGCCGCGCGACGCTGTGCAGATTATCGATGATCTCTTCTTCCGTTTGGCCGAGCGTAATCTGATTCGATATCTGGAACAGATTGCCGACCGCCTCGCTGCCTTCGCCATATAGGCCGCGAACCGCCAGACCGACTTGCGTGATCGCGGACAGGATCCGGTTAATCTGCTGCGTCATGACCAGAGCCGGCAGATGCATCATGACCGAGGCGCGTATGCCGGTGCCGACATTCGTCGGGCAGCTCGTCAGGTAACCGCGCTTCTCGTCGAAGGCATAGTCGACTTCTTCCTCGAACGCATCGTCGATCTGGTCGGCCAATGTCCATGCCTCCTTGATCTGGAAGCCCGAGGACAAGCACTGGATGCGAAGATGGTCTTCTTCATTGATCATGATGCTGATCGATTCGCTCTCATCGAGCAAGAGCGCGCCGCTCCGGGACTCGCTTGCAAGACCCGGACTGATCAAGTGCTTCTCGACGAGCACCTTCTTCTCCAGCTCGCTGAGTTCGGCAAGCTGGAATATATCGAATTTCCCGATCGCATTCAGGCGATCCGATCGGGCCACCCCGATCAGCTGCTCCATCACTTCGCGCGATTGCTGATTCGTCGCAAGCATCGGGAACGGATGGCGGCTGACGTTACGCGCAATCCGTATTCGGCTGCTGATCACGATATCCGTATCGGGACCGTCATGTCTCATCCACTCGCTGAGCGCTTCGCGGGCAAATCGCCTCTTCTCCATTCCGGGCACCTCCTCGTGCGCTAATCGATATACGCCGTCATGCCTCCAGCCTGCGTTCCAGCTCCCGAATGCGGTCGCGAATATTCGCCGCATCCTCGAATTCCTCGCGCTCGATATGATCCTGCAGCTCTCGCTTCAGCTGCTCGATCTCGCGCCGAGATTGAATCTGTTCGCCGGTACGCTTCGGCACCTTGCCGACATGGGCCGTGTTGCCGTGCACGCGCCTGAACAACGGGTCCAGCTTCTTATCGAAGAACTTGTAGCATGAGCTGCAGCCGAAACGTCCGATCTTGCTGAACTGGCCGTAGGTCAGGCCGCATTCCTCGCATCTGGCATGCTCGAGCTTGGCCCCTAGTCCCTTGCCGCCGGCCGGCTCAAAATCGAGCAGTCCGGACAACAAGCTGTGTATGGAAAAGCCGTTCGGCGTTCCCGGAATCATCTCGCCCTTCTCGCGGGCACAGGATTCGCAAATATGGAATTCCGTCTTCTCGCCGTTCACGATCTTCGTAAAATGCAGCGTTGCGGGCTTCTTCCCGCATTCCTGACAGAGCATACAACGCTTGCCCCCTTCCGCCGTGTAAAGGTCATCGATCGATTCCGTCAACTGCGCGTTAGCAATGCGATCAGCATCGCCTTCAGCAATCGGGCTCGCAATTCATCCCGCAGCGGAAGCTTGATCGCGATCACGTCGCGGGATACGGCAGCCCGCAGCAGATTGGCCTCGCGCCGTTCGATCATTCCTGCCTCTTCGAGCTGGTAGATCAGGCCTTCGGCAGCCTGCTGATCGACACGCTCCCCGATCGTCTGGTGAATATGCGCCTGAATCGCCCGCAGCTTGGGAAGCTCCACCCGTTGAATGCGGATGTAGCCGCCTCCGCCGCGCTTGCTCTCGACAACGTATCCCTTCTCCAGCGTGAACCGCGTGCTGATCACGTAGTTAATCTGGGACGGGACGCAGGAGAACTTGTCGGCTAATTCGTTGCGCTGAATTTCAACGGCCCCTTCCGAGCTTTCCTGAAGCATCTGCTTCAAATACTGCTCGATGAGATCGGAAATGTTGCGCATTCCTCACAACCTCCCCAGGGTGCTCTGACAACGGTTATCCAGTTGACCGAATATCCCGCTTGACTTTGACTTTCTTTGACTTATTAATAATTATACGCAATTTCATTTAAACGTCAAGCGGTCCGGCGTGACCTGCGTAAGCTTAGTTTTCGGCTGTGCCCTACCCTTTATACCCTCTACTCCTTACCCATATGTAAGGGCTGCTACGCAGGTGCGTGTATAGAAGGAAGACCCGCCGCCTGCGGCCGGCCGGGGATTCTCTTATGGGCTAGACG
>JAEWJS010000166.1 GCA_023386495.1 Bacillota bacterium | reverse complement strand
GTACGGCATGTGGCGGGGTGGCGGGGTGGCGGGGTGGCGGCATGACGGTGTGGCGGGGTGGCAGGTTGCGAGCGACGGGGGCAGCGAGACGGGGTACGCGTGACGAAGTGCAGGCGTGGCAGGATGGCGAATATAGCGAGGGGCGAGTCAGCGGGGCGACAAGGTGGGCGTTACATTGAAAAAAGCCCAGCATCGATGCGAGCTTTCGCAGCGTGCTGGGCATGGTATGTAGCTCGATCTCATCCTGACGAAATTACCCGCTGACGTAAGGGTTGTTGGCCTTCTCGTAGCCGATCGTCGTCCGCGGGCCATGGCCGGGATAGACCGTGACGTCGGACGGCAGCTTGTACAGCTTGTTCGCGATGGAGTGATGCAGGTCGACGTCGCGCCCGCCGGGCAGGTCGGTACGGCCGACCGATTGGCGGAACAGCACGTCGCCGGAGAACAGATGCGTATCGTACAGGAAGCTGACGCTGCCCGGCGAGTGGCCTGGCGTATGCATCACCCGGAACGATAAGCCGATCAGTTCAAGCGTCTGCCCCTCGTCGAGCGCATGCTCGGCCGGCTCCGCGACGATCGGCGGCGTAACGTCCGACCAGCGAGCGGACCCGTTCTTGCGGGCATCGGTCAGCCAATCGGCCTCCAGATCATGCAGATACACCGGGCAGCCTGCTGCCTGGCGCACCTCTTCAAGACCGCCCATATGATCGAAGTGCGCATGGGTGAGCAGGATGGCCTCCACCTCAAGCTCCAGCTCCGCGATCCGCTTCACCAGTCTCGACGGATTCATGCCGGGATCGATTACGACCGCCCGATTGCCCGCCGCATTGATCAGCAGGTACGCATTCGTCTGCAGCGGACCGAGCGAGAACGATTCTACGCGCAGCCCTTCCATTACACTTTGGAGATCAGCTCGCGGAACTCTCGAACGACTAGCGCTTGATAGCCCGTGCCTTCTCCATACCTCCGTCCGATTTCGGCTCTCGTCTCCGCGAGATTATCTTGATAATCCGGCGCCTCGCGGTCGGGATTCGCCTGCTTGAACGCAACCATCGGTTCCTGAATATACTGCGGTCTTGGTCCCCATTGCCCCAGCACCGCCCCGCCCGTATCCGCGAGGATGACGATCGGAATCGATTCGCCGCCCAGCGTCAAAAATTTCGCCATCGTGTCCGGGTGTTCTTCCTTGATCAGCACCTCGGTCGGAATGCCGCTGATCTCGAGCGCGCGGAAGATGACCGGCACATTTTTGACAACGTCGCCGCACCAGTCCGCCATCAAGATCAGCACGCGCAGGTCGTCCCGATTGTTCAGCGATTCGAAGAATGCCTTATCGTCCTCGCTCTGCCATGCATATTCATTGTAGTACGACATGAACGTATCCTTGTTGCGCGTCATACCGTCCATGAACTGCTGCGGGCTGATGCCCTTGCCTAACTTATCTGCCACCATTATTGCCATCTGATATCCCTGCTTTCGGTAGTGGTATGATCGTCACTGCTCCTTCCATGTTATCAGAGTCGCCTGCCGCACTCAAACCCGACAGCCGGCCGTTCGCTAGGAATCTTTCATCACGCGCTTCTTCACGAACCAATAGATGAACGCCGCAGCCGCAATGATCAACAGCAGATAGACAAAATTGGAGTAGATATCCATGTAGTGCACGATCGTGTCCCATGATGCGCCGACCGCTGCTCCCACGTAGACGAGCGCCGAATTCCAGATCAGGGAACCGATCGTCGTGAGCAAGAGGAACGTGGTGAAGTTCATCCCCGAGCTGCCCGCCGGAATCGAGATCAGGCTGCGAATCAGCGGAATGAGCCTGCCGAAGAACACGGCCCACACGCCGTACTTGTCGAACCAAGCGTCCGCTTTGCGGATATCTTCGGGCGTCAGGCGAAGAATCCGGCCGAACCGAAGAATAATCTGCTCCAGCCGCTCCACCGACAGCACCCGGCCTACGCCGTAGAGGCAGATCGCGCCGACAACCGAGCCGATCGTCGCTGCCAGGATTACGCCGATGATCGTCAGCTCCGACGTGGTCGTCATGAAGCCGCCGAACGTAAGAATAACCTCCGAAGGAATGGGCGGGAATAAGTTCTCTAACGCGATTAAGAGGAAAATACCGACGTAGCCATATGCTTCCATTACCTCCGAAATCCATTGCTCCATTGCACTAGACACCATCCTTCTGCTTCATCAATCCTTACACGCTACCGTATTCTATCACAGATCAGGACAATCCTTCCAGCCAGTCCCATGAAGATGGCATGCCATGACAAGCCTGTGCATAGACTTGTCTGTAAGAATGATCATACTCTAGCGAGGTGTTGCGAAGTGTCCAAAGTGTTCGTGATTAGCAGGAAGCAGATCCGCATGGCAGCCGTCTTGGTGGTCGTCCTTGCGCTGGCAGCCGTCTATCTGCGATGGAATCAGTCCGAGGCAGCCACGATCATGACCGGCGAGGATCGGATTTTCCATCTGGTGACGGGCGAGTTCAAGAGCGTCGGCAAGGACGGCAAGGAGATCGAGGTGTATCGTTGGGATCCAGGCACGATCGTCGTCGAGCGCGGCCAGCAGGTGCAGCTTCACATTACCGGGGTGAACGGCGCGAACCACCCGTTCGTTATCGAGGGCCTTGGCGTACGGGGCGAGGTGCATAAGGGCGAGACGACGGTCGTGAAATTTTCCGCAGATCACCCCGGTACGTATCCGATTCTCTGTCTGACCCACACCGACCAGCAGCAGAGCGGCCCGATGGTCGGCTATATCGTCATTCAGTAGGCAAGGAACTCGCTACTGGACCGCCGGCCGGTAGCCTGACACTCTCGCGTTGCATACATTGTAGGCAGGAACGAGAGGAGCGTGATCCGGCGCATCATGAAACCCGCGAAAGAGAAACATCAAGGCGGCCTGCCGACAGCGCGGAAAATCCGCAGGGCGTGCAGCCTCGAGCTGTATCGCACCGCCAAAAGGCTGAAAACCTGGATTCCACCAGAGCAGATGGAAGCTGCAGAGAAGCTCTACTACCAGAAGGTTGCGACGAACCTGATCTGGATTCATGAGCATCACAGCAACCGCAAGCTGCTCGCCGATTGGTTCGAGGAGAACGTCGCGTCCGACATCGCGGCGCTCTGGGAAGTCGACGTTAAGCGTCTCAGCGATGCATTCCGCGATGCATTCGGCGGTTGAGTCTCGCCGAGCCCAGGCGTAACAGCCATACGGATGCATGTGCAAAAAAGCTGTACCCGACCGGCATGAAACCGGGGGTACAGCTTTTTCGCGATGGTGGCAGCAATCCTGATGGACAAGGACTAGCCGATCACGGCGAACGTCTCGACGCCTGCCGGAATGGAACGCGTCCGGAACAGCGTGCCGTTCGCGCTGTACACGCGAATCGTGTATGCTGCCTCAGTCAGCGTGCGAACACGGCTGAAACGGACTACGCCGAATCGGTCGAACGATGCGGTCTGCACGAGGTTATTGCCGCGATATAACCGGGCGAAGAAGCCGGTCGTGTCGAACGGCACGCCGTTCGACTGCACCCATACGACGGTCAGCCGGTTAAAGATCGGACCGGTATTGCTGCTTTTTCGTACGAGCTTGGTCGTACGGATGACTTTGCTGCTCTTGAGTTTCGGTTTTACCTTAGGGGATGCCATGTTGGTGTCCTCCTCTCGCTTTTCTACCAGCTTATGCGGCAGAACAGCGAGCGGCATGGACGTTGTCAGGGGGTGCTTCGGCTATTTGGATAGACTGGGCTCAGGCGCAGACGCGGCCCTGGACGGCCCAAGCAGCCGGCGCAGCGATTCGGCCGCTTGCTCGGCTTCGGCCGTCATCCGGAAGCCGCGTCCGTTCGCGGCGCGCGGACTGAGGCCGCGGACAAGCGCGTCATAGTCCGCGAACATCGCCAGCGCCGCCTCGGCCGTATCGCGCGCCGCTTGGCCGCGGCCGCCGGCGCGCAGCGCGGACGCAAGCTGCGCCAGCGTTGCGACCGCTTCGGTCTGCTTCGCCTGATCGAAGCGGTCATAGGCCAGCGCGCGCCGCATGGACTCGGCGGCGCGGCGCCCGTCCCCGAGCTCGGCATAATGCTTGCCGAGCGCCCAATGGAGCGGCGCGGACTGCGGCGCGTAGCGCAGTCCCGCCGCCCCCAGCCCCGCCCGCGCGCCGGGGGCG
>JAEWJS010000151.1 GCA_023386495.1 Bacillota bacterium | reverse complement strand
CCCCGGCCCCTCCCCCCGGCCGGCCTTTCCGCGTGCAGGCAGGGCAACAAGCGGGGCATTTCCTCCGCAAGTTTCCGCCGCGCTCATAATATGGGACGAATAGGGAAAGTTACGCGTAAGGGTCTCTAGGAAGCTGAATGAAAGGTGGTAGCGGAGATGGCGAGAAGAAGCAGAAGGCGGCTGCTCGTACAGGGTGCCGAGCAAGGGATGCAGACATTCAAGGCCGATGTCATGCGGCAGGAGGGATTCGCAGTCGACCCGAACCGGCCGGATGACGTGAAAGTCGAGGTGGCCCGTTCGCTTGGGGTTAAGCTGACGCCTGGCGATAACGGGGATATGCGTACCGAGGATGCCGGTCGGATCGGCGGCAGAATCGGCGGCGCGATGGTGCGGGAGATGATCCGCATGGCCCAGGAGGAGCTGACCAAACAGCCTTAGCGCAGGCAGCGTTATGGCCCGCAATGGCGCATGTTTGAAGGCGCGATAGACGCAAGATTACAAATTGCGACAAGCCGTCTTTTAAGATATAATGAAGCCTGAGATTGGTGTATATTGCTATTACATATTATGGGGGGCATTAGGCATGAAGAAGGGGTTCGTCACAACAGCCGTCATCGCACTTTTGGCAGGGTTGCTCGCAGCTTGCGGAGGCAACGGAGGCAATAACGCAGGAGATGGCGCAGACTTCAAGGTAGGCATGGTTACCGATGCAGGCACGATCGACGACAAGTCCTTCAACCAAGGCACCTGGGAAGGCGTCGTCAAGGCAACGGAAGAGTTGAAGCTTGAGCATAAATACTTGAAGCCTGCAGGCACGACCGAAGCAGACTACACGAAAGAAATCGGCAACCTGTACGATGCCGGCTTCAAATTCATCGTAACGCCGGGCTTCAAGTTCGAGACGGCGATCTTCAAGTCCCAAGACAAATATACAGACGCAAAGTTCGTCATTCTCGACGGCGCGCCGCATAACGGCGACTTCAATGCCGTCGTGAAGGACAATACGGTCTCGATCTTCTTCGCCGAGCATGAGTCCGGCTACGTAGCCGGCGTCGCAACGGCCGTCCATCTGAAGGAAGGCGACGTAGGCTTCATCGGCGGCATGGAGATTCCGGCCGTACAGAAGTTCAACTGGGGCTTCCAGCAAGGCGTTGCTTACGCGAATGAGAATCTCGGCACGAACGTGACGATCAAGGCCGAGAACGTGATCTACCAAGGCACGTTCGACAACGTAGCGGCAGGCAGCCAGCTTGCAGCACAAATGTACGACAGCGGCGTGAAGGCAATCTTCGCAGCGGCTGGCGGCGTAGGCGTAGGCGTTATCAACGAGGCGAAGACGCGCGCTGCAGCAGGTCAAGAAGTATGGGTTGTCGGCGTTGACGTCAACCAATACGAAGACGGCAAGATGGAGAACGGCAAGTCCATTGTCCTGACTTCCGCGATGAAGAAGATCGACACGGCAACCTACGATATTATCGTAGCGGAGTCGAAGGGCGAGTTCCCAGGCGGACAGACGTTGACATTCGACGCGAAGAACGACGGCATCGGCCTCCCGGTCGAGAACCCGAACTTGAGCGAAGATGCGATCAAGGCTGCGAAGGACGTGTTCGAGAAGCTGAAGTCCGGCGACATTACGGTGGCGGCTGAACAGGGCAACTTGATTAAATAAGCAAGCAGCGAGCTGAATACGAGAAAAGACGGGGCTACCGTCTTTTTTTGTGTCTAACCTCTCTTCATTGAGAGTTCCAAAAGCCGCTTGTCAGCGCCGAGACACCTCGTGTTGCTTCGCGATCACAAGTGGACTTCGCGGGAAGGAGAGTCGATCCATGGATTACGCAGTAGAGATGCTGGGCATTCGCAAGGAATTCAGCGGCGTCGTCGCCAACGACGACATCACGCTCCAGCTCAAGCGAGGGGAGATTCACGCGCTGCTGGGCGAGAACGGCGCAGGCAAGTCGACGTTGATGAGCATTCTGTTCGGCATGTATCAGCCGGATCGCGGAACGATTAAGGTCAGCGGTCAAGAGGTGCGGATCGGGAACCCGAACGTAGCCGGCCGGCTCGGCATCGGCATGGTGCATCAGCATTTCAAGCTGGTCGAGAACTTCACCGTTACCGAGAACATCATTCTCGGCCAAGAGCCGAGGCGGGGCTTCCTCGAGCTGGACGTGCGGACGGCAGCGAAGCGAATCGCCGAGCTCTCGGAGCGCTACGGCTTGAACGTCGAGCCCCATGCCAAGATCGAGGATATCTCGGTGGGCATGCAGCAGCGCGTCGAGATTCTGAAGATGCTGTATCGCGACGCCGACGTGCTCATATTGGATGAGCCGACTGCGGTGCTCACGCCGCAGGAGATTCAAGATCTCGGCCGGATCATGCATAACCTGATCAAGGAAGACAAGTCGATCATCATCATCACGCATAAGCTGAAGGAGATTAAGGCGTACGCCCACCGATGCACGGTTATTCGCCGCGGCAAGACGGTTGGCACGGTGGAAGTAGCAGAT
This sequence comes from Bacillota bacterium, assembly GCA_023386495.1. Taxonomy (GTDB): domain Bacteria; phylum Bacillota; class Bacilli; order Paenibacillales; family Paenibacillaceae; genus Paenibacillus_I. The sequence goes on along the minus strand of JAEWJS010000151.1, from coordinate 16,164 downwards.
ACGCCTGAAGCGAAGATGGCCGAGATGATGGTGGGACGGCAGGTTAATTTTAAGGTCGATAAGAAGCCTGCAGAACCCGGACGCGTCGTGCTGGAAGTGGAAGGACTCTCGGTCCTGTCGAACAAAAAGACGCTTGGGCTGCGAAATTTCTCCGCCAACGTGCGTGCCGGCGAAATTCTGGGCATCGCGGGCGTGGACGGCAACGGACAGTCGGAGCTCGTCGAGGCGATTGCGGGCTTGCGCAAGGTGGAATCCGGATCGATCCAATTGAACGGGAAGGACATTGCCGGGCTCAAAATCCGCGAGCGGTTCGAGAGCGGCATCGGTCATATTCCGGAGGATCGGCAGAAGCGCGGATTAGTGCTCGACTATACGCTGGCCGAGAATATGGTGCTGGAGGTCTACCACCGTCCGCCGTATTCCAAGGGCGGCATTCTGAATAAGCAAGCCATCCAGAGTTATACGGAAGGCGTGCTCGCCAGCTTCGACGTACGCTCGGGGCAGGGCGCAGCGTCGATTACGCGGTCGTTGTCCGGCGGCAACCAGCAGAAGGCGATCGTCGGGCGCGAGATTGAGCAGAATCCGGATCTGCTGATTGCGGTACAGCCGACCCGAGGGCTCGATGTCGGCTCGATCGAGTACATTCACAAGCGGCTCATCGAGCATCGCGACAAGGGCAAAGCCGTGCTGCTCGTATCGCTCGAGCTGGATGAAGTATTGAACGTCTCGGACAGGATCGCCGTCGTCAATAACGGCGAATTGATCGGCACGGTGGATGCGGCAGAGACGAACGAGAACGAGCTGGGTCTCATGATGGCAGGCGTTCGGAAAGGGGAAAGCGCATGAGGAATACGATCGTATCCTTAATTGCCGTACTGTTCGGGCTGATCGCCGGGGCAATCCTGATGCTCGTGACCGGTCACAATCCGATCGAAGGCTATACGTATCTGCTCCAAGGGGGCCTGAAGAACGCCGAGCGGGTCGGCAATACGCTCGCCACGGCAACGCCGTTGATCTTCACCGGTCTGTCGGTGGCATTCGCATTCCGTACCGGCCTGTTCAATATCGGTGCAGCCGGCCAGATGCTGTTCGGCGGCCTCTGCGCGACGGCGGTCGGGCTGACCTTCGATCTGCCGAAGGCGCTGCTCCTCCTGCTCATGATTCTGGCGGGCTTCATCGGCGGGGCGCTATGGGCATTCATTCCCGGCCTCTTGAAGGCTAGATACAATGTACATGAAGTCGTGTCGACGATCATGATGAACTGGATCGCGTATTGGACCATCTATTACGCCGTGCCGGAATATTTCAAGGGGGATTTCTTGGAGACGGAGTCCAGGCAGCTGCCGGCGCAAGCGACGCTTAAGGTGGATTGGCTGATGAACATGTTCGGCGGCTCCTACATTAACCTCGGATTGTTCGTCGCGGTGATCGCGGTAATCGTATCGGCCTTCGTCATTAACAAGACGACGCTCGGCTATGAGCTGAAGGCGGTCGGCCATAATCGGCATGCGGCCGAATATGCCGGCATCGCGGTGAATCGCGGCATCATCGTATCGATGCTGATCTCGGGCGGCCTAGCCGGGCTCGGCGGCGTCGTGCAGTATGCCGGCAACGCGTCGAATATCCAGATCGGCATCCTGCCTTCGCAGGGCTTCGACGGCATCGCGGTGGCGCTGCTCGGCGCCAATACGCCGGTCGGCGCGATGCTCGCGGCCATCTTCTTCGGACTGCTGTATTCGGGCCGCGGCTTCATGAACGCGATGACCGAGATTCCGCCGGAGATCGCCGATTCCATTATTGCGATCATCATCTATTTTGCGGCGACGAGCATCCTGATCGAGCGCCTGATCCGCTGGTTCATCGGACGGCGGGCAGCCATGCGCACGGATTCGGCAGCGGACAGGAAGGTGAGCTGACATGTGGACAACGCTTGTACAAATCATGCCGTATGCCATCGCGTTCACCATCCCGCTGCTCATCACGGCACTCGGCGCAATGTTCAGCGAGCGAAGCGGCATCGTGAACATCGGGCTCGAAGGCCTGATGGTCGTCGGGGCGTTCGCTGGCGCGTATGCGATCTTCCAGCTGGAAGCCTCCTTCGGAGGCTGGGCGGTGTGGGTCGGCTTGCTGCTCGCCTTCATTATCGGGGTGTTGTTCTCGCTCTTGCATGCGTTCGCGAGCATTAACTTAAGCGCGAATCAGGTCATCAGCGGAACGGCGATCAACATGATTGCCGGGGCGGTCACCGTGTTCCTGGCCCGGAATATGACGGGCAGCGGCAATATCCGGATTACGAAGGGCATGCCGCGCTTCGATATCCCGTGGTTGTCCGATATCCCTGTCATCGGGCCGCTCTTCTTCTCGCAGACATATCTGTCGACATGGCTGATCCTCGCGATCCTGCTCGTCAGCACTTGGGCGCTGTACCGGACGCCGTTCGGGCTGCGCTTGCGCGCTTGCGGCGAGCATCCGCACGCGGCGGAGGCTGCCGGGATCAACGTGAGGCGGATGCGGTACATCGGCGTCATGATCTCGGGCGGCTTCGCGGGTCTCGGCGGCGCCGTCATTATCGTGACGTTCGCCGGCGAGTTCACGGGCAGCGTATCGGGCCTCGGCTTCCTCGCGCTGGCCGCGCTGATCTTCGGGCAGTGGAGACCGCTCGGGGTGCTGGGCGCGACGTTCTTCTTCGGCTTCGCCAGCACGGTAGCGAACGTCTCGCAAGCGATCCCGTCGCTGGCGGATATTCCGCCGTACTTGCTGAAGGTGTTCCCGTACGTGGTTACGCTTATCGCGCTGGTCTTGTTCTCCAAGTCCTCGCAAGCGCCTAAGGCGGCAGGCGAGCCATACGATTCCGGCAAGCGCTAGGGCCAGTTGTGAGCGCGAAGTAACGCGAGCAGAACCGCCAGACGACTGAATGTCGCTGGCGGTTTTTCTTTTGCGCGCGGGCGCCGCGACACAAAGAGTCACCGGCAATCTGTCCTGCAGGGGTTGGCTATTATTGGAAACCAATCTATACTGTTATCGTATATATGCGGGAGAGGAGAGGAGAATGAGAGATGAGAAAATGGCTGGTATCATTCGTATCCATGTTCGTAGCTTTGACGCTGCTCGCGGGCACGACGTTCGCCGCAGAGAGACAGGTGACGCTGGAAGTCGACGGCGAGGCGATCGCATTCGAATCCCATGCGCTGTTCATCGATAACGGCGTCACGTACGCGCCGCAGGACGAGCTATACGCTGCGCTGGCGTTAACGCAAGAAGAAGCTGACGCCGTGAAGACGAAGGCGATCGACGGTATCGTGTACGCCCCTGTGCGCACCGTCTCGGAATCGAACGGCTACGAGGTGCGATGGGATTCCTCGACGCGGACAATCGTGCTGGCCTCAACGGCGCAGCCCGAGTCCGAAGCGGCCGGCGGCCGCGGATTCCTGTGGGAAGTCGAGCATAAGGGCAACAAGGTGTTCCTGTTAGGCTCGATGCATCTGGCAGACGAAAGCTTTTACCCGCTGAATCCCGCCATGGAGTCCGCGTTCGACGAGGCGGATTATCTGGGCGTGGAGATTGACATTAGTAAGGCGGCTGACCCGAAGGTACAGGAGCTCATTCTGAGCCTTGGCAGCTACCAGGACGGCACTACGCTCAAGGACCATGTCGCGCAGGAGACTTACGATAAGCTGAATGCGCTGCTTGAAGAGAACGGCATCCCGGCCGGCAGCTTCGATACGTTCAAGCCGTGGGTGATCGAGGTGACGCTTCAAGGCATGCAGGCTTCAATGACCGGCATGGACGGGCAAGTCGGAATCGACCTTTATTTTATCGAGAAGGCGATGGAGCGCAAGCTGCCGATTATCGAGCTGGAGTCGTTCGAATCGCAGCTGCAGATGTTCAACGGATTCTCGGATGAACTGCAGGAGACGACGCTGAACGCAACGATCGACAGCTTCTCGGAGATCGATGACGGCCTGCAATCGATGGCGGAGATATGGAAGACGGGCGATGATGAAGGACTGCTCGAGCTGACGGCTTCGGTTAGCGAGAACGAGGAGTATAACCAAGCGATGCTCGTGGACCGGAATCAGGCCATGACCGAGCAAGTGGTGGGCTACTTGAACGGCGGGACGCCTGCGACCTACCTGATCGTGGTCGGGGCAGCACATATGCTTGGCGAGACCGGAATCGTGACCGCGCTGGAAGAACAGGGCTACACGGTGACGCGGCAATAACAAGGACGGGGCGGGCCAATCGAAGTGATTCGATTGGCCCTTGCTTGTCATGGTACAATCGACGTAGTGATGTGTCGATTCCAACAGCGAAGGATGTGTCTGCACGATGACGATGACGACGGCAATCGAACAAGCATTAGCGGAGACGATGAAGCAATTGGAGGCAATGGGCTCGGAGCAGACGAAGAAGACCTACCTGCGGCATGGGGCAGTCGAGCCGATCTTCGGCGTGAAGGTAGGGGACATGAAGAAGCTGGTGAAGGGCGTGAAGAAGGTGCCGGGCTTGCCGGAGGCGCTGTTCGCGACAGGCAACTACGATGCGATGTATCTGGCCGGCTTAACGATCGACCCGAAGACCGCGGACAAGGCGCTGCTCGAGGCATGGGTCAAGCAGGCCAAATGGTACAGCCCGGCGGAATACACGGTAGCCTGGGTGGCGGCAGAGAGCCGTTACGGGGTGGAGCTCGCGCGGGAGTGGATCCAATCCCCGGACGAGATCGTCGCGACGTGCGGCTGGAGCACGTATGCGAGCTATCTCTCGATCACGCCGGATGATAGGCTCGATCTGGATGAGATTCGGCAGCTGCTAAGGCAGATCGAAGAGACCATTCATCAAGAGCGCAATCGCGTCCGCTACACGATGAACGGGTTCGTCATCGCGGTCGGCAGCTATGTGATCCCGCTGCATGACGATGCGGAGCAGGTCGCCGCGAGAATCGGCAAGGTCGACGTGAATGTCGGTCAGACCGCATGCAAGGTGCCGCTGGCATCCGATTATATTGAGAAGGTTCTGGTCGCGGGCAAGGTCGGCGCCAAGCGAAAAACCTGCATCTGCTAGCGGGACGAGGCAAACGGCGGCGGCAAGCGCGGTGAGAGCTGTCAGAGCTGTTGGAGCTGCCGGCTGTCGGGTGTGCAGGCAGACTGCACGGATGCAATAGCGAAGCATCTGCGTTGTTAACGTACCCTTATGCGCTAATTCAAGGGCTTCGCTCCGTATGGATGCCATATATGGCTTGAGTTCGCTAATCAGCGAACATTCGTGCGCTAATTAGCGCATCCTATACGTTATTGGGCAGAAAGCCCGACAGGGTCTGGGAATAACGCATGCACCATACCTTAACAGCGCAGTTGCTTCGCTAATCGCTCTTAGGCACTGAGCTTGGCGATTCGCGCTCTGCGGTCCGCCCAATGCGAAAAAGAGGTGCCGCCCTCAGCTATCGAGGGACGGCACCTCTATTCGTCTATGCTGCTGTCGGCTTATTGCTCCATGATCTTGTACTGCGGTTCCCAGCCGAGCAGGCGCTTCGCGAGACGGTTATCCATCAACGATACGCGTCCCTCTAGCGGCATGCGGATATCCGTTACGCCGGGCAGGTGCTTCTGGACGAGCTCCATCGTCGGCTTGTCCGAAGAGCTGTCGTCCGCAGCGATGATGAGTGCCTGAGCGCCGAGGCCGTCACGCTCGATTCCGAGTCGGCAGGCCGAGGCGACATCGCGCGCGTCGATGTACGACCATAGAATCCGAAGTCTGTCTTCGGTGTTATCGAAGTTGGCCTTGACGGCCGCATACGCCTCCGGGACGATAATATTGCCGAGACGGAAACTCAGCACCTGCATGCCCGTGCGGCGGTGGAACGCAGCGGCCGTGACTTCGTTCACGACCTTCGACAGACCGTAGCTGTCTTCCGGCGTCTGCGGATGGGACTCGTCCACCGGCAGGTACTGCGGCTCGAAGAAGTCGGTCGCGAAGCAGATCCCGTAGGAAGACTCGCTGGAGGCGAGCACGACCTTGCCGATGCCGAGGTTCGCGGCGGCTTCGAGGATGTTGTATGTGCACATGACATTATTGCGGAAGCAGACATCATTCGGATGCGTGTAGGCCTGCGGAATCGCAGCCATATGCACGATACCTTCCACTTGCTTGCGCTGTCCGCCTGCATAAGGGGCGAGCGCGTTATGGACTTGTCCGAGATCGTTCAGGTCCGTGATAATCGTGCGGCAGATCGGCTCCTTAGGCAGCTTCACGTCGAGGTTGATGACCTCATAGCCTTGCTCGACGAAGTGCTTCAGAACCCATATGCCGGCTAAGCCGCTTCCGCCGGTGACGATAATTCTAGGTTTGTTCATGGTGTAAGTTGACCTCCGTATGTTGTAGTGGCATTATGATGGATCGGCGCCCATGAACTCGTCCAGATCGCGGTCGGCTTTGCTCTGGTTGCAGAGATTGCAGGCGCAGACGCAGTTCATCGGCGTCGTATGACCGCCCTTGGCACGGGGCAGCAGGTGGTCGATCGTGTCGCCATACTGGCCGCAAAAGTAACATGTATAACGGTCGCGCGTCAGGATATACGAGCGGAAGGCGCGGTTGCTGTAGAGTCTGCGGATCGTACGCCGATTCACGACGAAGGCGGCATGCTCGTTCACTAATGTGACAGCCGTCTCGAGATCGGTCTCTTGCCGCCACCGGCGTCCCTTATCCGTGCGTCCTTGCATCCATATGATGCCCTCCTTGGACGGAACGAGCACGGATGCGTCCGGTCCCTCCGGACGAGGGGGCGGTGCGGGCAACGGCCTGATCACGCGAGCGGTCAGCAGCTTCTTGCTGCCGGAGCGCCGCCGCCGCTTGCGCTTCCTCTTCTTCGCCGGAGCGGCAGGCGCTGGCTGGCCATCCGCCGATGGGTCTGCAGGTTCGTGCACAAGTACCGGCAGCTCCGGATGTTCCGGCAGCTCGGGAAGCCGCTCCACGGCGGGCTCAAGAGGATCCGCAGCTCCGGTGCCTTGCTGGATACGATGCTTGCGGCATTCCCGGCATGCGCCTCTGCGGGATTGCTTGCCGGATCGCCTGCCGGTGCGGCGAATGAACTCGTTCAGCGGCTTATAAGCGCGGCAGTGCGCGCAGAGCTTCTGTGACGCGCCGGTTCCGGAGGGCGCGTCCAGGGGGGACGTCTCCGTCTCCTGAACCATGGTGTCACCTCATTCATGATTGATTCGTGATTCTCCCGTTATTATACCGGAAAGCGCTTGTCAGCGCATACAAGCAAATGCACGGGTATGCTATAGTTAGATTGCATCGAAGGAACGAGAAAGGGTGAGAGGGGCTTGTCAACGAACGGACAGCAGCGAAGCAGCATTCGGCCCGGTCTCACGGTCGACATCGTGCTGAAGCAGGACCAGCGCACCGGCAAGACGACGCGAGGGATCGTTAAGGATATTCTAACCAACTCTCCGAATCATCCGCATGGAATCAAGGTTAGATTGCAAGACGGGCAAGTCGGCCGGGTTAAATCGATCATCGCGGAGAGTTGAAAGGTGATAATCAAGAACAATGCAGAAGACCGCTACCGGTTCATCAGCCGGGAGACGGTCTTCTGTTGGTATGCGGCCTTTGTGAACGCGTGTTATAATAGGTGCCAGCGCAACCGTTATCGGAAGACAACGTTGAATTAACCGCATCTCAGGAGGGCACGGCATGACGGAACCGAATTCATCGCAATCCTTGGCTTCGCAATCCCGTGAAGGGCAGCCGAAGGAACGACTGCCCTTCAAGACGGGCTTCTTCTACGGCTGGCTGATCGTCGCGATCAGCGCGCTCGGCGTCTTCTTCTCAGGGCCTGGGCAGACGTTCTCGAATGCGGTATTCATCGAATCTTATATCCAGGACTTCGGGCTGGACCGCACGACCGTCTCCTCCATCTATTCGGCGGCCACGCTGTTGTCGGGCTTGCTGTTATTCTTCGTGGGAAGGCTTGTCGATCGCTACGGCCGCCGGCTCATGCTGACGCTGGCTGCGCTGCTGCTGGCGCTCGCCTGTCTCTACAATAGCTTCGTCACCGGACCGATCATGCTGTTCTTCGGCTTCTTCATGGTACGGTATTTCGGCCAAGGCTCGATGACCTTGATTCCGAACACGCTCGTCTCGCAGTGGTTCATGAAATATCGCGGACGCGCGCTCAGCTTCGCCGGCTTGGGCGGGCTGTTGGGTGCCGCGAGCTTCCCGCCGCTGGTCAATATGCTGATCGACGGGTACGGCTGGCAGCAGACATGGCGGCTGCTGGGGCTGGCACTGCTCGTGCTGTTCGTTCCGGCAGCCTACTCCTTCGTTCGCAATCGGCCGGAAGACGTGGGATTGTTGCCGGACGGAGCAGCCGAGGCTGGCGCTGCCGAGGGCGGCGTCAGTCCGGCAATCGCGCAGGCAGAGGATTCCTGGACGCTCTCGGAGGCGCTGCGCACGCGGGCGTTCTGGTTCATCCTGATCTGCGGCGCGATTCCGGCGATGATCTATACCGGCATCACGTTCCAGATCTTCTCCATCCTAGGCGAGCAAGGCATCGACCGCACGACAACCGCCTATGTGCTGAGCTTGATTCCGCTGATCAGCTTCGGCTGCTCGCTCGCCTCCGGCTTCATCGTCGAACGGGTGAATGTCCATCGGATGCTGGGCTTGACGTTCATGCTCAATATCGCCGCGCCCGTCATCTTGATCTTCGCGCATTCGGAAGCGGCAGTGTTCGCCTTCGCGATCTCTTGGGGCATCGCGCAAGGGCTGATGAACATTCCGATGGGCGTAATCTGGCCGAATTATTACGGACGTAAGCACCTAGGCAGCATCCAGAGTATCACGACGACCGGAATGGTCATCGGGTCAGCGCTCGGACCGATTCCATTCGGGTGGGCTTACGATCAATTCGGCAGTTATAACTTCATGCTGATTGCATCCATCGTCATCTGGGCGGCCGGTTCATTGCTCGCCTTCCTGTCGCCGCCTCCGCGCCGTAAGGCGCAGCGCTAGAGCGGGATGTTGAGCGCGGCATGCGCGAATAGCTTATTAGCGTAGCTATGTTTCGGGCGGCCGGTCATCCGGTCGGATGCGCCGACGCAGTATATCCCGGATGATGCGTCCGATGACGATGCCGATAGCCATGCATCCGAGGCCCAGATAGACGGCCCCTAGCAGCGCATGCGAGAACATGACGCCGATCGTGCCGAAGTACGCGCCGAATGCGACCGGGATAGACGAATACGGCGCGGTGCCGCCGCCCGCATCCCGATAGGCATCCCATATGCCGAACATATAGATGCAGGGATAAAACATGAGCCATTGATAGTCCGCTTGGGCGGCAGCTTGTTCAAAGTCGGCATGGAAGCTTGAGATGATCACTTCGTTCAGTCTGGATTGGACGTTGATGAGGAATTCCAAACCGACCAGCAATAGACCCTTCAAGTACTTCCCGTTCAACAGTTGACCAAACCCCGGCAAAGCGATGCTCCACAGAACGACCTCCGTGCGATCGCGTTGTCTCATGCGGGCTACTTCTGATTCGCGAGCGCTTCGCGGTCGACGGCGCCCGGCGGCTGCTCCAGCCAACCGCGCTCGATGAGGAGGTTGATCCCGTCCTCGGCGAACACGCCCATCTCGGCGATGAACTCGGCATACTTGACGGCCATATCGCGCCGCTGCGCCACGGACAAGCCAGCGCCATAGAACCCGGCCGAAGCCGAGATCAGCGTCACGATATGATACATCATGAGCTTATCCGATAAGGCCGGCTCGGTAGCGTTCGTAATTTCCGACTGGAGCTTGCGCGGGGAGGGCAAATTGTCATCCGATAGCATGGAGCTGAGATCCTGGAACTGCTTCTCGCAGAGTTTGGCTCCTCGCTGCAGATATTTGCGCAAGTCTTCCGACTGTACCACCTGGCTGAAGCCGATCTCGAGCACGATTTTCACAACCAGCTTGGCCATGTTGTAGTAGACGCCGCTCATCTCGATGGCATTGAACGGTCTCCGCTTGCCGAACCAGCCGGTCAAGTAGCTCTGCTTCTCCACGAAGTCGACGCCGGTGGGCGGGGTGATATTCGGCGTACGGAAGTAGATGCCCTTCTGCAGCATCGTATCGACAATGCGGTTATAGAGCTGCATCGTCTCGTTCTGGCACTGCACGAAATACGCCCGTTGGTCGGAGCGAACGGATGTAGACAGCGCGCCAGCGTAGCTTGTCAGGCCGATTAGCGTCATGACATAGAAGTAATTCAACATGAAGATGTCAGTGAACAGCGGGGGAGCGTCAGGGTTCAAGATGTCCGCTTCGGTAAAGCCCTGCGGGAGGGGGAATCCGTCTTGCCGGAAAAAATCCGTGATGCTGCGAATATGGGCGGTCGACAGTTCCAGCGCGAACGCCAGAATGCCGCGGACATCCTGATCTTGCGCATGCTTCAGAGCATGGGTTATCCAGCATACAGCCATACTGTCGTTCATGTACTGGGTCCACAGGTTCGCGATTTCGGACGAGGCGAGCTTCGGGAAGTGTTCTTTCGAATGTTCAGGGGTCAAGTCTCTGACAGGCGTGTGCATATCGATTGACATGAGGGGTCGCATCCTCTCTCTCTCTTCTATGTTTAATAATGTGGTATCCTTCGCGCTAAAATATTCAACCAGCACTGGGGGATATTGACAGGGGTGCGATTGCGTGCATATAATTAGGTTACCTAAATAAACTATTAGGAAATCTAACGAATGGAACGATTCCGATAAGAGGAGGGCAGCGATGACAACGCACCGTACGTTATCTTACGAACTGATCCGAGCATTTCGCCAATGGCATCTTCATTGGCAGGGGAGGAAGCCCGTCATCGGGTCCACGAAGAGCGAGACGATTATGCTATTCGTGCTCTATCGTTCGTTCAAGAACGGCAACACGGCGGGGCTGAAGGCGTCGGATCTGAGCGGGGCACTGCGCATCACGATGCCGAGCGCGACACAGACGGTGAATGTGCTGGAAGCGAGGGGCCTGGTAGAGCGCTGCCCGGATCCCGCGGATCGCCGGGTCGTGCGGATTCGACTCACGGATGAGGGGCTCAAGGTAACGCAGGCGGCGGAAGTCGCCATGGTCGACAGCATGTCGGAGCTGATCGAGCATCTCGGCATGGACAGAGCCGGCCAATTGATCGAACTGCTGGACGATGTATCGCGGTTCTATGAGGAGCGGAATCCGGGAGGCGGCTGTACGCCGCCGCTCTTCGAGGGCGGTCCGGGGCCTAGACAATCTTAGGAAAGAAGGAGACATAATCGATGTTGAAGCTTCTCACATATCTGAAGCCTTATCGGATTCAAGTCATATTGGTGCTCGTGCTCGTATTCCTGCAATCGCTTTCCGAGCTGTACCTGCCGACGCTGATGGCCGATATCGTCGATCGGGGCGTCGTGCAGGGCGATTCGGCGCATATCTGGCAGATCGGCGCATTCATGCTGCTCGTCACGCTGGTCGGCGGCGCGTGCGCGGTCGGCGCAAGCTTCTGGGCGTCGAAGTCGGCGAGCGGCTGCGCCCGTGACCTGCGCAGCCGCGTGTTCGGGCATGTCGAGCGATTCTCGCTCGAGGAGTTCGACCGGATCGGCACCGCATCGCTCATCACGCGCACGACGAACGACATTACGCAGGTGCTCTCTGTCATGACGATGATGATGCGCGTCATCGTCATGGCGCCGATGATGTGCATCGGCGGCATTATCATGGCAGCCTCGAAGGATGCGCCGCTGTCCGTCGTCATCATCGCGGTCGTGCCGGCACTTGCGTTCTTCATTGCGATCGTATTCCGGAAGGGCGGTCCGCTGTTCAGCGCGATGCAGACGAAGCTGGACCACCTCGGTCTCGTGCTGCGCGAGCAATTGACGGGCATTCGCGTCATTCGCTCCTTCAACCGGAACGAGTATGAGAGCGAGCGCTTCGACAAGGCCAACCTGGACTTGACCGACACGTCGATTCGCGTGAATCGGCTGATGGCCTTCATGATGCCGGTCGTGCTGCTCGTGATGAACGTGGCATCCCTGGCGATCATCTGGTTCGGCGGCATCCGCATCGAGAACGGCCAGATGCAAGTCGGCGAGCTCATCGCATTCATCCAATACGCCTGGCAGATCATGTTCGCGCTCGTCTTCGCCTCCATGATGCTGACCATGATCCCGCGTGCGGTTGCCTCATGGAACCGGATTCGGGAGGTGCTGGAGATGGAGCCGAGTCTGACGGATAACGGCGCGTCGGCACATGTAAACGCGGAGAAGCCGTCCGTCGAGTTCCGGAACGTGACCTTCCGTTATCCGGGCGCGGAGATGGCCGCGCTCGAGCAGGTCTCCTTCACGGCCGAAGCGGGGAAGATGACGGCAATAATCGGCGGCACCGGCTCAGGCAAGTCGACGCTCATGAACCTGATCCCCCGGTTCTATGACGTCTCGGAAGGGCAAGTGCTCTTGGGCGGCGTCAACGTCCGCGAGATGAAGCAAGAGCATCTCCGCGAGCGGATCGGTCTCGTGCCGCAGAAGGCGCTGCTGTTCACCGGCACGGTGGCGGAGAACATCCGTTACGGGAAGGAAGCGGCAACGGACGAAGAAGTTCGCCATGCGGCAGCGGTGGCGCAGGCAGCCGACTTCATCGGCGAGCTGGAAGGCCAATACGAGGCGATAATCGCGCAGGGCGGCGGCAATCTGTCCGGCGGGCAGAAGCAGCGGCTGTCGATCGCGCGGGCGCTCGTTCGCCGGCCGGACGTGTACGTCTTCGACGACAGCTTCTCCGCGTTGGACTACAAGACGGATGCGCGGCTGCGGCAGGCGCTCCGGAGCGAGACGAACGGCGCTGCCGTGCTCGTGGTCGCGCAGCGGATCAGCACGGTCATGGATGCGGATCAGATTATTGTGCTGGATGACGGACGAATCGTGGGCATCGGCACGCATCGGGAGCTGCTGCAGTCATGCGAGGTCTATCGCGAGATTGCGCTGTCGCAGCTGTCAGAGGAGGAGATCGCATGAGTGAACAGAAACGCGCGGGATCCGGCAATTCCGGCGGTCCTGGCGGGCCGGGCGGCGGCCAGCGGCCCATGGGTCCTCCGGGCTTCGGACCGGGATCCCGGCCGGCCTTCGGCATGCCGGTCCAGAAGGCCAAAAATTTCAAGGGCACGCTTCGGCGCTTGGCAGGTTATCTGAAGCCGCATTCCGTGGGCTTGGCCGTTGTCGTTCTGACGGCGGTGCTCAGCACGGTATTCGGAATCGTAAGTCCGAAGCTGCTCGGCAATGCGACGACGGCCATCTTCGAGGGCATGATGGGCAAGATGCAGGGCGTGTCGGGGGCGGGGATCGATTTTGGCTATATCGCCGAGATCATGGGTCTATTGGCCGCGCTATACGTGATCAGCTCCGTGTTCGGCTTCTTGCAGCAGTACGTAATGGCTGGCGTATCGCAGCGGGTCGTGTACGGCCTTCGCAAGGAAGTGAACGCGAAGCTGGCGCGGCTGCCGCTGAAGTACTTCGATTCGCGGACGCACGGCGAGACGCTCAGCCGCGTCGTCAATGACGTCGACAACATCAGCACGACGATGCAGCAGAGTCTTACGCAATTCATCACGGCGATCGTGACGCTGATCGGCGTCATCGTCATGATGCTGACGATCAGCCCGCTCATGACGCTGATCGTCGTGCTCACGCTGCCGATCAGCTTCGCGGCGATCGGCGCGATCACGAAGCGGTCGCAGCAGCATTTTCGCGGACAGCAGGCGGCAATCGGCGAGCTGAACGGCCATGTCGAGGAGATGTATACGGGCCACGCGATCGTAAAAGCATTCGGGCGGGAGAAGCAGTCGATCGAGAAGTTCGATGCCGTGAACGAGCGCTTGTACGATTCGGGCTGGCGCGCGCTGTTCATCTCCGGCATCGTCATGCCGGTCATGAACGTCATCGGCAACCTCGGCTACGTGCTCGTCGCCATCGCGGGCGGCATTCTCGTCATGCAGAATTCGATCACGATCGGCGATGTGCAGGCATTCATCTCGTATTCGAAGCAGTTCTCGATGCCGATCTCCCAGACGGCACAGATCGCGAACATTATTCAATCGACAATTGCCTCTGCGGAGCGGGTATTCGAGCTGCTCGACGAGGAAGAGGAGAGCGCCGATCCGGCGGCGAAGGCTGACGGCAGACGGGTGGAGACGCGAGGCGATGTGCGGTTCGAGCAGGCGGCATTCGGCTATAAGCCGGGCGAACTGCTGATCGAGGGCATGAACATCGACGTGCGCGCCGGGCAGACGGTGGCGATCGTCGGACCGACGGGCGCAGGCAAGACGACGCTGATCAACCTGCTGATGCGCTTCTATGAGCTCAGCGGCGGGCGGATCACGATCGACGGCGTCGATATCGCGGAGCAGCGGCGAGGCGAGCTGCGCAGCAAGTTCGGCATGGTGCTGCAGGATACGTGGCTGTTCAAGGGCACGATCCGCGAGAACATCGCTTACGGAAGGCTGGGGGCGACGGAGGAGGATGTGGTGCGTGCGGCGAAGGCGGCGTATGCGGATCATTTTATCCGGACGCTGCCTGAGGGGTATGACACGGTGCTGAACGAAGAGGCGTCGAACATCTCGCAGGGGCAGAAGCAGCTCTTGACGATCGCGCGCGCCGTGCTGGCAGATCCTGCGATCCTGATCCTCGACGAGGCGACGAGCAGCGTCGATACGCGGACGGAGCTGCATATCCAGCAGGCGATGAATGCGTTGATGGAAGGCCGCACGAGCTTCGTCATCGCGCATCGGCTGTCGACGATCCGCGATGCGGACATCATCCTCGTCATGAACGGCGGATCGGTCATCGAGCAGGGCACGCACGAGCAGCTGCTCGCGGCCGGCGGGTTCTACGCGGAGCTGTACCAGAGCCAGTTCACCGGGCGAGTCAGCACGGAAGCGGTGTAGGATGAATAGCAGGTAGGGGTTGGAACGCGAGGGCGCATGGAGCGCTCTCGCGTTTTTTTGGGGGGGTTATACGCCGTAAGTGCGCATCACTATGTCGAGCAGCACCCGGTTGTTGTCGGTCTGCACGGTGCGCTCCTGCTCGTGATTCGCAAAATAATGCGGAATATGGAACATGTCCGCAAGCCTGCGCTCCGTCAAATAACGGGTCTGCACAGGAACCTTGATCCGCTTAGGGTCAAGCGGAGCTGCCGTCGCAAGGCAGAATCCCCAGTCTTCTCCCGACTCTACGATATAGTCGTAGTGATAGGGGATGACGTGGAAGCCGGCCTGCTCCAGCGTCGCTTGGATGCTCCAGTAATATTCCGGCATATAGGACGAGGCCGAGCAGGCCACGGAGATGGCGCCGCCCGGCGCGAGCCGCTCACGCAGCAGCGCATAGTAAGAATCGCTGAACAGGCGCGACAGATTCGGCCGCTGGCCGTTCGGCTCGGGGATGTCGATGAGGATGACATTCCACTTGTCCGGGCTGCGCTCGATGAACTCGCGGCCGTCCGCGATGACCGTCGTGACCTTGGGGTGGTTCAAGGCATTGTCGTTGAACGCGATAATCGAATCCACCTGCTTGCCGAAATTCATCATGGCTTCATCGATATCCACGGTCGTAATGTGGCCGACGTCCGCATAGCGAAGGGCTTCACGCGTCGTAATCCCTCCGCCCCCGCCAATGATCAGTACGCGTTCGCGGCTGGCGGCAGCGGCCATCGGGATATGGACCAGCGCCTCGGCGTATTGATTCTCATCCTCCGAGGTCGTGAACATGACGTCGCCGTTGCTGTAGATCCACGTCTCGCCGTTCACTTCCACGTGCGCGATCCGCTGCGTTGGCGTTTTGATTTTCCGTAGGACGCGGTATTCGCCCTCGGGTGCCTCCTCTTGCCGGATGTAGTCATGCAGCGAGCCGCGGCCGAAGAAGCGCCAGTACAACCATTGCAAGAGCCTGGCCGTCACCAAGATTCCGGCCCCCGCTGCCATCCAGATCCAATTGTCCATCGCTTGTCTCCTCCATCATGGTTTCTCTTATTGCGCTCATCATGAGACAACCTATGCAGGAGCGTGACGATGGTGCGACAATTCCGCGAAACGCTGGAGATTTCGCATGCAAACCCCGGCAACCTCGGCAACCCCGGCAACCCCGGCAACCCCGGCAACCCCGGCAACCC